>JAYVYQ010000071.1:0-54573 GCA_043784125.1 Afipia sp.
CTATGAGATGCTGCGCATGACCACCGCGCAGCAGGTCTTGCGCTTTCACCGCATGCGGCAGAACACCGAACAGGCCGAACCCGCGGCCTGATAAGCGTCTAAAGAATCCAGAATTTCAGTAGCGCAAGACGCGAGAACCGGCCAGCGCCCCTATTGCCACGACGAGCAGAGTGGCGAGCGTGTACCAGGTCGCGACGAACAGCGGTGAATCGTCCGTGCAGTGGGATGCGTAAAGCGTCGCCGCCAGGCCAGCCGATAGCAATCCCGCAAACGCGCCGGCCAATGCGGGCCGCGCAGGCGCGCCGTGACGCAAGGCCACAAGGGCTGCCGCTAGAAACGGCATCGACAAAATCGGGATCGCGGTCAGACAAATTTTTGAATTGCTCCCGACCAGACGCGCGAACCACGCCACGCGCTGCGGCAGCATCATCTCGACGGCAATTCCGCCGGCGAGAAGCAAGACCGGAACCGCCAGAATAAGCACAACGCCGCGAAGCGTCGCTTCCGGACGCGACAGATGCAGGCTCAGCGCCACCGCCGACAAAGCAAGCGAAATCGTGACCGCAAATTTGAGATCGAAGAACGGATTTTGAACCGCGGTGGCGATATCCGGCCGCACGCCCATCTCGATGAAGAACGCGGCGACTGAAATCGGCACAGCCGCAAGCAGCGCAACAGTCAGCAGATTGCCGACCCGCCAGCGCGATTTCCCGTCGCTTGCCAATGCGTGAATGAGATCATCTGTTTTCATCGTCAGTCACCCCGCAGCTTGTTTGCGAGATTCGTCAAGCCGCGATGCAACGCGACCCGGACGGCGCCCTCGGTCATTGAGAGCTTCGCAGCAGTGTCCTTGATCGAATTGCTGTCGACCGAAATCGACTGCAGCACATCGCGTTGGCGTTTGGGCAGGCCGTTGAGGTGCGCCGTGACTTCCGTCGCCGGCAAGGTCTCTTCGGCCTGAGCACCAGGCAGCGTTTCCGAAAAATCGTCAATGTTGACAAAGATGCGGCGGCCGCGCCGCCGCAGGGCGTCGATCAGCTTGTTGCGCGCAATCGCAAACAGCCAGGGCGCGAACGGCGCGTTCTCGTCCCAAGTATGCCGCTTCAAATGCACCGCGAATAAAATATCCTGCACAATGTCCTCGGATTGATCGACCGGTTGTCCGGCCCGCGCCAAACCGCGACGCGCAGCGGCTCTCAAGACCGGAGTGACGGCCTTCAGAAGACGATGGTAGGCAGCGGCATCACCCGCATTGGCCGACCGCATCAGGTCGGTCCACTCGTTATCCCGCTCGCGCACGCGCGCTCCCATTAAGGCAATTCGTTCCTGTTCCTAAAGTGTTACGGGCCAAAGTTGCAATCACGCAATCGTGAACAAAGGCGATTTCGTGGCAACTGTGCCGGAAGAATCCCTTTTTCCGCCGTCCTGCGGTCACGCGGTGCAGATGGTGTGCCGTCGGGGGGAAGGCGACGGGAGATTGCCATGCAAATTAGGGACAAAAAGCTCGCGGCGCTCGCCGTAGCCGGCTTCGGACTATGGTTGTGCTTTTCACCGACAGCGCAAGCGGAACCAAACAAGACAACGGCAAAAACGTCTTCGGATGCGCCTATCGTGCTGTCGAAATTCAACAAGCACAAAACCCACGCGTCAGTGAAAACGAAATCGCGCTCGGCGCACGCCAGACACGGCGCGAAACTTGCCGACGCCGCAACCCGCGGCAAATCCACCGAGTCCGATGATGCGCTCAAGAAGCTCGCCGCGCTGCCATCCGTGGCAAATGCGCGCGCGGAACTGACGGCCGGAAATCTGCAATCGCGCGGCGATGACGACGCCCGAAACCTCGCAGCTACGGACGATAACGAGATCGTCACGATGAATGGCGTACAGATTGCCGCCGCCGACCAGCTCAACGACATCGACCGTGCGCTAGGTGACGACAAGACTGAAGTGAAAGCTGACGATGCAACCGTTTCATCGCCCTCTCCCGCCCCTCCGTCCGGCCGAATTATCAAGGCCGTCCCGTCCGGCGAACGGCACGTGCTCACCAACGAGCAGAGCAATCCGTGGAGCAATTCGTCTCTGATCGGAAAAATCTTTGTCGCCTTCGGCAGCTTGCTGACACTCGCCTCGGCGGCACGCCTTATCATCGCCTGAGCCCCATCACGCAAAACCATTCCGGTCCGCCACGGGGCTACCCCTCATAAAAATTGCAGCAACCCCGCCATCCGGCGGGGTCTTTTGCGCCATCTTGCGGAGGCGGGCGCCAGAAGGCACATTGCCGCCTGCGGCGAGTTAAGGGCGTTGTTGCCCGCGTCGACCAGGGGCGGATCATGGCGGCATTTGAACATATCATCGTTGAGAGCAAAGGCGCGGTCGGCGTCGTCAAGATCAACCGGCCGAAAATCCTCAACGCGCTGTCCTATGGCGTGTTCGGAGAAATCGCTGCCGCCGTCGCCGACCTTGAAGCCGATCCCGCCATCGGATGCATCGTCATCACCGGTAATGAGAAGGCTTTTGCCGCCGGCGCCGACATCAAGGAGATGCAGCCCAAGACATTCATGGACATGTATAGCCGGGATTTTCTGGATATCGGTGGTGACCGTGTCACGACCTGCAAGAAGCCGACAATAGCTGCGGTCAGCGGCTACGCGCTCGGCGGCGGCTGCGAGCTTGCGATGATGTGCGATATCATTATTGCGTCGGACACCGCCAAATTCGGTCAGCCTGAAATCACGCTCGGCACCATTCCGGGTCTCGGCGGCACACAGCGCCTCACGCGCGCAGTCGGCAAATCCAAGGCGATGGATCTGTGCCTGACCGGCCGCATGATGGACGCGGCAGAAGCCGAACGCTCCGGGCTCGTCAGCCGGATTTTTCCAGCCGATAAATTGATGGGCGAAGTAATGGCGATTGCGGAGAAGATCGCGTCAATGTCGCAGCCGGTCGCGGCGATGGCAAAGAACGCCGTCAACCGCGTGTTCGAGACAACGCTTGCGCAGGGCATGGACCTTGAAGGCGATCTTTTTCATTCCACGTTCGGGCTGGAAGATCGCGCGGAAGGAATGTCGGCCTTCCTCGACAAGCGCAAGCCGAATTTCAAAAACCGCTAGAGCGTTTTCAAGCGAAGTGGATGCCGGTTCGCGTGAAGAAAACGCGATAAATAATAGTTTAGAGCTTCGCGCAGCGCGCCAATGCGGCGCTCACCAGCACACGATAAAGCCTGTCGGAGAGCGACTTCGGCGCGTCGAGCTGGAGTCGTGCGAGAGCCTCCAACGCCTTGTCATCGGGACGTGCAAATAAACCTTGCCATGCAAGCTGCAGCAATTGCACCGGGTGCTCCGCTGCATTCTTGACGCTGAGTAGCGCCGGGATCAGCCGCTGCTCGACATCCGTGAAATCCGTACCAAATGGAAATGACGGCAACAATCCTGCGTCACGCGCCGGCCGCAATGCCGCGGCAACTCTCTCCGGATAATTTTCGTGATGCGCGTCCGGAATCTCGAACGTCTTAGGCAATTTACGGGCATCCTTCGCCTGCTTCATCAGTTCGTTCTGAAACCGCGAGTCCGAGACCGACAGCATCGCAGCGATCACGTCGACGTCCGACTTGCCGCGCAGATCGGCGACACCGTACTCGGTCACAACGACATCGCGCAAATGGCGTGGAATCGTGGTGTGACCATAAGACCAGCGGATGTTCGATGACGCCTTGCTGCCGGTGCCCCGCGCAGATTCGAGCGTGAGGATGGAACGCGCGCCCTCCAGCGCGAATGCCTGTGCGACAAAGTTATATTGGCCGCCGACGCCGCTCACGACCTGGCCGTTCTCAAGTCCGTCGGAGACAACGGCGCCCATCAGCGTCGCCATCATCGCGTTGTTGACGAAGCGCGCATCGATGCGCGCGCGACGCTTGGCCTCCTCGTCGCCATACACTTGGTTGGTAAATGACACCGGCACCATCTGGATACGCGCAAGCTGCGCGGGGGACATATCGCGCAGCGCGCGATAAAACGATTTCGGTCCCAGAAAGAACGCGGCGTGAAGCAGCGTGCCGTCCACATCGCGCTTGAGCACGCCGGCTTCGATCAAACCGAGAAATGCCTCGAAGAACATTTCACTGACGCCGTAGAGACCTTTCGTGAATGGCCCGCTTTCGAGCGGAGCCGTTCCTGGTGTCAGACGCGACATGACGTCGAGATACGCTTTGCGGTCGCGGTGACGAACGATCAGGCTTTGGGCCAGCGAGTCGCCGACCTGACCGATGCCGATCTGAAGCGTGCCGCCGTCACGTACCAATCCCGCCGCATGAAGACCGATGGCGTATTTCGTATCGCTGACCGGCTCCGAAGGCGGCGCGAACAATGGAAAGTCTGTTTCGAGGCTGTCGAGGACCGCGTGAAATTCATCGCCCGCGAGATCGCCCTCGCCCGGCATAAACGGCATTTCGGAATTCACCTGCGCCACAAGCTTGAACGCGATCTTGCCTTCGGCGCGCGCGCGCATCAGGTCGAGCGTGGTGTCGGTGTTGCTGCTCAGACTGTAGCGCGCTTGCCCGTCAACGACGCGCTTTGCCACAAGCTGCAGAATGACGTTGACGCGCCGCGTCAGCAGATAGGACGAAGCATGGGTGTAATTCGCCGAAATGTAGTGCTGCTGCGCATAGCCATTGCCGATCCATTGTCCCGCGAGGAAGAAAAACTCGACCACCTCGATATTCGGCGGCAGCGTTTTGCGATGAACTGCCCGGGCGTAGTCAAGATCGGGGAAGCCACCGAACAGCCGCTCGATCACCGGCCGGATAAAGCGCCGTTCCAGATCGGCACGCGGTATCGGCTTTTCCAGCGTCAGCGCGGTAAAAATCGTCAGATGGATCGACGAATCGGCCACAGCACGCTGAAACAGCGAATTGATGATGTGGTTGGCCTTGCCGAGGCCGAGCGGCAGCCCCACCACCAGCGTCTTGCCGACCTCACGAATGATGTCGTCGACGATCGCTTCCGGATCGGAAAAGACTTTGGGCATGTCGCTAAAATCTCATCGCAGGGCGTGAGATCGCAGCGATCTCCCGGCGGCCGGCTGCGCAATGCTTGCAATTGAGGCCATTCACCAATCATTTCACCATAGCGCATTGATTGGTCAAGCAAATACGGCGCGTGGCGATAACAATCCAGTGCACTTTGTCACAGGCCCAGTATTTCTTCTCAGAACGGTTTGCCCACAGCACCCACCCCCTCTAAACAGTGTACCAATTGCAGAATATCGCCGGGGGCGGATGTTCTGGTTGTGTTGCAGGATCGAATGTTTCGGCGTGTTTCAGAAATTGGCCGCGTGGGGTGGCGCGTGCTTGCAACGCGATTTGCCGTCGCGGCTTTGTGCCATTTCGGACTGATCGCAGCGGCGCTGGCCGACACGCTGGCTGACGCGCTGGTCAGCGCTTATCAATCGAATCCGCAGATCAATGCGTCTCGCGCGCAGCAACGCGCCACCGATGAGGGCGTACCGCAAGCGCTAGCGGGATACCGTCCGCAGATCGTCGGCAGTCTGAGTGCAGGTTTGCAGGCTGTTCGCAATCTGCTTCCGGACAATACCGTTCAGACCGCGACGCTAAAGCCGTGGACCATCGGCGTCACCGTCACGCAAAATCTGTTCAACGGGTTCAAGACAGCGAACAGCGTCCGCGTCGCCGAATTTCAAGTGCTGTCAGGCCGCGAGGCGCTGCGCAACACCGGGCAAGGCGTGCTGCTCGACGCTGTCACTGCCTATATGAATGTGATCGCCAATCAGGCCCTGCTGGAAACCCAAAAGAGCAACGTTTCATTCTTACGCGAAACGCTGGGCATCGCGAAAAAGCGTCTCGACGCCGGTGACATCACGCCGACAGACACCGCGCAAGCGGATGCGCGTCTCAGCCGCGGCCTCTCCGACCTCAATGCCGCGCAAACCGCATACGAGGTGAGCCGCGCCACCTACGAGCAGGTGATCGGCAAGGCGCCGGGACAACTTCAGCCCGCGCAAACGGTCGACCGCTTCGTGCCGCGCAGCAGACAAGAGTCCGTCGACACATCGGGCCGCGAAAATCCTGCAGTGATGGGTGCGATGTACGATGTCGATACTGCGACGACATCGATCAGCGTTGCAGAGAGCAGTCTCCTTCCGCAGCTGAACGTGCAGGGGTCGGCAAGCCGAAGCCGCCAAAGCGACTCCACACTCGGAACGTTCGCAACCGATCAGGCATCGGTGACGGGCAATCTCACCGTCCCGATCTATGACGGCGGCACGGCTGCCTCCCAGACGCGGCAGGCGAAAGAAACCGCGACGCAAAGTCGGCTTGTGCTCGAACAGGTCCGCAATCAGGCGCGCACTGCAGCCATTAGCGCATGGATCACCAGCGAAGGCACCAAGATCGCCCTCCAGGCCGCAGAAAGCGAAGTGAAGGCCGCCGGCATTGCATTGCAGGGCGTTCGTCGCGAAACGCAAGGCGGCCAGCGCACCACACTCGACGTGCTCAACTCGCAGCAGGATCTCACCGCCGCACGCTCGCGCCAAATCCTTGCGCAGCGCGACCGCGTGATTGCGTCCTACACATTGCTGAGTGCGATTGGGCGGCTCGATGTGCGAACGCTCGGCCTCAACACCCCGGATTACCTGCCTGAAGTTCACTACCATCAGGTGCGCGACGCGTGGCACGGTCTGCGCACGCCGGACGGGAAGTAGCGCCGCGTGTTCCGCAAAAGTGGGCACCGGCTTTGCGGAAAGAACTCGCGCAGATAAAAACTTAGCGCGCGCGGCGCGAGAAGATCGAGATCAGCACCGGCAGCGTTATCAGGATCACGAATGGCGCGAGCGCCATGCCTGTCACGACCACTACCGCCAACGGTTTCTGAACTTGCGAGCCAATGCCGCCCGACAGCGCCGCCGGCAGCAAACCGATTCCCGCGACGGCACAGGTCATCAACACGGGACGCAATTGCAGCTCACCGGTGCGGATCACCGCTTTCACGCGGTCGAGCCCTTCGTCGATCAATTGATTGTATTGCGAGAGGATGATGATGCCATCCATCACGGCGATACCGAACAGCGCAATGAAGCCGATGGCCGCCGACACGCTGAATGGAATCCCGCTAACCAGAAGTCCGAGCACGCCGCCCAGCACCGCCATCGGGATCACGCTCATCGCCAGAAGCGTATCGACCATCGAGCCGAAATTGAACCACAGCAGCACCGCGATCAGCAAAAGACTGATCGGCACCACAATCGAAAGCCGCTTGATGGCGTCCTGCAGATTGCCGAATTCGCCGACCCATTCGACCCGCGAACCCGGGGGAAGCGGCACATTCGCGGCGACCTTGTCCTGCGCTTCCTTGATTGCGCTGCCGAGATCGCGCTCACGCACCGAGAACTTGATCGGCAAATAGCGTTCCTGCTGCTCGCGATAGATGTACGCCGCACCGGATACGAGCTGGATCGAAGCCACCTCACTCAACGGAATTTGCGTGATGCCATTCGTCCCCTGCGCGCCGATGCGTAAATTCTGGATGGCTTCAGCGCTCTTGCGATATTCCGGCGCAAGCCGAACAATGATCGGAAAATGCCGGTCGCTACCGGGTTCATACAGATCGCCCGCGCTGTCACCACCGATGGCGACGCGGATGGTCGCGTTGATGTCACCCGGCGACAACCCGTAGCGCGCCGCGCGCGCCCGGTCGATGTCGATCTGAATCGTCGGCTGTCCGAGCGACGTGAACACTGAAAGATCGGTGATGCCTCGCACAGTGGCAAGCTGCGCCTTGATCTTGTTGGCGGTCTCAGTGAGTGCGACGAGATCGTTGCCGTAGAGCTTGATCGAGTTTTCGCCCTTCACGCCGGAGACGGCTTCGGCGACATTGTCCTGCAGATATTGCGAGAAGTTGAATTCGACGCCGGGAAATTTCTGCTGCAATTGCACGAGCAACTGACTTGTCAGTGCGTCCTTGTCGTGCGTGCCAGGCCACTCGCTGGCTGGCTTCAACGGCGCGAAGAATTCCGCGTTGAACAGCCCTGCGGCGTCGGTGCCGTCGTCGGGACGGCCGTGCTGCGACACCACCGATTCGACTTCCGGCCGCGCACGAATGACTTTGCGCATCTCGTTGACGTAGGTGTTGCCTTCTTCCAGCGAGATCGTCGGCGGCAACGTCGCCCGGATCCACAGATTGCCTTCTTCCAGCTTCGGCAGGAATTCGAGGCCGAGCAGGCGTGTCGCAATAAAAGTGACAACGAGCAATGCGGCCGCCGCGCCCATTACGATACGCCGGTTGCCGACAGCCCATTCGAGTAGCGGCATATAGGCGCGATGCAGCCACTGCATGATCCGCGTCTCGGTCTCCTGCATGTGCGTCGGCAGGATGATCGCGCTGAGCGCGGGCGTAACGGTGAAGGTGGCGAGAAGTCCGCCGGCCAGCGCGTAGGCATAGGTTCGCGCCATCGGGCCGAAGATGTTGCCTTCGACGCCGCTCAACGTGAACAGCGGCAGAAACGCCGCGATGATGATGGCCGCCGCAAAGAAAATCGAGCGCGACACGTCGGCCGCCGCACTGAGAATGGCATGGCTTTTCATGCCCATCATGGTCTCGTCCGAAATCGCGCTTTGTTCGGACGCCGACAATTCGGTGGTTTGTGTGAGGCGCCGGAAGATTGCCTCCACCATGATAACAGTGCCATCGACGATCAACCCGAAATCGATCGCACCGACCGACAGGAGATTCGCCGACTCACCGCGCAGCACCAGAATGATGACGGCGAAAAACAACGCGAACGGAATCGTCGCGCCGACAATGACGGCGCTGCGCAGATCGCCGAGAAACAGCCATTGCAGCAATACAATGAGAATAATGCCGACCACCATATTGTGCAGCACCGTATGCGTCGTCGTGTCGATCAGATCCTTGCGATCGTAGATGCGCTCGATACGAACCCCCGGCGGCAATATGCTCGAATTGTTGATCGCCTGGACCGTCTGTTCGACGCGCGCGATGGTCGGCGTGCTTTTCTCGCCACGGCGCATCAGTACGATGCCCTGGACGATGTCGTCGTCCTGATCCTTGCCGGCGATACCGAGTCGCGGCTTTTCACCGACGGTCACCGTCGCTACGTCCCTGACAAGCACGGGATTGCCGTTGCTTTGCGAAATCATCGTTGTGGCAAGATCGTCGATGGAGCGGATCAGGCCGACGCCGCGCACCACTGCGGACTGCGCGCCGATGTTCACGGTGTTGCCGCCGACATTGATGTTGGCGTTGCCGACGGCCTGCAGCAGTTGCGGAAGCGTCAGGCCGTAGGCGATCAGCTTGTTGAAGTCGACCTGGATTTCATAGGTCTTGGTCTTGCCGCCCCACCCAGTCACATCGATTACGCCGGGCACCGAACGGAAACGGCGTTGCAGCACCCAATCCTGCAGCGTCTTCAGATCGAGCACGCTGTAATTGGGAGGGCCAACCAGCCGGTAACGGTAAATTTCGCCGATGGCACTGAGCGGTGAAATCTGCGGCTGCACATTTCCCGGCAACGGTGCCAGCTGCGACAGGCGATTGAGAACCTGCTGCAGCGCTTCATCGTATGTGTAGTCGAACGAGAACTGCAGCTTGACGTCCGACAATCCATAAAGAGAAATCGTGCGAATGGTGCGGACATTCTTGATGCCAGCAACCTGAGTCTCGATCGGGATCGTGATATAGCGCTCGATTTCCTCGGCCGACAGGCCGGGGCTTTGCGTCACGATGTCGACCATCGGCGGCGTCGGGTCGGGATAGGCTTCGATGTTGAGCTGGTCGAACGCAATCAGACCGCCCAGGACGGTGACTGCGAACAACAGCACCATCAGGACACGACGGCGGACGGCAAGTGCGACGAGACGATCCATCGAGACGGGATCTTTCAAAAATTGGAAGACTAGGTCAGCTTCCGGACGCCGCGCGATCGATGAAGAGACTGCCTCGTGTGACGACCTGATCGCCAGGTTGAAGGTTGCCCTTCACTTCGACAAGGTCGCCATTGGCCAGTCCGGTTTTGATTTGACGCAATTCGATGGTCTTGTCGCCGTTCGCGACCCAGACACGCACCTGATTACCTTCGTAGATCAACGCTTGCTTGGGCACGCCCAGCGCCGGGCGGTCGCCTGCGGAATAGATCGTCACATTGGCGAACATTTCCGGTTTCAGCGAGCCGTCACGATTGTCGATGGTCGCGCGCGCCATCAAGCGGCGCGTCGTCGGGTCGATTGCCGCCGATACATAATTGATGCGTCCGGTGAACGTGCGGCTGGGAAACGCCAGAACGTTGAAGGCGATCTCCTGCCCCACTTCAATGTCCGGCACTTCAGTCTCACGGACGAAGGCCGTGATCCATACGGTCGAGAGATCGCCGATCACGAAAACCGGATCGGTCGCGCCTGCATTGACGTACTGGCCGGGACCGACTTTTCGCTGCACCACCGTGCCCGCGATCGGTGCGGGGATCGTCGTTTCGCGATCGATCTGGCCTTTCTCCTGAAACGTGGCAATTGCTTCGTCAGTCAGGCCGAGAATGCGCAGCCGGTTGCGCGCGGCGCCCAATGCCGTATCGGCCGAGCGCATATCGTTTTGCGCGGTCACCAGCGCTGCCTGCGCCTGCTGGAAATCCTTCAGCGGAATCGCCTTGCCCTCATAAAGATCGCGCGCGCGCTTGTCCTGAATCTCCGCCAGATCAAGCTGCGACTTCGCCTTGTTCATCGACGTTGCAGCGGCGATGAAATCGTTTTGTGACTGCACATTGTCGGCGGCCTCAATCACGAACAAAGGCTGGCCTTGCTTCACCTGATCGCCGGGACGCGCCAGAAGCTTGGTGACGCGACCCGCATAGGGAGAAAATACCGGCGTCGAGCGATCCTCGTCGACGGCAATTTTGCCTTCCGTGACATGCTCGGCACGAAATGTGCGCTCTACCACCGGCTGAATCGTGAGGCTTGCCCATTCGGCTGGCGTCGGCATGTAGGTCTGCAGTCCCTTACGGGACTGGCTGGACACTTCCGAATTCTCCTTGGAGCCAATGCCCGCCCACACGAGACCGAAAACGGAGGCCCCGATCATGATCGCCAGTGTTGCGGCCACGACTTTCCGGCGGCCCGTAAGAGCCTGAAATCGCGTGAGGAATTCGTTTATTCTTGGATATTGTTCGAGCACAGGTGATTCCATCGGCGGTTGACGCGCAGTCCCGCTAATAGTGCCACTTTAGTCTTGCCGACAATCTAAAAACGCCGTTGTGGATATTATTTTCAGTTAACTTCGGGTGACGGCCAAACCGGCGGGTGCGAGCCAAGCGGCATGGCCGGACGCACCCAATGCGCCGGCGTCTTCGACATTAAGGCGGAATGACAAACTGCCCCTAGCACCCCGAAACCGGACGTGCATTTTTCAATATACGGTTTGACGGCTTCGCCCTTGATGTCGGACGTCGATAGTCCGCTCTCAAGGCGACCCAGATTCCACAGCCAGCATCCGGTCTGCGCCAGTGACACGCGTACATGCCAGCTGCCGCCCTCGCGCGCCTGCCGCGCCTTCGCCATCATCGCGCCGAACGCCATCAGATAGCCGGTGGCATGGTCGAGCATCTGCGCCGGCAATTCCTTCGGGCCATCCACACCCGCCGCGCGTCCTTCGGCATCGTTGAAGCCGGTCGATGTCTGCACCAGCGAATCGAAACCGCGCCGTCCGGCCCAAGGTCCAACATGGCCGTAAGCCGATAACGACACGTAGACGATGCCGGGAGCGATGCGCGCGGCGTCTTCCGGTGAGAAGCCAAGCGCTGCGAGCGAGTGCGGCCGATAGCCTTGCGAGAATATATCGGCGCTCGCGAGCAGATGACGCAGCGTGTTCCTGCCCTGCGCTGTTTTGAGATCGGCGAACGCCGACAGCTTTCCACGCCCGGTATCGATCACAAGCCACGGGATCGCCGGTAGGTTGGGGCTTGCAACCAGCATCACGTCCGCGCCGTGCGCAGCCAGCGTGCGTCCTGCGACGGGACCGGCGATCACACGCGACATATCCAGTACGCGCATACCGGATAAGGGGCGCTCGCCTTTCTTCCAAGGCTTCGGATCAGCCTCGCCGATTTTCTCGATCGTCAGCAGCGGCAGCTTTGAAATTTCCTTCGCGTGAGGCGTTGCCAGCCATTCGTCGTGCGAGCGCATCATCGCCACGACGCAGCCGCCCGCATAAGCGGCCGTCTCGAATTTTTCGCCTTCCCATTGCATCAACGCGCACTGCACATCGTCGCGCTCAGGCTTGCAGCCAAGGACCTTGCAGACATTGTCGCGGTGATGCGGGAAGTTGGTGTGGAGGCGCACGAAGCGTCCGTCGCCCGTTTTGTAAACGCCCGCGATGGCATCCCATGCCGGCGGTGGCGACTTGCCATCGACGCGCAGATAACGCTCGCTTCGGCACTCGATGGCCGCGTGCAGCATATCGACGGATATATTTTGCGCCTCGCCGCTTCGCATCCGCCAGAGTTGCGCGGCGGCGAGACCAGCGGCGGCAATCGCGGCTTGCGCAGCGGCTGCAACGCGAAACGACGACGGCAGCACCGCCTCATCGCCCGTCAGCGTGACCGCATCGAGCGCGGACGGATCGCCACCGCCGAGCGTCCAGAGACGGTTCAGAATATCGCGAGGTGCCTGCATGAATCGTCCATCAACATATTTGATTGGGAAGATTGCGCGGAATGCGGGCGATCACAAGACACTCAATGGAAATCGCGCGAGCGTGGAAGAATACGGACATCGCGCGGATGGCGCCCCTTGGGAGTACGCGCATCCGGATAATTCTGAACGTCGCCTTCCAGCGGCTCCACCGCGGCAGTCTGCGGCGGAAGAACGGATTTGTGCGGAACGCGATCGTGCGAGAGCCGATGCAGATCCTGCGTGCGGTCGGTCAAGCATTGCGCCACCAGATGCACGACCTTCTCCGGGCTGCTTTGGATATAGCCTTCGACCTCGATCAGCCGCGCGCCCATCACCTCCTTGCGGAATTTTTCCATCACCTTCGGCCACACCACAATATTGGCAATGCCGGTCTCGTCTTCCAGCGTCATGAAAACAACGCCCTTGGCGCTGCCGGGCCGCTGCCGCACCAGAACCACACCGGCACAACGCACGTGCTTTTTGTCGTTGGCATCGGACACGGAATGACAGGCGATGACATTCTCGCGCTCGAACATCGGACGAAGGAACTCCATCGGATGGCCTTTGAGCGACATCCTGATGGTTTGATAATCGGCGACCACCTGCTCCGGCAGCGGCATCACGGGCAATGGCTGCGCCGCTTCATCGGGCTGCTCGCGCGCAGTCGCGGACACAAACAACGGCAATGGCACATCGTCGGGCAATCGCCGCACCGTCCATAAAGCCTCGCGGCGGTCGAGGCCGAGCGAACGGAACGCATCGGCGTCCGCAAGCAAAATCAGCGCACGCTTGGGAAGTCCCGTCTCGCGCGCGAAATCCTCCAACGACTCGAACGGCTTTCGCGCGCGCGCGGCCACGATCATATCCGCCCAGTCCTCCGGCTTTGCTTTTTGAATCTCACGCCGCGTGTTGTTTTCCTGCCGGAGATAGTCTTCATCGGCATCGGCATGTTTGAACCCGTCGATCTGGCGAAAGCCGAGACGCAGCGCATGATATTTTCCGCAACTCTCTTCAAGAGTGTTTTGCCCGTGGCTGAACGACACGTCGATCTCGCGCACCTCGACTCCATTTTGGCGCGCATCGCCGATGATCTGCGCCGGCGCGTAAAAACCCATCGGCTGCGAATTCAGCAAGCCGCAGCAAAACGCATCGGGATGATAATGCTTGAGCCATGACGACACATACACAAGCTGCGCGAAACTCGCCGCATGGCTTTCGGGGAAGCCATAACTGCCGAAACCCTTGATCTGATCGAAGCAGTTGTTCGCAAACACCGGATCGTATCCGCGCGCGATCATTCTGCTCACCATTCTTTCTTCGAACTGCGGCATGGTGCCGACGTTGCGGAAGGTTGCCATCGCGCGGCGTAACCCATTGGCTTCTTCGGGCGTGAATTCCGCAGCCTGCATGGCAATTCGCATAGCCTGTTCCTGAAACAACGGCACGCCAAGCGTCTTTTCCAGCACGTCCTTCAACTCGTTTTTGTTGCCGCCCTTCGGATAAGGATAATCGATCTCTTCCGGTTGCATTTTCCGGCGCTTCAGATAGGGATGCACCATGTTGCCCTGGATCGGCCCTGGCCGCACGATGGCGACTTCGATGACGAGATCGTAGAACGTGCGCGGCTTCAGGCGCGGCAGCATGTTCATCTGGGCGCGGCTCTCGACCTGAAACACGCCGAGCGATTCGCCTCTGCAAAGCATGTCGAAAACATTACTGCTGTCGTCGTCTTCCGATTTGATGTCCGCGAGTTCGTAACGCTTGCCTTTATGATCTGCGATCAGGTCGAAACACTTGCGAATACAGGTCAGCATGCCGAGCGCCAGCACATCGACCTTCATCATCTTGAGCGTGTCGATGTCGTCCTTGTCCCATTCGATGAAAGTGCGGTCGTCCATCGCGGCGTTACCGATGGGTACATAGGTATCGAGCCGATCCTGCGTCAGCACGTAACCCCCGACATGCTGCGACAGATGACGCGGAAATTCGATCAGTTGCGTCGCCAGATCGACAGCGCGAAACACCATCGGATTGGCGGGATCGAATCCCGCCTGCTTGACCTGCGTCTCGTTGAGGCCCTTGCCCCAGCTTCCCCACACCGTATCCGCGAGCGAGGCGGTGACATCTTCCGTGAGACCCAGCGCCTTGCCGACATCGCGAATGGCGCTGCGCGGCCGATAGTGAATGACGGTCGCGACAATCGCGGCACGATGACGTCCGTAGCGGCGATAGACATATTGCATCACCTCCTCACGGCGCGAATGCTCGAAATCGACGTCGATGTCGGGCGGCTCGAGTCTTTCCTCGGAGATGAAACGCTCGAACAGCAGATCCGTCTCGGCCGGATTGACGGAGGTGATGCCGAGCACATAGCACACCGCGGAATTTGCGGCAGAACCCCTGCCCTGACAGAGAATGTTTTGTGAGCGCGCATAGTGCACGATGTCGTGCACGGTCAGAAAATAATGCGCGTAATTGAGTTTCTCGATCAGCCGCAACTCCTTTTGCAGCGTGGCGCTGAGTTTGCCGTCGATGCCTTGCGGAAAATAACGATCGACACCTGCTTTTGTCAGATCTTCCAGATGCTGCTGCGCCGTCTTGCCCGGCGGCACGGGTTCGTCGGGATATTGGTATTTCAATTGATCGAGAGAAAAGGAAATGCGGTCGGCAAAGCGAATGGTTTCTTCAAGCGCGTGGGGATAATCCTTGTAAAGCCGGGCCATCTCCGCATGAGGCTGCAAATGACGCTCCGCATGCGCCTCGAGTTTTTTTCCGATCTCGCGGATCGTCGCTTTTTCCCGGATGCAAGTCACGACATCCTGCAACGCGCGGCGGCGATGAAAATGATAAAGAACGTCATTCGTCGCGATGAGCGGAACGCGCGCAGTTGCCGCGATTCTATCGAGACGGCGCATCCGGCGCTTGTCATCGCCATGAAAGAACATCGTCGCGGCAAGCCAGATGCCTTCTGCGGATAGCCGCCCCAATGAATCGAGGGTGCGGAGTATTTTCGCGAACTCAAGCCGGTATGGCGGCATCACGACGAGCAACAGACCTTCGCTGAATTCCGCGAGGTCGTCGAATCGCAGAAGACATTCGCCCTTGCCGGCTCTCAACTTGCCCTTGCTGAGCAATTGACAAAGCCGCCCGTAAGCTGCGCGGTCGCATGGGTAAGCCAGGATGTCCGGCGTGCCATCGTTGAAGACCAGACGGCTTCCGACCAGCAGTTTCGGATTATATCGAACCTTGCGGCTTTTGTTTCCCAGCTCCGCATAGGCACGAACCACGCCCGCCAGCGTGTTGTGATCCACAATGCCGATGGCATAGAGACCGTAGCGGCTGGCTTTATTGACATATTCCTGCGGATGCGAAGCGCCGCGCAGAAATGAAAAATTCGTCGTGATGCCGATTTCCGCGTAGATCATGCAAACATGCCCTGCATGAACCAGCGAAACGTCGCGACCTCGCGCTGGTAAATGCCCTCGCGGTAAAGCCAGAAACGGCAACCCTCGCCGTCTTCGATGCGAAAATAATCTCGCGTCCGCGCCTCTTTATGTTCAATCGGATTTGCGTCGGGAGACTGATTCCACCATTCCATCGCAATCCGTTCAGGCCCCTCGACGCGCGTGATGCGGTGCTGCGCTCTGCGCCAGTTAAATTGCGCCGGAGGCCCGTGAGGAAAATCTGCGATGACCTTGATTTCTTCCGTCCGCTCGAACAACCGCAACGGCCGCAACGGCGGCTCAGACTCAACGCGCTCCGGCCATGCCGCCTGCGAGGCCGCGACAAGATAATGCTGCGCGGGGGCTGCGATTGCGGCGCGTTCCGGAATATGCGTGTCCTGCGGCAGATACACCACGACGCGCTTGCCGCCGACGCGCGCGGCGATGCGGTCGATCAATGCCGCCACGTCGTCATTGTCCTGTGTGTGCGTGTCGAAATCGCGCTGCTCCTGCACCACGATTTCGGTGCGGCTCGCAGACAAGCGAATGAGATCGAAACCGAAACCGGGATCGAGTGGATCGGCCAGTGTGTCGAGCCGTTCGCGAAACAGCCGGTCGATGAAGTCTGCCTTTGTCACCGGCTGGCCTGTCTCTACGCCGATACTGCGCACTGCGCCGTCGGTGCGAAAGAAACTTGCCTCCAGCATCCGCGCGCCCTTGCCGGCGCGGTCCATCGCGACGATCAGCGTCTGCGCGAGACCAGATAAAGCCGCCGCGATTACAGTGTCAGTGGAAACCGGCTCGGCGAAACGCTTCTCGACCATATAATCCGGCAGCGGCTTGCGTGGTGAGATCGGCGCATCGCTGTACCCCAGCGCTTGTTGCAACAGTGACGTGAATTCCGTCCCGAACCGCGCGGTGATTTCATGTGGGGTGCGCGAGGCAACATCGCCGACGGTTTTCAACCCGGCGCGACGAAGCCCGCGCGTAATGGCTTCGTCGGCACCCAGCGCCCACACCGGCAACGCGCTGACGGCTTTTGCTTCCTCGCCGTCCGCGACGATATATCCCGCCACAGCCCACGTTATGACACTTGCGCAGACAAGCGTGCTCGCAATCGCCGCGTTGACGATGAAGCCTTGTCGCACCAGCGACGCACACACCGTCTGCACCATCGCAGCCTCGCCGCCAAACAGATGCGCGCAGCCGCTGATGTCGAGAAACAACCCGTGCGGCGCATTCAGCGCCACCAGCGGCGTGAAGCGGTCGCACCAGTCGGCGATGTCGCTGAGAAGGTTTGCGTCCGCGGGCTCGTCGGCGTCGAACACCTGCAGATCGGGACAGACCGCGCGCGCATTCGCAAGCGGCTGGCCGGCTTCGAGGCCGATATGCGCGGCAGCATCGTTCAACGCGAAGATAACAAGCGCGTTGTTGAGCTTTGCCACAACAACACAAGGCCGCGCGTCATCCAGCGCGCCGCCGTGCGCGAGCTGACGTTTCAAGCGGTCGATCGGCAGGCGTGGCAGCCACAGGCTGAGAATACGTCTGCGATTCACGGAAGAGGCACTCATCACAATTCCATTCCATGATCCATTGCCCGGTCGGGCCGTGGCGGTTGCGAACAAGTTGCGTGTCGAGTATCGGCATGCCCCAAACCTTCATGCCTGAAGCCTCCATGCCGGGTGGCGAATGCGCGGCACGCACGATCCATCGTGTCTCCGCCGTGCTGGCGGAAGGCATGGCGGCGATGCGTGAAATCAAAACCGTGACGCCGGAGGCGCGCGCCGCCAGTGTGAGTTTGCGGCTGGCGACGAGATCGAGCGCACGCACCTCGCCCCAGACATCGAGCACGACGGCTCCCAGCGCATCGCAGGCCACCGCATCGGCCGCAACACGCAATGCGCTTTCGGCATCGGCTGCGCGCACCATCACGACACGGCGCGGATCGAGGCCGAGTTCAGAGAGGCCATGCATCGACAGCGCACCGGATTCGATATCCGTGAAATCCTGCCGCACCCAGACCAACGGGCGCTGTCTCACCACCCGATGCGCGAGGCCCGCGATAAAACCCGTGGCTGCCGCGCCGTGACGCCCAGAGTCGGCGAACACTTCATGCACGGCACCGCGCACCAGACCGCCCTGAAGCATGGCGTCCGCGCCGGCATGACCGAGCGCCACGCGTGAAAAGCCATCAACATCGCCCTCAAGGCGATCGATGGTCCCTCGCAAAGCCGCAAGCGTGTACGTGCGCGCACTCATGATGCGGCGCTCCTGACAATCGATGACTCAGCCCTTGGTTGAGAGAACCAATGACGTGGTCATTTGTTCATGATATGTTCTAATATAAAGCTAATAGACGGGGACGAGTCAATCGGACTTTGATGCCTGTTTTTCACAAGTGAAAACAAAGGCTGCAAGGAGTGCCATAAGGATGACGAGTGCGAACCGCCGATGCGCAATCCAGCAATGGCAGCGGCGCTTCCCGGTAGGCCGAAAAGCGCCGCCTAAACAAATTAAGCCGCCATCGCCTCGGTATTCACCGCCGACTCGGCAAGCGCCGTCAGATCCTTGTCGGTCTTGCGCTCCTGCTGCAGCGTCTCGTCAACCAGCCGCACCACATCGTGCATGCCGAGTTGTGTCGCCCATGCCTTCATGGTGCCGTAACGCGCCATTTCGTAATGCTCGACAGCTTGGGCTGCGGCAAGCAGACCGGCATCGAGCGCTTCGGTGCCTTTATACTCGGTCATGACTTCCTTGCCTTCATCGAGAATGCCAATGATGGCATCGCACTTCTTCGCCTTCGCCGGCTTGTCGATCAATTTGAAAATCTGTTCCAGACGACCGACCTGACCTTGGGTCTCGCCGAGATGCTTCTTGAATGCGGCGGTGAGATCGCTCGACTGCGCGGCCTTGGCCATCTTCGGCAATGCCTTCAGGATCTGCTTCTCGGCGAAGAAAATGTCCTTCAACTGATCGTAAAACAGATCGTGAAGGGTTTTGTCCTTTGGCGCCGCGCGCTTGGCCGCAGCACGACGCACCGTTTTCCTAGCTGGTTTCTTCGCAGATTTTTTCGCTGCCATGTCCCACTCCATAGTTGAATTGACGGGATCGCTCCCGCCTTTCAACGCGACGTGATGAGCATGGTTCCGAAATCAAAAGTGTCACAATCGCGACTTAACCGGCGAGTTGCGTCTCGACCAGCCTGATCCAGTATGACGAGCCGTAAACGATAGCGTCATCGTTGAAGTTGTAGGACGGGTGATGAAGCCCCGCACTTTCGCCATTGCCGATGAAAATGAAAGCGCCGGGCCGTGCTTCCAGCATATAGGCGAAATCTTCCGCGCCCATCACGGGGGGAATATCGAGACTGACATTGGCGTCGCCCGAAATCTCGGTCGCAATTTTCGCCGCGATTTCAGTCTGCTCGGCGTGATTGACCAGTACCGGATAACTGCGCTCGTAATTCAGCGTGATCTTGGAACCCGTCAGTTTTGCTACGCCCTCGCAGACTTCATTGACGCGCTGCTCGATCAGATCGCGCACTTCGGCGGTCAGCGAGCGCGCGGTTCCCTCGAGCCGCGCGGTCTGCGGGATCACATTGTTGGTGTTGCCCGCGTGAAAGACGCACATCGAAATCACGGCTGCATCGAGAGGATCGACGCTCCGCGAAACGATAGACTGCAAGGCAACTACAAGCTGCGCACCAACGAGAACCGAATCGATGCTCTTGTGCGGACGCGCCGCGTGACCGCCGACGCCCTCGATATGAATCTTGATGTGATCGGTCGCCGCCATCGCGGGCCCGACACGCGTCGCAAATGTCCCGATCGCCATGCCGGGTGAATTGTGCATGCCGTACACCTGATCGATCTTGAAACGGTCCATCAACCCGTCCTCGATCATCGCGGCGGCACCCGCACCGCCTTCTTCCGCCGGTTGAAAAATCATGATCGCATCGCCCGCGAAATTCCGCGTCTCGGCGAGGTAACGCGCGGCACCCAACAACATCGCGGTGTGGCCGTCATGGCCGCAGGCGTGCATCTTGCCGGGAACGGTGGAGCGATAGGCAACGCCGGTTTCTTCCTCGATGGGCAGCGCGTCCATATCGGCGCGCAGGCCGATGGCCTTGAGGTCGCCGCCATTGACCTTCTTGCGGCCCTTGATGACTCCGACCACGCCGGTGCGCCCCATGCCGGTGACGACTTCGTCGCAGCCGAATTCACGCAGACGATCCGCCACGAATGCCGCAGTGCGATGCACGTCATACATCAGTTCGGGGTGTGCATGCAGTTCGCGGCGCCAGCCCATGATGTCGGGTTGCAGATCGGCGACGCGATTGACGATGGCCATTGGGAAAATCTCACGCTGGGCGGACTGAGGTGCGCGACGTTAGCATGGCCCTGCCGCTGCCCCAATATACCAACTTGCGAAAGGACCGCCAAAGGCCATAAACCGGCAGAAACGCTGCAAAGAAACGGACAGGGATATGGTGACGCGTCTCGAAGGAGAATTCGATTACATCGTGGTGGGTGCCGGCACCGCAGGGTGCATTGTCGCCAATCGGCTGTCGGCCGATCCATCGAAGCGCGTTCTCATTCTCGAGGCCGGCGGCAAGGACAACTGGATCTGGTTTCATATTCCGGTCGGCTATCTGTTCGCCATCGGCAATCCGCGCTCGGACTGGATGTTCAAGACCGAACCGGAAGCCGGTCTCAACGGTCGCGCTTTATCTTATCCGCGCGGCAAGGTGATCGGCGGCTCATCAGCGATCAACGCGATGATCTCGATGCGCGGCCAATCTGCGGATTACGATCATTGGCGGCAACTCGGCCTGAAAGGCTGGGGTTGGGACGATGTGCTGCCGGCGTTCAAGCAACTCGAAGACCATTTCCTCGGTGACAGCGAACATCACGGCACCGGCGGCGGCTGGCGCATTGAAGCACCGCGCCTGTCATGGCCGGTGCTGGATGCAGTGGCGAATGCGGCCGAAGAAATGGGAATTCGCCGCGTGTCGGATTTCAACACCGGCAACAACGAAGGCGTCGGATATTTTCATGTCAACCAGAAGCGCGGGCGGCGCTGGTCCGCCGCGCGCGGATTTCTCAAGCCCGCATTGTCGCGAAAAAATCTGCGGCTGGAAACCAATGTGCTGGTCGATAAACTCATCGTCGAGAATGGCCGCGCCGTCGGCGTGCGCTTTTCGCAAGGCGGCGAGACCATCGAAGCGCGGACGAAGGGCGAAGTCATTTTATGCGCAGGTTCGATCGGGTCGGTGCAGGTGCTGCATCGCTCCGGCATCGGGCCGCAGGAATGGCTATCGCCGCTCGGCATTGAGCCTGTGCTGGACCGCCAGGGTGTCGGACGAAATTTACAGGATCACCTGCAGCAGCGCGCCATCTATAAAGTGGAAGGCGTGCGCACCCTGAACGAAACCTATTACAACCTGCTGCGGCGCGGCTGGATGGGCATCGATTACGCGTTACGCCGCAGAGGCCCGCTCACGATGGCCCCTTCGCAATTGGGAATCTTCACGCGCTCCGATCCGCATCGGGAACGCGCCAACATCCAGTTTCATGTTCAGCCGCTGTCGCTGGATAAATTCGGAGATCCACTGCATCGCTTTCCGGCCATCACCATCAGCGCCTGCAATCTGCGCCCGACGTCGCGCGGCACCGTGCGCATTACATCCGATGGAGCAAACGAGAAGCCCAGCATCGCGCCGAATTATCTTTCCACAAGTGAGGACCGCGAGGTCGCCGCCGACGCCATTCGCGTCACGCGCAAACTGATGAAGCAGCACGCGCTGGAAAAATATCACCCCGACGAATATCTGCCCGGTCCCTCGGTCGGCGATGACGATGCCTCATTGGCAAAAGCCGCAGGCGACATCGGCACCACGATCTTCCATCCCGTCGGCACCGCGAAGATGGGTGCCGCGACCGATCCTCTTGCGGTCGTCGATGAGCGTCTGCGTTTTCACGGAATCAAGGGACTGCGCGTGGTCGATGCCTCGGTGATGCCAACGATCACATCGGGAAATACAAACACGCCGACCGCGATGATCGCGCACAAGGGCGCGGCGATGATTGTCGATGACGCAAAGTCGGCTTAAGGCCTCGTCGCGAAATGCGCGACGCCCGGGATTCGCAGCGGTTCGGCCAGCCGCGCGAACTCACACAACAATGTACGCGTCTTGCGCGGATCGATAATTTCCTCGACCCAGAATTTCTCCGCCGAGCGAAACGGCGAACGCAATTTATTCAGTCGCTCGTCGATGGCTTTGCGCTCAGCGACCGGATCGTCCGCCGCCGCGATGTCCGCACGATAGGCCGCCTCGATGCCGCCTTCGAGCGGCAACGATCCCCAATAACCGGACGGCCAAGCATAACGCATCGAGAACCGTCCGGCCGGTTGATGCACCACACCGGCCACACCGAACGAATTGCGCACGATGATCGTACACCATGGGACTGTCGTCTGATTGACCGCCGCCATCGCACGCACGCCATGCTTGATGGTGGCGGCTTTTTCCGCGTCGAGCCCGATCATGAATCCGGGGCAATCCATCAGATAGACAATCGGCAGATGGAATGTTTCGGCGAGATCGACGTAACGCACGACCTTCTGGCACGCTTCAGCCGTCCATGAGCCGCCATAGATAAAGGGATCGCTGGCGAGCAACATCACGGCGCGGCCTTCAAGTCGCGCAAAGCCTGCGATGATCGAGCGGCCGAAATTCGCGCTCATCTCGAAGAACGACCCCTTATCGACGACAGATTCGATAATGGGCCGCATTTTGTAGACCTGCTTGCGGCTTCGCGGCACGACATTGAGCAACGCCTCGTCGGTGCGTTCCGGATCGTCATCGCAAGCAATGGTCGGCGGAAGCTCGAACACGGATGGCGGCAGATACGACAGAAAGCGTCGCGCGCATTCAAACGTCTCCTCCTCGGTATCGACCGCATGATCGACGCCGCCCGCGCGCGTTTGAATCTGCCATCCGCCAAGTTCCTGCTTGTCGAGCTTCTGTCCAAGTGCCGCGACAACTGGCGGACCCGCGACAAACATCGCCGATGTTTTCGTCATCACCGAATAATGCGAGGCTGCAAGCCGCGCCGCACCCAATCCCGCAACCGAACCAAGACCGAGACCGACGACTGGCACACGCGCGAGATTTGCGGTCGTGAACCAGTACCATTCGGTGCCGCCGATGCCGCCGGGAAGATTTGCTGCGCCCTTAGTCTCGATGGTTTTCACCGAGCCGCCGCCGCCGGAGCCTTCGATCACGCGAATGATCGGCAGCCGAAAATCATGCGCCATCTGTTCGGCCATCGTCGGCTTGGCCGAGATCGACGCATCCGCCGAGCCGCCGCGCACCGTGAAGTCGTCGCCGACCACCACAATGGGGCGGCCCTCAATCTTGCCGCGGCCGAACACGCAATTCGCAGGCGTCAGCATTGTCAGCTCACCTGCGTCGTCATATTCCCCGACGCCCGCGACTGCACCCATTTCATGAAAACTGCCGCTATCGACAAGCCCATCGATACGCTCGCGAACCGTCAGACGACCCTGATCGTGCTGGCGCTTGACCTTGTCGGCTCCGCCCATCTGCTTTGCGAAGGCTTCACGCCGCGCAAGTTCGTCGAGTTCGGGCTTCCAGATCATTGCCTGCTCCGTTTGGATTGCGCCGTGCAGCGCAAGCCGCCGTTTTTCATTCAGCTTGTACGAAATGAATTTCCTCTTGCGGACCACGCTACCCCGCGCAATCTTTCGCCACAACATCGGGCTGCACACGACGATTGGCCGCCAATGACGCAATGCACGCGGAGAATGTGATGGCCGAGGTCAAGCTCACGACGGAAGTCGCCGGACGCATCTGCGCCA
Source organism: Afipia sp. (assembly GCA_043784125.1). Taxonomy (GTDB): domain Bacteria; phylum Pseudomonadota; class Alphaproteobacteria; order Rhizobiales; family Xanthobacteraceae; genus Afipia. The sequence continues at coordinate 24,016 of JAYVYQ010000071.1, forward strand.
TTCTGACCAGCGCAGGCGCAACCATCAGCAAGGACGATGACATTGCCGTGGTGGAAGCCATGAAGATGGAGATACCGGTTTCGTCCTCTGCCGCCGGACGGATCACGTCGATCCTTGTCGCCGTCGACGATGTCGTCGTGGAAGGTCAGGTCGTCGCCATTCTGGAAACGTGAGCGCCGCACACGAGCGCGACAAACTGTCTTGCTATCTGTCTTGCCCTAAATCGCGACGGCGCAGACGTTGCGCTGCTGCGAATGCGGTGACATGATCCGGCAAAATACAAAACGCATTTCGCACAGCGAAAGCATCTGGGAGGATTTGGTCATGACGCGACGCATCCACACGCTTGCCGTAATTTCTGTTGCCGCCGCAGCGTTGGCAGCATCCGGCGCAATCGCGCAAGACGTGAAGCTGCCATCGACACTGACCTTCACGGCCTACGACACCGGCACATCGGGATTCAACATCGCCGTCGGCGTCGGCAAGATGATGAAAGACAAATACAACGCCGATGTCCGCGTGCTTCCGGCGGGTAACGATGTCGCGCGCCTCGCACCTTTGCGCGCGGGTCGCGCGGTGCTGGCATGGATGGGCACAGGCGTTTACTTCGCGCAGGAAGGCGTTTTCGAATTTGGCGTCAAGGAATGGGGACCGCAGCCGCTGCAGCTCACATTGTCGACGGTCGACTGCAACGGATTGTCGGTCGGCGTTGCCAAGGATGCAGGCGTCAAGGAATGGAAGGACTTCAAAGGCAAGCGGCTCGGCTTCGTGGTCGGCTCGCCTGCCCTTAACCAAAACGCGCTGGCGATCATCGCCTATGGCGGCCTGACCAAGAACGATGTGAAAGCAGTCGAATTCGCAAGTTACGGCGCGATGTGGAAGGGCATGGTCAACAACGATGTCGATGGCGCGTTCGCCTCCACCGTGACGGGTCCGGCCAAGGAAGTGGAAACGTCGCCGCGCGGCATTGTGTGGCCTGAGCTTCCGCCGGAAGACAAGGAGGCGTGGGCGCGCGTGCAGAAAGTCGGCGCGTTCTTCAAGCCCTACGAAGTGACGTGCGGAGCCGGCATCGACAAATCCAAACCGCTCAAGCTTGCAACCTATCCCTACCCTATCGCATCGACCTACGCCAAACAGCCGGTCGATGAAGTTTATGCGCTGACGAAGTCGATGATCGACGGATACGAATTGTACAAAGATTCATCGCCGGGCGCCTCCGGCCTCGAGGCCAAGCGTCAGACGACCCAGTGGGTGGTGCCATATCACGCCGGTGCTGTGAAAGCGCTGAAGGAAGCCGGCAACTGGTCTGCTGCGGATGAAGACCATAACAACGCGCTGTTGAAACGTCAGGACGTTCTTGCCGCTGCATGGACATCCTACAACACGGCAAGCGCGCCGGCCGAGCCTGACAAGTTCCTCGCCGGCTGGATGACCGCGCGCGGTGCTGCGCTGGCAAAAGCAAACATGTTGAACGGATTCGAATAAGCGACCGCTTGGCTCGCCGACGTCAACCATCGCGGCCGTGAACGGGATTTCGCATGTCTTCATCGCCAGATAATTCACCACATACGGCGGCCGTCTCGGCCGCCGTCATTGCGGCGGCTGAAAAGAGAGTCGTATTCGACGATCCGCATGCCGGCGTCGGCGGCCTTCAGGAAGCCGAGGTCACCCGCGTCCGCGCGTTGAAAGGCGGATGGCGCTGGGGCCTTATCGTCGCAACGGCGGTGACCATCTTGCTTTGCATCAACCAGCAATTCTCGCTGCGCTTCTTCATCGACTACACCCAACTCAACACGGAATATTTTTACCTGCTCATCGCATTGATGCTGCCGTTTACGTTTCTGATTTTCCCAGGAACCGAGAGCGCGCCGCTCGATCGCATCCCGTGGTATGATGCGGTTCTGTTCGTCGCGACGTTTGCGTCCGCCATTTTTCTAATGATGAACATTCGCAAAGCCGCGCAACTCGGCTGGGAATATGCCGGCGCGCCCCCATCCATCATCGCCGGCGGCCTCGTGATGTGGGCTGTGCTGATGGAGGCTTTGCGGCGCACGGGCGGCTGGAGCCTTTTGTTGAGCGTCTTGCCGTTCACCGTGTATCCGCTGTTTGCGGAAGCATCGTGGTTAGGGCCGTTTCGCGGCAGCCAGTCCACACTCGAAGGCGCCACCGCCTATCACGTGCTCTCCGGTGAAAGCCTGCTCGGCATTCCCATTCAGGCGTTCGCCGACACCGTGATCGGGTTTCTGGTGTTCGGCACGGCACTCATGATGACGGGTGCGGGGAAATTCTTCATCAACATCGCATTTGCACTGTGCGGCACCTTCCGTGGCGGCGCTGCGAAGGTCTGTATTTTTGCCAGCGGGCTTCTCGGCATGATGTCGGGCTCGATCATCTCCAACGTGCTGACCGCCGGCACCATGACAATTCCCGTGATGAAGAAAAGCGGCTTCCGCGCGTCCTATGCGGCCGCCATCGAAGCCTGCGCATCGACAGGTGCCGTGCTGGCGCCGCCCGTGATGGGCGCAACCGCATTCGTCATCGCCCAATTCCTCAACATCAGTTACGCGGAAGTTGCGGTCGCCGCGATCATCCCTGCGGCACTTTATTATCTTGGGCTGTTCATGCAGGTGGACGCCTACGCCGCACGTCATGGCCTCGCGGGCATTCCACGGTCCGAACTTCCAAAAATCTGGGACACGATCAAGGACGGCTGGTTCTACATCTTCGTCATCGTGCTTCTGGTCGTGATGCTGCTTTACTTCAAACGCGAAAGCCAGGCGCCGTTCTATGCAACTGCGCTGCTTCTGGTCTTGAACCAGTTGTTTTCGAAAGACACGCGCTGGACGTTGCAGACGATCAACAAATTCCTTGAGGTCAACGGACGCACCTTCGTCGAACTCATCGGCATTCTCGCAGGCTGCGGACTTCTGATCGGCGCGTTCTCGATGACCGGCGTCGTCTCGAGTCTCGCCAACGACCTTTTGAGAATCGCCGGTGACAACGCATTCATGCTGTTGTTCATGTGCGCGTTTACGAGCCTCGTGCTCGGTCTCGGACTGACGACGACGGCCTGCTACATCTTCCTTGCCATTCTGGTCGCGCCTGCGCTTGAGAAAGTCGGCCTCAACAAGATGGCCGTCCACATGTTCATCTTCTATTGGGGCATGCTGTCGTCGATCACGCCGCCCGTTGCGATTGCATCCTTTGCGGCGGCAGGAATCGCAGGCTCACCCGCGATGAAGACCGGATGGGAATCGATGTGGGTCGGCAGCATCATCTACTTCATTCCATTCTTCTTCGTGCTCAATCCGGCGCTGGTGCTGCAGGGTGACAATCCCTATTTCGAGGCGCTCGGCCTGATGCTGCTTGCGGGAATCGGAACGCTGTTCATCTGCGGCGGCATTCAGGGCTATCAGGCTTTCGTCGGTGACCTTCGCAGGACGGGACTAATGGAATGGCCGTTGCGGATGTTGCTGGTGTTGGGTGGATTCGTCATCGCGACACCGGGCGGCGGTATCATGCCGATTTCGGAAATCCAGATCGTGCTGCTCGGATTGGCGATCCTCATTCCCGCTGTTGTTGTCGCTGTCGCGTTGATACGGCGCAGCGCGCTGGTTCCGTCGTCATCGCGGGTTCGCTGAACGCACCGCGTCCTGCGGGCGCGCGTGGTCCCACCGCAAGTGCGAATTGTGGCGGGCACGCATGCCGTGCCGGCACGACACACCCCGGCTAAAAACGTGAGGAACTATCCACCGTGAAAGTTTTGTGTCTGGCATTCTGGGGAAGGCTACTTATAGTCCCCCCAACGTCATGCGCTTTTAAGGAATGAAAATGTTGAAATCGCTGCTTGCCGCCACCGTCCTCGTTGTTTCCGTCAGTGGCGCGTTCGCCCAGACCAATTCCAAGCGCAGTGGCACGGCTGAAGAACAGCGCGCATGCGCGCCCGACGTGTCGCGCCTTTGCCGCGAAGTCATGAACGACAGCGACCTCACCGTGCTGGGTTGCCTGAAGGCAAACCGCGCCAAAGTCAGCAACGCCTGCGACAAGGTTCTTGTCAGCAACGGGCAATAAGCCCTTGCGCGAAGGCCGCAGCGGCGCGCGACCTTTCATTTCGTTTTAATTTGGTGAAATGCCGGCAGCGTCGATTGCGCTTGCCGGCGTCAGGCTGACTTGCGCGCGGCGTTATCGACCAGCGTCTTGCCGAGCGACCAGATTGCGCCGGGCACACGATGGCTGGCTTCGATGACGGAATCGAATGCCGTCTCGATCCACTTACAATCGTCATTGTTGATCGTCAGCGGCGGGATCAACTTGATGGTGTGGCTGGCGTGGCCGGAGACCTGGCTGAGAATCTTGTGTTCTTTGAACAGCGGAATCGTGATGAGCTGGCAGAACAGCCCCTTGCTGGCAGTCTCCAGAAGATTCCACGACGCCTTGAGCGTCAGCGATTTGGGCGGCCCGAACTCGACGCCGATCATCAAGCCCTTGCCACGGACATCCTTCAGCAATTCATAACGGGGGATCATTGCCGACAGTGCCGACATGACCTGCGCGCCGCGCGTTGCGGCGTTCTCGATCACCTTTTCGGATTTCAACACATCGAGCGTCGCAATGCCGGCCGCCATCGCAAGATCGTTTTTCGCGAATGTTGAGCCGTGGACAACCGCGCGGTCCATGCGATCGAATGTCTTGTCGAAAATTGCCTTGCGGGTCAGCACCGCGCCGACCGGGACGTGACCGCCCGACAGCGCCTTTGACAACAGCACCATGTCGGGTTCGACATTCCAGTGCTCGACAGCGAGGAAGCGACCGGTGCGGCCCATGCCGGTCTGAATTTCGTCGGCGACGAAGATTGTGCCGTAGCGTTTGCAGAGTGCAGCGACGCCGGAGAGATAACCGTCGTCGGGCGTGTTGACGCCCTTGCCTTGAATGGGCTCGACGACGAAGGCCGCGACCTGACGCGACGAGAGCGCTTTCTCCAGCGCCAGCAGATCGTTGAACGGGATTGCGGAGCAATCGGGCAGCAGCGGCCCGAAGCCGTCGCGAAAATTCTTGTCACCGGTCAGCGACAGCGATCCGTAGGACAGACCGTGATAGGCGTGATCGCAATAGACGATCTGGGTGCGCCCGGTGGCGGCGCGCGTGAACTTGATCGCGGCTTCGACGCATTCGGTGCCTGAATTGGCGAAAAAGACCTTATCGAGATACGGCACCTGAGCGATCAGGCGTTCGGCGAGAATACCCGCGAGTGTCGACAGATCGAGTTGCACCAGATTTGGCAGATCGCTATCGAGGATGCTTTTGAGCGCGTCCTTGACCGTCGGATGATTTCGGCCGATCGCAAAAACGCCAAACCCGCTCAGAAGGTCGAGATAGCGGTCGCCGTCCCGGTCATAAAGATACTGGCCGTGCCCGCGCTGAAATCCGACATCATACCCGATCGTCTTGAGCACCCGGACGAGTTGCTCATTCAGATAGCGTGTATGCAGAGCATTTCGCTGGAACTGGCGATCCGCGAACATCTCTGAAATGTCTAGATTGGGCTTCATCATCATCTACATACTTCGGTTGCTGGGCGGGTAGTCAACCTAAAATAAAGTATGCGTCGATTTGCCTGTCTCTGGAACTACAAACGATTCTCATGCTTTAATCTGGTTGCAGCGCACGCGAGGATTCATGCGAAATATAGCTCTTTGTGGAATGATTTTTCTAGGTGCGGCGAGCGCTGCCCATGCTGCTGACGCAACCGGCGAGTGGCGCGACCAGGACGGCAAGGCGACGATTCGTATCGTCGATTGCGGCTCCGCCCTTTGGGGCGTGATTGCCTCCGAAAAGGCACCCGGCCACCTCGACACCAACAATCCAGACAAGGGCATGCGCAGCCGCACCACGCTCGGCATGCCGATCCTTATCGACATGAAGAAATCCGAGGACGAGAAGGATACGTGGGAAGGTAAGATCTACGATCCGATTCGCGGCAAGCTGTTCGATTCCTCCATCGTCGCCAAAAATGCGACCACGTTGCGGGTCGAAGGCTGTGTGGCGATGGTTTTATGCGGCGGCCAGGACTGGACCCGCGTCGAGCCCGGCATGTCCGGATTCACCTATGGGCCGTCCGGCGGATGGGCAACCAAGGCAAATGCGCCCGGAGCGCCAAAAGCCTCGACGGCAATGCCGTTTCCGGCACCGGCTGGGGCGCTTAAGAGCGCCGCTCCGAAAGGCGCAAAAGGTCCTGCCACCAATGACCCCGCAGCGGCCGAGATTTGCGCGCTTCCAGAGGTTGCGTCCGCGCCAGCCAAATAGCGGCGCAAGCGGCTATCACTTCTTCGCTTTCTCCACCTTGCGCGGGGCGCCCATCAGCGCGGGCTGAAACAGCACGGCGGCCGCCATCGTGGTCACCAGCGACAGCGCCAGCAATTTGCCCATGCTCGACGTGCCGGGATGACTGGACAGCCACAGGCTGCCGAACGCCGTTGCGGTGGTCATGGCGCTGAAGAAGATCGCGCGCGTCAGGCTCGATTGCAGAAGCTTGGTCTGACCCGCGCGCCATGCCGTGACGTAATAGATTTTGAACGCCACACCGATTCCGAGCAGGACCGGCAATGCGATGATGTTGGCGAAATTCATCGGCAAGCCGATCAGCACGCAAATCTCCAGCGTGACGACGCCTGCCAAAATAAGAGGCACAAGCGTCAACAGCACGTCGCCGATCCGTTTCAAAACGATCCAGAGCAGGATCGAGATCGACAGCAGCGCCCAGAAGCCGGCATGGATGAACGCCTTCACGATGGTGTCGCCGGACTTCAGGATCGAGATCGGTCCGCCGATCGCATCCGGTTGCACCTTCAAGACGGCAGCCGCAAATGTCCGTAACGTATCGTTGTCGTTCGGATCGCCTTTCGGCAGCGCTTCGATGCGTGTTCGCCCATCGCTTGTGGTCCAGTCGTTGACGATGTCGGCCGGCAGCGATTTCGCCGTGATCGGTTGCGCCTTGAAAAGGTTGCGAACCTGATCGAGTGCGATCTTCAACGGCGTGATGAACGTCGCTTCCGCTTTGTCACGCATCGGCTTATCCGCCTGCGCAAGTTTCTCCAGCGCATAGGCAAGACGCCGCTGCGCATCGGCGCCGGGACCGGAATCGTTTCCGGCAGCCTTGCGCAGGCTCTGCACGGATCCCTTCAATGCACCGACGTTTTCGGCGTCGGTCGGAGGCGTGCCCGGCTGTGCGGGTTTCAGCACGGTATCCAGCCCCGCTGCGGCCTTGCGGATAATTCCGAGCTTGGCCTGCTGATCGTCGGGAATGAACGTGTCGAACGACAGCACACGTGAAACTTCCGGCAGTTTCGCGAGGCTTGCCTGAATTTCGCGCGCCGCCGCAGGCGACGCCGCAATCACGTCGATCGCGTTGGTGCCCGTATTGGGATCGCGCCGCAGATCGAGATAGGTGGCGATCGATTCCACCTTCGGGCTGCGCAGATTCATCGGATTGAAGTCGAAGTGCAGGAAATAAAGCAGCGGCAGGCCCATGATTGCGACGCCGAGCGTGCAGACAACGACCGCGATGCGGTGGCGTTCGAGGAAATCATCGACCGGCGCGAGAAATTTATATCCGAGCGGTTCTTCCTCGCCGGGCGGATTGAATACGGCAATCAGCGCGGGCAACACGGTGACCGCCGCAAAGAAGGCGATAATCATTCCGGCGCCGGCAATTTTGCCAAGCTCCGATACGCCCTTGTATTCGGTCGGCAGGAACGACAGGAAACCGCAGGCGGTGGCGACTGCGGCCAGCGTCAGCGGCACGGCGGAATATTCGCCGGCTTTGACCAGCGCGGGAAGCAGCTCGTCGTTGGCATGGCGTTCGGCGCGATAGCGCACGCTGTATTGGATGCCGAAATCCACGCCGAGGCCGACGAACAAAACGAAGAATGCAATCGAGATCAGATTGAATGCGCCGACCAGCATCAGCGCTGCGGCCGTTGTGATCGACAGGCCGACGATCAGCGTGATGAAGACCGCGATGATGATCTTCGGCGATTTCAAAGCGCACCACAGGATGAACAGCACGATGAGAATGGTCGCGATGCCATTTTCCACCGCGCCGTCCTGGACGGTGGCGAATTCTTCATTTGCAATCGGAACTGGACCGGTCAGCCGGACGCGCGCGCCGTAAAGTCCTGCGAGATTGAGGTCCTGGACCGATTTGCGGATGGCCGCCGTCGCAGCCCCGCCCGGTTCGAGCGATTTGAAATCCAGCACGGGGCGGATCGCAATCAACTGGCGAAGGTCGGATGCAGAAAGCGGCTCGCTGCTCGACAGCGCTCGCCATGAAAACCATGCGGGCTTGCCGGCCAGCACCGTCTCGACGGTCTCGGCCACCATGTTCAGCGGACGCGCCATCGAATCGCGCGTGTAGCGTCCCCGAATGGCACCGCCCAGACCGAACTCCAGCACGCCGGTCAGGCCGCGGATGCTCGGATCGTCCACCAGAATGCTGAAAATCGGCGCGCCCTGGACAAGCTGCGCGGTCTGCTTGGCCACTTCGGGCGTCGGCAGGAACAAAAGGCCATTATTATCGAAAAATGGCCCCCCGCCGGGCCGTTCGACTGCAATAAACCTGTCTTTTTGGGGAATCAGCTTCCGTTCGAGGGCGTTGGCCGCCTGACGGGCCATCTCGGGGGACGGGGCCTCGACCACCGCCAGAATCAGGTCATGCTTACCGGGAAAGGCCTTGTCATAGGCGATTTCGCGCTGCCGCCAGTCAATATCGGGCGAAATCAGCTTGGCGACGTCGGTATTGATGGCGAAGTTGCGAACCGAGTAAACAACAGCGGCGACCGCCACAATTAGCCCAATTGTGAGGACTAACCATGCGAACCGCGTGCAGAATCGCACAAGTGAAACAATGATCCTTGTCAGCACAGATTTTCTTTCTATGTCTTGCGGCCGGGTGGGCTTTGGCGGAACTGCTTGGCGGTTAGGCAGGTATCTGTCGGGGTTCAAACGATGCCCTTAAGTCACACAATAGTGGCATAACATCAGCAGTTCCTCACAATTACTGCTGAATAGCTGCCATAATGCTACACTGCAATATGTTCCTATCCTGTTCTCCTGTCGCACTGGAAGCCTTGGTATGACCTCATCGACCCCATTGCTCGACGCCATCAAGTCACCGGCCGATCTCCGCAAAATGAAGGAGAGCGATCTGCCTCAAGTCGCAGCAGAACTGCGCGCTGAGACGATCAATGCCGTGGCCGTCACCGGCGGACATCTTGGTTCCGGTCTGGGCGTCGTGGAATTGACCGTAGCGATCCATCATGTCTTCAATACGCCAAACGACCGCGTCATTTGGGACGTCGGCCATCAGGCTTATCCCCATAAAATTCTGACCGAGCGCCGCGACCGCATTCGCACTCTGCGTCAGGGCGGCGGTCTGTCCGGCTTCACCAAGCGGGCGGAAAGCAAATACGATTGTTTCGGCGCAGCGCACTCCTCGACCTCGATCTCGGCGGGCCTCGGCATGGCTGTGGCGCGCGATCTCGCAGGCGAAGAGCGCAACATTATCGCAGTGATCGGTGACGGCGCGATGTCGGCCGGCATGGCCTATGAGGCGATGAACAATGCGGGTGCGATGGACTCGCGCCTGATCGTGATTCTCAATGACAACGAGATGTCGATTGCGCCGCCGGTCGGCGCGATGTCGTCCTATCTGTCGCGCCTCACCTCTAGCAACACCTATCGTTCGATCCGCGAGATCGGAAAGCAGATCGCCAAGCGGCTTCCCAAGTTCATGGAAAAGGGCGCACAGCGCGCCGAGGAATACGCACGTGGCATGTTGTCGGGCGGCACGCTGTTCGAGGAACTCGGCTTCTATTACGTCGGCCCAATCGACGGCCACAACATGGACCATCTTCTGCCCGTTCTGAAGAACGTGCGCGACTCCAAGGTCGGCCCGACGCTGATCCATGTCGTGACCGAAAAGGGCAAGGGCTACGTCCACGCCGAAACGTCAGCCGACAAATATCACGGTGTCGTCAAATTCGACGTCGCCACCGGCAAGCAGGCGAAGGCACAGGCCAACGCGCCGTCCTACACCAAGGTGTTTGGCGAGACGCTGGTCAAGGAAGCCGAGCGCGACGACAAGATCGTCGGCATCACCGCCGCCATGCCGGGCGGCACCGGCATCGACATTTTCGCCAAGGCCTTCCCTACCCGCACTTTCGACGTCGGCATCGCCGAACAGCATGGCGTAACTTTCGCCGCTGGCCTCGCTTCTGAGGGCATGAAGCCGGTTGTTGCGATCTACTCGACCTTCCTGCAGCGCGCCTACGATCAGGTCGTGCATGACGTCGCGATCCAGAAGCTTCCCGTGCGTTTCGCGATCGATCGCGCAGGCCTTGTCGGCGCCGACGGCCCGACGCATGCAGGTTCGTTCGATATTGCGTATCTCGGCTGCCTGCCGAATTTCGTCATTATGGCCGCCGCAGACGAAGCCGAACTTCGTCACATGGTCGCCACGTCAATCGCCATCGACGACACGCCATCGGCATTCCGTTTCCCGCGCGGCGACGGTGTCGGCGTTGAAATGCCATCGATGGGCACGCCGCTCGAAATCGGCAAGGGCCGCATCGTGCGCGAAGGCTCGTCCGTGGCGCTGCTGTCGCTCGGCACACGCCTCGCCGAATGCCTGAAGGCTGCAGACGTTCTAAAATCCCACGGATTGACGACGACGGTGGCCGATGCTCGTTTTGCGAAGCCCGTCGATACCGATCTGATTCTGCGTCTGGCGCGCGAACACGAAGTTCTCGTGGTTGTCGAAGAAGGCTCGATCGGCGGCTTCGGTGCGCAGGTGTTCCAGACGCTGTCCGATCACGGCGCGCTCGACAAGGGATTGAAGGTTCGCTCGATGGTCCTTCCGGATACGTTCATCGATCAGGATTCACCCGCCGCGATGTATGCGAAGGCCGGCCTCGACGCCAAGGGCATCGTGATCCGCGTATTCGAGGCGCTGGGCCGCGAAAAAGATATCGGCGCGGTGCAGCTTGCTTAATCACGCTCCCAAGAAACCAGCGATGAAAATCCTGCTGGCCCAGCCGCGCGGATTTTGCGCGGGCGTCGTGCGTGCGATCGAGATCGTCGAACGCGCGCTAGAGAAATATGGCCCGCCGGTCTATGTGCGTCACGAGATCGTTCACAACAAATACGTCGTCGAAAGCCTCAAGGCCAAGGGCGCGGTGTTCGTCGAGGATCTGCACGAAGTCCCCGCCAATGCGATCACGGTGTTCAGCGCGCATGGCGTGGCAAAAAGCGTCGAGGAGGAAGCGGCTGCACGCGGCCTTCCCGTCCTCAATGCGACCTGTCCCCTCGTCACGAAAGTTCACAATCAGGGCAAGCGCTACGTCTCAAGGGGACGGCGTCTGGTACTGATCGGCCATGAAGGCCATCCGGAAGTCGTTGGAACCATGGGTCAGGTGCCCGGTCCGGTGATCCTTGTGCAGAGCGTGGAAGACGTTGCCGCCCTCGATCTGCCGAGCAACGAGCCGGTTGCCTACATCACGCAAACGACCCTCAGCGTCGATGACACCAAGGACATCATTTCCGCGCTGGAAGAACGGTTCCCCGATATCGAGGGTCCCGATACGCGCGATATTTGCTACGCGACACAAAATCGCCAGTCTTCCGTCCGAGACCTCTGCAAGCACGTCGATCTCATTCTCGTGGTCGGCGCCACCAACAGCTCCAACTCCAATCGGCTGCGCGAAATCGGAACCGAAGAAGGTCTTCCGAGCTACCTCGTTTCCGACGGTAGCCAGCTCAATCCGGATTGGCTCAAGGGCGTCAAAACCGTCGGCATCACCGCCGGCGCATCGGCTCCCGAAGTTCTGGTCGATGACGTGATCGACGCTCTGCGCCGCATCGGCCCCGTCACCGTCTCGGTTCTGCCGGGCCGTGAAGAAAACATCGAATTCAGGCTGCCGGCCGAACTCGTTTCGCGTCAGCCGCAATTTTCACCCGCGATGCAAGAAAGATAGTTTTATGGCCATACCGTTTTTCAAAGAGATCAAGATCGGCGCTTATCTGGTGAACCAGAAGCTCAAGGGCAACAAGCGCTATCCGCTGGTGCTGATGCTTGAGCCGCTGTTTCGCTGCAACCTTGCATGCGTCGGCTGCGGCAAGATCGATTACCCGGATGCGATCCTGAACCGCCGCATGTCGGCACAGGAATGCTGGGATGCCGCCGAGGAATGCGGCGCGCCGATGGTTGCGATCCCGGGCGGCGAACCGCTGATCCACAAGGAGATCGGCGAGATCGTGCGCGGCCTGGTCGAGCGCAAGAAATTTGTCTCGCTCTGCACCAACGCCTTGCTGCTTGAGAAGAAGCTCGATCTGTTCGAGCCGTCGCCCTACCTGTTCTTCTCGATCCATCTCGACGGATTGCGCGATCATCACGACAAGGCGGTCTCTCAGGTCGGCACCTTCGACCGCGCCGTGTCCGCGATCAAGGCCGCGAAGGCAAAGGGCTTTGCCGTCAACGTCAACGCGACCATCTTCGATGGCCACGCCGCCGAAGACATCGCCAAGTTCCTCGACTTCACCACCGAACTCGGCGTCGGCGTTTCGATGTCGCCCGGTTATGCGTATGAGCGCGCTCCCGATCAGGAGCACTTCCTCAACCGCACCAAGACCAAGAAGCTGTTCCGCGACGTGTTCGCACTCGGCAAGGGCAAGAAGTGGAATTTCATGCACTCCGGCCTGTTCCTCGACTTCCTCGCCGGAAATCAGGAATACGAGTGCAAGCCTTGGGGCATGCCTGCGCGCAACATCTTCGGATGGCAGAAGCCGTGCTATCTGCTCTCTGAAGGCTACACCAAGACCTTCAAGGAATTGATGGAAACCACCGATTGGGAAACCTACGGCACCGGCAAATACGCCAAGTGCGCCGACTGCATGGCGCATTGCGGTTACGAGCCGACGGCTGCTGACGCTGCCCTCACCAATCCGCTGAAGGCAATGTGGGTGTCGCTGCGCGGTGTGAAGACCACCGGCCCGATGGCGCCGGAAATCGATCTGAGCAAGCAGCGTCCGGCACAATACACCTACTCATCGGACGTGCAGAAGCGGCTGTCGGAGATTCGCGCCGATGAAGCCAAGGCTGCCGAGGCGAAAGCCGCGAAGCTCGCGGCCGCAACCGCCCAGAAAGCATCCGCAGCACAAGGTGCTTCGACCGCGGCCTGATTTCAGATCGCACTCAATCCAAAGGCGCGAGCATATCTCGCGCCTTTTTTATTGCGATGAGATTCGAAAAGGTCAGCCCAGCGCGCTGCGGCAACCGCGCAGCGAACGAAGTGCGCGATTGAAATCGCGTCCGGTCGAAATCAGATGCGGGATGGTGCGCGGGTTGCGCGCGATGCCACGCATGACTTTCCACACATCGACATTGCCGTTCGGCTTGATCGCATTTAGCGTGATTTCAGGCAGCGCCCGATGCGAAGGATCGCTGATGACGCGCACGGCTGCAAACGGCAATCCATTCTCTGCCGCATAGCGCACAGCGATATGGCTTTCCATATCCACCGCATCCGCACCCGTGGTGGCACGTAACGCCGCTTTGCCGATCTGCCCGGTCACAACTTGCTCAACGCCGACAAGAACGCCATGCACGATCGAGCGACCGCGTTTCATCGGAAGGGCGATCAGATTTTCCGTCAGATGCGCCGCAGTATCCCATCGCTGCTTGGCAGCGACGATCTCGGAGGCAACAACGATGTCGCCGGTCTTGAGCGCAGGGTTAAGTCCACCCGCGACGCCGAACGACACGATCCCGCGAATGCTCTTGGGGTCGACCGACGTCATCATTTCACGAAGCTGTTCGGGATTGCTTGAGCTGCAGATGACGGCGAGTCCGGGGCCTGCAGCGATGCGGGCCTCCTGCTTCAAACCGGTCACGATCAGGACCGGCAATCCATCACGTTCAGTAGCAACGTGGGAGGCCCGAAAGCCCGCGCCTATATTCACATTCCGACTCCTGTGAACGGGCTATTACTATTGCGCAAATTCCGGTATCGCGCCAGCGCCCAGAGCGGGAAGAACTTGGAATATCCGTGATATCGCAAATAGAACACACGCGGGAACCCGCCGCCTGTGTAATACGGCTCGACCCAGAGACCATCTTTCGCCTGTGTCGCAATGAGATTCTGGATTCCGCGCTGGGTGGCCGAATGATCGGTCTTTCCTGCAGCCATAAGCGCCAATGTCGCCCATGCCGTCTGTGAGGCGGTTGTCTCAGCCGGCTCGCAGCCTTTATAGTCGAGCTTGTAGCTGTTCCCGTCCTCGCCCCAACCGCCATCGGGGTTCTGAATCGCGATCAGCCAGTCGGCGGCTTTGCTCATCACCGGGTCGTCATGGGCGACGCCTGCGGCGTTCAGCGCACACAGCGCCGACCAGGTTCCGTAGACGTAATTGATTCCCCAGCGTCCGAACCACGAGCCGTCCGGCAATTGCGTGCGGCGCAGATAGTCGACGCCGCGACGCAGCGCCTCGGAGGTCTCGATGGTCTCGCCAAGTTGCGCCAGCATCGACACGCAGCGCGCGGTGACATCGTCGGTCGGCGGATCGAGCAGCGCGCCGTGATCGGCGAAGGGAATGTTGTTGAGATAATATTCCAGATTGTCGGCATCGAACGCCGCCCAGCCGCCATCCTTGCTCTGCAGGCCGAGCAGCCATTCGGTGCCGCGCGCGATGGCCTCATCATATTTCGCGCCGCTGCCGAGCTTGGTGCGGGCGCGATCCATCGCCATGACGACAACAGCGGTGTCGTCGAGGTCGGGATAATGCGCGTTGTTGTATTGAAATGCCCAACCGCCCGGACGCACACCGGGGCGCTTTTCGATCCAGTCGCCTTCGACGTCGAGAACCTGTTTGGGTAACAGCCAGTCGAGCGATTTTTTTGCGGCTTCGACATCCGGCTCACCGCCCGCCTCGATCATCGCATGCGCGGCAAGCGCCGTGTCCCAGATCGGCGACACACATGGCTGGCAATAGGCTTCATCGTCCTTAATGACGAGCAGATTCTCGACCGACTGCCGCGCCTGCACGTAATTCGGATGGTCCTTCGGATAGCACAGCACCTCGTACATCATCACGCTGTTGACCATCGCGGGAAAAATCGCGCCAAGGCCATCGACGCCGTTGAGACGCTCGGTGACGAACGCAACCGCTTTGTCGGTGGCGCGCTGGCGCATCGCCTTCGGAAAATAGGGGTCTGCGGCGCGCAACACCGCGTCGATGATCGCGAAACCCGTGACCCAGATCTGGCTTTGATGGGCGGCCTTCGCCGGCGGACCGATGGTCTTGGGGTCTTGAAGGAACAATTCGTCGATGGTGACACGAAGCAGATTCTTCGCCAGCGGCCGCAAATTCATCAGCACCAGCAGCGGTACAATCACGACGCGCGCCCAATACGAGATTTTGGTCAGATGGAACGGAAACCAGCGCGGCAGCAGCATGATCTCGATCGGCATCACCGGCGTCGCGCGCCATGTCGTCACGCCGAACAGCGACAGCATGATACGGGTGAACACGTTGGAATTGATGGCACCGCCGCGGCGGCGTATTTCCTCGCGCGCTTTCTTCATATGCGGCGCGTCGATCGAATCGCCGATCATCTTCAGCGCGAAGTAAGCCTTCACGCTGGCGCTCATGTCGAACTCGTGGCCATAGAACAGCGACCATCCGCCATTGTCATTCTGGATGCGGCGCAGATAATTGGCGATCTTGCCTTCGATCTCCGGATCGATGGGCTCGGCGAGATAATGCCGCATCAGCACATATTCGGACGGAATCGTGCAGTCGGCTTCAAGCTCGAACACCCAATGGCCGTCGGGCTTGCGCGCCGCGCGCATGGCATCGCTCGCAGCCGTAATGCTGCTTTGAAGCGCATCCGCTGCGGGCGCGGTGGCGAGAGTATGATCTCGTGTCATGGCGCTCGGCATCACTCACAATTACTGCATTTTAAGGACGAGATCGGCAGCCCAGTCGCCGGAGCGCACCGATCCTTCGATGGTCGCCGGCAGACCCGTATCGGTCCAGTCGCCCGCAAGAAACAGGTTTTTCCATTCCGTGACCGTCTTCGGCCGCATGGCGTTCTGCTCAGGCGTCGCCTCGAATGTGGCACGGCGCTCGCGGACAATCTGCCAGCGCGGCAACGGGCCTTCGGCCACGTCGTTTCCAAGCACGGCGGCCTTGCAGATGTCGCGCCAGATGTCGCGCGCCAGTTGCTCGCGCGGAACATCCACCAGCCGGTCGGCGTCGCTGATCGTCACCGACAGCCGTTGATGAAACGCGAACAGCCATTCGACCAGCCCGCCAATGACGCCCATCATCGGCGGCATATTCTCCGGCGGATCGTAGCGGAAATGCGCATTGACGATGGCGCGGAATTTCTTCGGCGTCTTTACGCCGAGCAAAATGGATGACGCCGCGCGCGGCGGCACCGCGAGCACGACCGCGTCACTTGGCGACAGCGTGACGGCATCGTCGCCGAATTCCAGCGTCGAAATGTTTTCGCCCGCCATCAGCACCTGACGCAATTCATGTCCGAAATTGACGGTCGCGCCCTTCTCGTGCAGCAGCTTGATTGCGGGATCGACCAGCACCGCACTCAATCCGTCGCGCGCGATCAGCGGACGGCACGCCTGCCCGCCTGCAAGCAGCGTTTCGCGCACGATCGTACCGGCCAATCCTGCAGAGCCTTTCGGCGGATCGACGTTGAGTGCGGCGAGCAACAGCGGGTGCACGAGGCGATTATAAAGAGCGCCCTCGCAGGGAATGGTGTCGCCGACGAGCGTGTTCGTACCCGCCCAGATCAGCGGCGCCAGCGCGAGATAGTCGGCGACTTTCGTGTCCGGCACGCGACGCTTGCCGTCGAACAGCCACGTCGGAATGCGGCCCTTGCCGAGATCGAGCAGCCATCGCTTGTCGTCGCGCAGATCGACGAAATGAAACTGCGCGCGTTCCGGCCCGACAAGTCCTGCTTCGGTGCCGATCGAGCGCGCATAGGCGCACGCATGGCTGTTGCCGGACAACAGCAGATGGTTGCCATTGTCGATGACGAGATCGGTTGCAGCATCGTAATAGGACCGGCAGCGCCCACCGGCCTGTTGCGTGGCCTCGTGGACGTGGACCTCATAGCCTTCGTTCGCCAGCCGGACCGCGGCGGCCAGGCCGGAAATTCCGGCGCCGATGATGTGCGCTTTTTTTGCCATCAGAAAAATGCGTGCCGCAGAACGATGAAAATCTTCGTCGCTTTACTAAGCTTGACCGACGCGCGCGGCAACGCAAATCCGCGCCGCACTAGCCGATCCAGAATCGCGTGATAATACTCGTACATGATGCGCGGTGCACGAACCACGCGGCTTGGGCTGCGCGCCATGATGACTTCGGCCTTGGCAAAATGCGTCCGCGCCAGCGCCAGAATATCCTCACATGCCCGCGGCAGACGCGGATCGGACGCCACGATCAGCGGATCGTTGGACATGATGCCTGCGGATTTCAGGCTTTCACTCGGAAGGTAAAGCCTGCCGATTCCCGCATCCTCGTCGATATCGCGCAGGATGTTGGTCAGTTGAAGCGCGCGGCCGAGATGCTTGGCCAGAAGAATTCCGTCCTCCTCGCCCATGCCGAACACCCGCACCGATAAGCGCCCCACGGCGCTGGCGACGCGGTCGCAATACAGATCGAGCGTTTCGGCATTCGGCGCGCGAATATCGGCCGGCACATCCATTTCCATGCCGTCGATGATGGCGATGAAATCTTCGCGCCGCAGATCGAACTGCTTCACCGACGCGACATAATCCGCCAGATGCGCAGGCGGCCTGCCGGCATAGAGCGCGTCGATATCGCGCCGCCATTGCGCAAGTGCTGCAAGACGCTCCGGGCGGGGACCGTCGGAATCGGCGATGTCGTCGACCTTGCGGCAGAAACTGTAGATCTGGAACATCGCGCCACGCTGCGCAGGCGGCAAAATCCGCATCGCTGCGTAGAACGAACTGTTGGACGCTGTTTGCTGCGGCGTCATATCGGGAATGGTGGCGGCTTCGTTCATGGCGTTCACGCCGCCTTGCGCGAGATCGCGCCCTGCCCGGTCGCGCGGCGATAGAACCCGAACGCCATCGCCGACAGTGCCGATGCCAGCATCTGCTGTTTCGACAGATGCACGTTCTCGCTCAATGGATCGCGGACCTTCAAGAGGTTCACGATTCTGTCGGCGAACGCGTCGATCACCGAAATCTCAAGACCGAGCCGCGTGTCCTTCACATCGCGCGCAAGGCTGCGGCTTTCGTCCAGCAACGCCTCGGTGCGCCGCGCCAGAGCCTGCAGGCATTTAAGCAATTCGGGCGTCGCGCGGTCTTTCGCCAGCATCTGAACATTCACGCCCGCTGCGTTCATCGCATCCTGCGGAAGATAGACGCGATCGAGATCGCGATAATCCTTGGCGCAATCCTGCAGATGATTGTTGATCTGCAACGCGGCGCACAGCGCGTCATTGGCTTTCCAGGTGGAGCGATCCTCATCATGCACGTCGAGCATGAAACGACCGACCGGCATTGCGGAGAGCGAACAATAATGAATCAGCTCGTCCCAATTGGCGTACCGTAGTTTGGTGCAATCCAAGCGAAACGCGTTGAGCAGATCCTGCGCGTGTTTCGGCGGCATCGCACGCGTCGCAAATGCCGCGCGCAGCGCAACCCCTTCACGCTCTCTGTCGTCGCGACCGAGCAAACTCGACTCAAGCCGATCGAGGCGATCCAATTTTTCCTGCGCAGGCAGGGTCGCGTGATCGGCGATGTCGTCGGCGGTGCGGACGAAATTGTAGAAGGCAAGGATCAGCGCGCGGTGGCGCGGATGGATGATCCACGACGCGACCGGAAAATTCTCGTCCTTGTGGCCCTTGCCGGATCGCAATTCGCCTGCGGTCGTCATCAGGTATCCTTGAGCCCGCGCCAGCGCGCGGCCTTATGTCGGGCATTAAAAGAGTTGATCGTGCGCCGATTTAGCAGATAGGCGCGCAGCCGTACAATCCGGCTCAGATACGCATAATAGCTATCAATATCAATAGCTTAAATGTCGCGACCCGCACCTATTCGGCCGCCTCAGCGACTTCCTGCAGGGGAGCCGAATAATAAGAAGCGGTCTGCTTGCCCTGCGATGCGCCACGCGCGAACAGAATGAGGTGGTGGGCGACGAGGCCGACGCTGATGAGGCGCTCGGCGTCGCCGGACTTGATGCGGGGCCACGCGAAAGTCCAGAATTCGCGGCGATAGTCGCCGACGATCCCGACATACCAGAAAATCTTCGCCAGCATCGTCAGCCCGCGCTTGATGTTGCGCCATGACATCCGCTGCGGGCTGTTCGGCGGTTTGATGCGGTTCGAGTAGGTGTGACGCGCCTGATACTCAAAACGCCTGAACATCTTTTCCGGCGTATAGGCGCGGCCCATGCAGTCGCGCCAGGTAGCCACGACATGATCGTAGGGCAAAAAGAAATCGACGTTGGATTCGCGTTCGGGGTCGTCGATCAGGCGGCCTTCGCGCTTGAGGCGATCCCAAAGCGGCGTGCGCGGCAAGGCCTGCAGGAGATTGATCGTCAGCAATGGGATCTGCGACTGTTCGACGAATTCGAGAATGCCCTCGCCCGAATCCGGCGTGTCGGTATCGAGGCCGAGGATAATGCCCGACACCACTTCCAGGCCGTAGCTGTTGAGCGTCTGCACGCCCTCCAGAATCGGCACCATCATGTTGTGCTGTTTCGACATCGCTTTCAGCGCCACCGGGTCCGGCGTCTCGATGCCGCAGAACACCGTGAGAAAATACGCCTCGCGCATCAACTCCAGAATTTCGGGGCGCTTGGCGATGTTCAGCGTGGCCTCGCAGGCAAACTGAATCGCAAAACCATTCTTCTTCTGCCATTCCACCAGATGCGGCAGCAGATCGAGCGCCGCCTTGCGATTGCCGATGAAATTATCATCGACGAAATACACCGACCCCGACAGGCCGCATGCCAGCATCTTGTCGAGTTCGGCGGTGACTTGCTGCGGCGATTTCAAACGTGGGTTGCGCCCGTACAGCGCAGGGATGTCGCAGAACTCGCATTGATAGGGACAGCCGCTGGAGAACTGGATGCTGCCGAGAAAATATTTTTCGAGCGGGATCAGCTCATAGGCGGGCAGCGGAAACTTCTCCATGTCCAGCCGTTCTTGCGTGGTGAGCACAACCTGCTGCTTCGGGCGCGACGTGTCGCGCGTAAGCCTGCGGAACAGATCGTCGGTGGCATCGCCGAGTTCGCCGATGTGCAGATAATCGAATTCCGGATATTGCTCGGGCGATGCACTGACGGACGGCCCGCCGAGCGCCACGGACAAATCATGTGCATGCGCGCGGCGGCAGATGTCTTTCATCTGCGGGCGCTGGATGTGCATGCCGCTGACGAACACGGCGTCGCACCACGCAAAATCCGTGTCGTTGGCTTTGCGGATGTTCTCGTCGATGAAGCGGACTTCCCAGCCCTGCGGCAACGAGGCTGCGATCAGCAGAAGACCCTGCGGCGGCATGAAGGCCTGCACGCCGTCCGTCAACTTGTAGGCGTATTCAAACGTGCCAAAAGAAGGTGAGTAATGTGGAAACACACACAGAATACGGCGCTTCGTAGGATTTACGACGTCTCTCATCAGCCCCCCGCTCACATCCGCAGTCGCGCCAGAACGAGCCAAAATTTCGTTGAGAATGAGGCGCGGATCAAGCGGACTTTGACCCCCAGTCATGCACCGAATTTTGCCCCTAGGTCATTGAAAACTCATGCTAGCAAGGATTGTTCCATATCCTCGGGAATCCCACTATCCGGGCCGTAAAACGCTGCTATCGTGACCGGACATAAGGCCAAATAAACAGCCTGGGCGCGCCTGCGCGGCGGGTAAAAATCAAGAACGTCACCGAGGGAAGCATCATGAGTGCCAGCGTCAACCGCCAGATCCTGCTTGTCGAGAAACCCACCGGCAAGCTCGTGCAATCGCATTTCAAAATGTCGGAAGCGAAGATTCCGGAGCCGAAGGACGGCGAGGTTTTGTTGCGGGTGAAATACATCTCGCTCGATGCCGCCAACCGCGCATGGATGCAGGGCGCGACCTATCGCGCAGCCGTGGAAGCCAACACCGTGATGGCCGGCGGCGGCATCGCCGAAGTGGTCTCGTCGAAAGCGCCGGGTCTGAAGGAAGGCGATCTCGTATTCGGCGATACCGGCTGGCAGGATTATGCCGCCGTGCCTGCGAAGCACCTCGTCAAGGTGCCTCGCATGGAGCCGATGACGCATCTGCTCAGTGTGTATGGCATCGCCGGTCTCACGGCCTATTTCGGACTGCTCACGATCGGCAAACCGAAATCCGGTGAAACGGTCGTCGTCTCGGCGGCGGCGGGTTCGGTCGGCTCGATTGTCGGCCAGATTGCCAAGATCAAGGGCTGCCGCGTCGTCGGCATCGCGGGCGGCAAGGACAAGTGTAACTGGCTGGTCTCCGAACTCGGCTTCGACGCAGCGGTAGATTATAAATCCGAACCCGTGTTCAAGGCGCTGAAGGCAGCCGCGCCTTCCGGCATCGATGTCTATTTCGACAATGTCGGCGGCGACATTCTTGAAGCATGTCTCGCACAAATGAACAATCGCGGACGCATCTCATGCTGTGGCGCGATCTCGGCCTATGACGGTGCGGCACCCGCGCACGGCCCGCGCGGCATTCCGGGATTGATCGTGGTCAAACGTCTCATCATGCAGGGCTTCATCGTCACGGATTTCTATGACCAACGCGAACAGGCGATGGCCGACCTGCAGTCATGGGTCAAATCCGGCAAGCTCAAGGTGCAGGAAGACGTCATCAGCGGGCTGGAAAACACCCCGCAGGCGCTGATCGGATTGCTGGCCGGCGAAAACCGCGGCAAACGAATGGTGAAAATATAAGCAACACCGCCGCCGTTGTTTTATTCCCGGCACGGCCCTGTGACACAAGGTAACTAACGCCGTCGCGGAACCGCGATCTATGGCACGCTCTTTGCTGAGTTCTCACTGAAAACATGGGGAGATTTCGTTATGAGTGCTGCTGCAGTAAAATCCGACGTCGGCAACGCACGCTGGGTCCAATTGGCGTTGGGCGTCATCGCCATGATGGCGATCTCCAGCCCGCAATATGTCTGGACGCTGTTCGTCAAATCGTTCCAGACCACCACGGGGGCCACGCTTCCGGCGATTCAGATCACGTTCTCACTTCTCATCGTACTGCAGACGTTCTTCTCGCCATTGCAAGGCTGGCTGATCGAGAAGTTCGGGCCCAAATGGCTGATCGCCATCGGCGCGCTGTTGAGCGGTCTCGGCTGGGTGCTCTCCGCGCAGATCACGTCGCTGTACGGTCTTTATGCAACCTATGGCTTATTTTGCGGCATCGGCACCGGCCTGGTTTACGTCGGCATCGTCGGCCTGATGGTGCGCTGGTTCCCGGACAAGCGCGGTTTCGCAACCGGCATGGTCGCCGCCGGTTACGGCTTCGGCGCGATTGCGACCACGTTTCCCATTTCGGACATGCTGGCCTCATCGGGCTATCAGAGCACGCTGACGACCTTCGGCATCATTCTCGGCGCCGTCGGCTTCCTTGCGGCATTGGGCCTGCGCGATCCGAAACCCGGCGAGATCAGCGGCATCGCGCCGATGGTCTCAGTCGCCAAGAAAGACTATGAGCCGAAGCAGATGCTGAAGACGCCGATCTTCTGGCTGATGTTCGTCATGATGACGATGATGTCCACGGGTGGCCTGATGGTGATTTCGCAGTTCGCGAATTTCACGAAGGATTTCGGCGTCGCCAGCGTCGTGATCTGGGGATTTGCCGCGCTGCCTTTGGCGTTGACAATCGACCGCATCACCAATGGTCTAACGCGGCCGTTCTTCGGCTATGTATCGGACCGGATCGGTCGCGAGAACACAATGGGCATCGCCTTCATCTTTGAAGGCCTCGCCATCGCCGCGATGGTCGCTTCGCGCGACAATCCGGTGGCCTTCGTCCTGCTGTCGGGCGTGGTGTTCTTCGGATGGGGCGAGATCTTCTCGCTGTTCCCCTCGACGTTGACCGACACCTTCGGCACCAAGAACGCGACCACCAATTACGGCTTCCTCTATATCGCGCAGGGCATCGGCTCCGTGCTCGGCGGCCCGGTCGCAGCCCTCATCCACGACTCCAATGGAAGCTGGATGCCGGTGTTCGGCATCATCATCGCGATGGACATTCTGACCGGGCTTCTGGCGCTGTTTGTTTTGAAACCGTGGCGGTCGGCGTGGTTCTCTGGCAAGTTCGCAGGCGCCAAAATGGCACCTGCAGAATAAACTCCCGATGTCATCTCGAAATGCCCGGCATAAGCCGGGCATTTTGCGTTTTGTGACGCGACATTTTTCGCATAGACAGGGCGCGTCTCTCCACGACGAATGGAATTGAACGATGCTCAATACGCCCCGCTCACGCCGCGGCATGGTCACGTCGCCGCATCACCTCGCCTCCGAGGCTGGATTGCGCGTGCTGCGCGAGGGCGGCAACGCCATCGAGGCGACGCTTGCGATGGCCGCGAGCCTTCCCGTCGTCTATCCGCACATGAACTCGATCGGCGGCGACGGATTCTGGCTGATCTCGAAAGACGGCAAACCGCCGATTGCGGTGGACGGCTGCGGGGCATCCGCGCAAGCCGCAACAGTCGACTTCTACAAAAGCAAGAAGCTCACCGCGATTCCGCCGCGCGGCCCCCTCGCCGCCAATACCGTCGCCGGCACATTATCCGGCTGGGCCGAAGTCATCGCGATCAACGCCGAGATGGGCGGCAAGTTACCATTGTCGCGCCTCGTCGAGGACGCGGTGTGGTCGGCGGAGAACGGCTTTGCCGTCACCGCCACGCAGGAAGAACTGACGCGAACGAAATTCGCCGAATTGAAAGACTCGCCCGGATTCATCGATACGTTTTGCCTCGACGGCAAGCTGCCGAAAGAAGGGCAACTCATGAAGATGCCGCGCCTCGGCGCGACGCTGAAGCGTCTTGGTCAGCACGGCCCGATGGATTTCTACACCGGCACGCTGGCCAAAGAGATCGCAGCCGATCTCAAGCGCTGCGGCTCGATGGTCACGCTCGACGATCTCGCCGCCCACAAAGCCCAACGTCGCGAGGCACTGTCGGTCGCGGTGAAAGATTCGACGCTTTATAATTTCCCACCGCCGACGCAAGGCCTCGCCTCATTGATGATTCTTGCGATCTTCGAGCGGCTGAAGATTCAGGAGGCTGAGACGTTCGAGTATTTGCACGGGATTGTGGAGGCGACCAAGCAGGCATTTCTGGTACGCGACCGCATCGTCGGCGATCCCGCAATAATGAAGGAGCAAGCCGAACATTTTCTGACGACGAATATTCTCGACGAACTTGCCTCACGCGTGTCGCACCACCGCGCGCTGCCGTGGCCGGTGCCCGCCAATCCGGGCGACACGGTCTGGCTTGGCGCGATTGACAAGGACGGCATCGCCGTCAGCTTCATCCAGAGCATCTATTTTGAATTCGGCTCAGGCTGCGTTTTGGAAAACTCCGGCATCGTCTGGCAGAATCGCGGATCAAGTTTTCTTCTTGAGGGCAACGGGCCGCGCGCGCTGAAGCCGGGCCGCAAGCCGTTCCACACACTCAATCCCGCGATGGCGTTGTTCAACGACGGCCGCCGCATGGTCTACGGCAATATGGGCGGCGAAGGCCAGCCGCAGAGCCAGTCTGCGATCTACTCACGCTATGCGATGTACGGACAGGGATTGCAGGCGGCGATCACCGCGCCGCGCTGGTTGCTGGGTAAAACATGGGGCGACGCGACAGTCACGCTGAAACTGGAATCGCGTTTCGATCCCAAGGTCGTGCAGGCAATGCGCGACGCCGGTCACGACATCGAGATGCTGGAAGATTTCACCTCGACGATGGGCCATGCGGGAGCAGTGGTGCGGCACGCAGACGGCATGTTCGAGGGTGCGACCGACCCGCGTAGCGACGGCGCGGCGATGGGGTTTTAGAGTAGCAACTTTAGAGTTGTCATGGCCGGGCATGTCCCGGCCATCCCGATCATCGAAGCACCCTGCCAAATTTATCGGGATCACCGGGACAAGCCCGGTGATGACAAATACTTTGGCGCAGAATTTTAATTCACAAATTTTCCACCGAGTTCATCCTCGATATGAATCCGGATAATATCGTCGAAGGTTTTTTCGGCAGTGGTGAAGCCGAGTTTCAACGCGCGGTCGGTGACGAAATTGCGCGGCCATCCCGCGACAATGCCCATGATGGTTTGATCGGGCTGACGCTTGATACGCTCGGTGACGTTCTTGCCCGCAACACGATCCAGCGCCGCGATCTGTTCGCCGACCGTCGCCGCCAATCCCGGCATGCTCAATGCGCGGCGCGGGCCAATCGTATTCAGATCCATCGTGCCTGCATGAAGCAGAAAGCCGACCGCCGAGCGCGGCGACGCGTGCCAGTGCATGACGTCTTCGGACACCGGCAACACGGCCTCTTTACCGGCGAGCGGCTCGCGAATGATGTTCGAGAAAAAGCCGGATGCGGCCTTGTTCGGCGTGCCGGGACGCACGCAGATTGTAGGAAGGCGGATGCTGACGCCATCCAGCAGGCCCTTGCGCGAATAATCCGAGATCAGCAGTTCGCCGATAGCTTTTTGCGTGCCGTAGCTCGTCAACGGCGTGGTGAAGAACTCGTCACCGATTTTCTCTGGGAACGGCGAACCGAACACCGCAATGGACGACGTGAACACGAGGCGCGGCCTATAGCCGCCGCCGATGGCGCGGATGGCGTCGATCAGATAGCGCGTGCCGTCGAGATTGATCCGGTAGCCCTTGTCGAAATCGGCTTCGGCCTCGCCCGACACGATGGCGGCAAGATGGAAAATCACATCCGGCTTTGCGGCGACGAGCTTTTCCACGGCGGGCTGCGACGACACATCCGCGGTCACGAGATCGACCGGCATCGACGTGCCTGCGGGCTTCGCGGGTGCAATGACGTCCTGCAACGTCATCTTGGAAATTTCGGATTTGCCGAGCTTGCCGTCGCGCGCCAGACGCTCTGCGAGTTTGCGGCCGACCATGCCGGCCGCGCCAAGAATGAGAATGTTCAAAGATAACTCCCGCTTTCGTCATGGCCGGGCATCGTCCCGGCCATCTACGTCTTGATGATAGTCCGGAAGACGTGGATGCCCGCGACAAGCGCGGGCATGACGATCCGGACGATATGTTATTCCTTGACCGCGCCGGTCATGGCCGAGACGTAGTGCTCGACGAAGAAAGCGTAAAGGATCACCAGCGGCAATGAGCCGACCAGCGCGCCCGCCATCAGCGATCCCCATTTGTAGATGTCGCCGTCGACGAATTCGTTGACGATGGCGACCGGCACCGTCTTGTTCTGCGTCGAGGACAGGAATGTCAGCGCGTAGATGAATTCGTTCCAGCACAGCGTGAACGAAAAGATAAAAGCGGAGATCAGTCCCGGCACCGCCAGCGGCAGCACGATCTTGGTCAGAATCTGCCAGCGGCTGGCGCCGTCGATCAGCGCGCATTCCTCAAGCTCGAACGGAATGGTCTTGAAGTATCCCATCAGCAGCCACGTCGAGAATGGAATGAGCAGCGTCGGATAGACCAGAATGAGCGCCATCGGCGAGTCGAACAGGCCGTAGCTCTGGATCACAGTGGCCAGCGGAATGAACAGGATCGAGGGCGGGATCAGGTAGGCAAGAAAGATCGACGCGCTGACGACGTTCGCGCCCTTGAAACGCAGGCGCACGATGGCATAGGCGGCAAGCACGCTGGCAATAATCGAAATCAGCGTGGCCGCGCCCGCAACATACATCGTGTTCCACAGCCAGCGCGGATAGTTGGTCTCGAACAGCAATTTGTAGATGTGCTTGAAGGTCGGCTTCACCACCCAGAACGGGTTGAAGGTCTCCATGTCGATCAGCTGCTCGTCGGGTTTGATCGAGGTCAGCGCCATCCAGTAGAATGGAAACAGCAGCACCACGATCATGATGATCAGCGGGATGTAGAGCGTCACGATCTTGCTGGGCAAGGTTTCGAGATAGCTCATGCCTTCGCTGTTGTCGCTCGACGACTGCTTGGCGGCGACGGCGGGTACTGCTGCGTGGTCAGTCATTTTCGGAACCTTGCTGCCACTTGCGGCGCTGCATGCCAAACCAGGAGATGGTGATGGCGGCGAGCAGGAATGGAATCATCGCGGTTGCAATCGCAGCGCCCTCGCCGAGACGGCCCGACAGGATGCCGCGCTGGTAACTCAGCGTCGCCATCAGATGCGTGGCGTTGACCGGGCCGCCGCGCGTCAGCGCCCAGATCAGCTGGAAATCCGTGAAGGTGAACAGCACCGAGAACGTCATCACGACTGCGATGATCGGCGTCAGCAGCGGATAGGTGATGAAACGAAAGCGCTGCCAGTTAGACGCGCCATCGAGCGTGGCGGCTTCATAAAGCGACGGCGACACCGTCTGCAAACCCGCCAGAAGCGTAATCGCGACGAACGGCACGCCGCGCCAGATATTGGCGATGATGACGCTGGCGCGCGCCCACGATGAATCGCCAAGGAAATTGATGTTGTGATCGATCAGCCCCATGTGCCGCAGCGACCACGAGATGATCGAAAATTGCGAATCGTAGATCCACCAGAATGCGATGGCGGACAGCACAGTCGGCACGATGAAGGGGATCAGAACCGCCGCACGGATCAGCGCCTTGAACGGCATGCTGCGATTGAGCAGCAGCGCGAGATAGAGGCCAAGTCCGAATTTGATAAAGCTGGCGACGATTGTGTAGAGCAGCGTGTTGAACACCGACAGCCAGAACACGCCATCGTCCCATAGCCACTCATAGTTCTCCAGACCGATGAAGACGCCCGGACGCCCGATGCGCACGTCGGTGAAGCTCATCCAGACGCCGAGGCCCAGCGGATAGGCCAGAAACATAATCAGGAAGCCGGCAGCCGGCAGCATGAACCAGAACGCAATCCAGTTCCTATTCACGACCAGCCGCTGCCATGGCGACAGCGAGCTGACGTAAGCCTTCTGCGCGGAGACGGGAGCGGGAATCGCTGTCATGGTTCTGAACCTAGTTAAAGTCGATAAAGCCGCCGGCGCGAAAACGATCCGCGCCGGCGGTTGGTATCAGCGATACAGACGCTTGGCCTGGCGTTCCGCAAAGGCGATCGAGCCCTTGAGGTCTTCGCGGCCGGTGCAGTAGTTGGCGAACATATCGACGACGACGAAGTCGGCGATGGCCGCTGCCGCGTTTTCACCGAGCGTGCCGAGACCGCCAGGGGTCAGGGTGCGCTTGGCAACATCGCGGAACACGGTCGCCTTCGGATCGGCGGTCCATACCGGGTTTTTGTCGGAGGCGTTGAGGAACGACGACAGGTAGCCCTTCGCGGAGGTGAGCCATGGATCGTACTGATCGGCTTCCATCATGAATGCGGTCAGCGCCTTACAGGCCTGCGGATACTTCGTGAAGTTGAAGGTCAGCATCGTGAACGGCAGATGCAGTTCGGTCGGCTTTCCGGCCGGTCCGATCGGCATGTAGGCGTGATTCATGTCGGCGGCGATTTCCTTGGCGGAAGTTTGCGCGGTAACATAGATCGAGATGCCGTTGCAGGTCGCGTGAAGCTGTCCGGCGACAAACGCCTTGTTGTTCGACGAGTCGTTCCACGACGCAGTGCCCGGAATGAATTCGCCATAGAGCGCCTTGACGTAGTCCAGCGCCTTGGCGGTTTCCGGAGAGTTGATGATGACCTTGTCATCCTTGTCGACAAGATAACCACCATGCGACCACAACGCCCAATGAAGCCAGGTATTGGCGTCGCCCGATGCGTGGCCGAGCGCCATGCCTGCCGGCGTGCCGTTCTTGTTCAGGCCCTTGCACAATTCGAGGAAGCCCGCGGTGTCCTTCGGGAATTCCTTGAAGCCGGCCTTCTCCATCGAGCTGATGCGATAGTTCATCAGCGCGCCGGTCGCAGCAACCGGAATGCCGATCCACTTGCCGTTTTTCTGACCGTAAGCAGCAGCCGACGGCGCCCAGCCGCCGTATTTCTTGCCGAGATAATCGGCAACGTCGGTGACGTCGACGCACTTGGTCGGCAGCAGATGCGGCAGCGAATAGAGCCCCCACACCATGTCGAGGCCCTGCCCGGTGTTGGCTGCAACGGATGCCTTGGGCTGAAGATCGTCATAGGATTCGTTGGTGACAACCACTTCAACGCCGGTGGCCTTGGTGAAGGCCGCCATGATGTTCATGAAGGCCACGTCTTCAGCTTCGACGAAACGCTTCCAGCGCAAGAGATTAATCTTGGCGCCCTTCTCCGGTTTCCACTGGGCGGTCTGCGCCCAGGCTTTTGCGAAGCCAAGCATCTGATCGGCGGATACCGTTGCGGCACCGGCAAGGACGGATGCGCCGCCCTTGAGCAATGAACGGCGGCTCGGAGTGAATTTATCCATCGTCTTTCGTCTCCCTGTTGTACCGGCTTCGTTTTGTCCCGTGCCGGCTGTTGATCGGTCGTCGGTAGATTACATGTAGCGGCTGCGTCAGTTGATGAGACGCTTGCCGGTCTCCTTGTCGAAAATATGGGCCGCGCTCGGTATCGGGCGCAGCTTGACCTTGTCGCCGGGCTTGACCGGACGGCGGTCGCGAATGACCGCAATAATGTCCTGCTTGCCGATCCGCGCGACGATCTGGGTTTCCGATCCGGTCGGCTCGACCACGACGACTTCGGCTTCGATGCCATCATCGGCGAACTCAAGATGTTCCGGACGAATGCCGTAGACCACCGCCTTGCCTTCGAGCCCCGCACGCGTCGCCGCCAGCGGCAACTTGCTGCCGTTTGCGGTCTCGACGCAGGGCTGCCCGCTGGTCGAGAGTTTTCCTTCGAGAAAATTCATCGCGGGCGAACCGATGAAGCCGGCGACGAATTTGTTGTCCGGATGATCGTACAGATCCAGCGGCGTTCCCATCTGCTCCACGATGCCGTCCTGCATGACGACGATCTTGTCCGCCATGGTCATGGCCTCGATCTGGTCGTGGGTGACGTAAACCGTGGTCGTCTTCAGCCGCTGATGCAGCTCCTTGATTTCGGTGCGCATCGCGACGCGCAGCTTGGCGTCGAGATTCGACAGTGGCTCGTCGAACAAAAACACCTGCGGGTCGCGCACGATGGCGCGGCCCATTGCCACGCGCTGGCGCTGGCCGCCAGACAACTGCCGCGGATAACGATCAAGCAAAATGGTCAATCCGAGAATCTCGGCAGCGCGATTGACCAGCTTGTCGATCTCGGCCTGGTTTTCTTTTCGCAGCTTGAGCGAGAAGCCCATGTTCTGCGCCACCGTCATATGCGGATACAGCGCGTAGTTCTGGAACACCATCGCGATGTCGCGCTCGCTCGGTTCGACGTCGTTGACGACGCGCCC
>JAYVYQ010000072.1:0-5586 GCA_043784125.1 Afipia sp.
CTGAAATCCTCGTCGATGCAGTGCAGCAGTTTAGGCGCGCCGCCGAAAAATACCCGCGTCAGGTTTCCGTCGCGGATGTTATGGCTTTCCATGTTGTGACGGTGCGACTTTCACACTATTTCTTCATTGCATCTGGCATGCCATAGATTGAGTCTAAGTGGTTGAAGAATAGAGAAGCGAGATCGTTATGGTGAGCCATTCCGTCCAAGAGGTTCGTCCGTTTGAGCACCCCGGCGAGGGGCGGAAGCGCGCGAAATCAACTCCAAAGGGCCGCCAGATCGACCCGCAGGCGGGGGAGGAAATCGCTGCTCTGCTTGGCGACCGTTCGCGCCGCCGAGATCTTTTGATCGAGCATCTTCACCTCATTCAGGACAAATACCGTCAAATTTCTGCGGCTCATCTCGCGGCTCTCGCCGACGAAATGAAACTCTCCTTCGCAGAAGTATTCGAGACTGCGACATTCTACGCGCATTTCGATGTCGTGAAGGAAGGTGCGCCTGATATTGCGCCGCTGACCATCCGCGTGTGCGATTCACTCACCTGCGCGATGTTTGGCGCGGAAACGATGCTGCGCGAATTGCAGAACAAGGTCGGCCCCGGCGTGCGCGTGGTACGCGCGCCCTGCGTCGGACGCTGCGATACCGCGCCGGCTGCAGAGGTCGGTCATAACTTCGTCGATCATGCGAGCGTCGAGAGTGTGTTGGCCATTGTGAAGGGTGGTGACACCCACGCGCATTTGCCGAAATATATCGACTACGACGCTTATGTCGCCAATGGCGGCTACTCGTTGCTCAACAAGCTGCGTTCCGGCAAAATGGCGAGGGAGGATTTGCTGAAAGCGCTCGACGACGCCTCTTTGCGTGGTCTCGGCGGCGCAGGATTCCCGACGGGGCGCAAATGGCGCGCCGTGCTCGGCGAACCCGGCCCGCGGCTGATGGCGATCAACGGCGACGAAGGCGAGCCGGGAACCTTCAAGGACCGCTATTATCTAGAAACCGATCCGCATCGTTTTCTTGAGGGCATGCTGATTGGCGCGTTTGCTGTCGAGGCGACCGACATCTACATCTATCTACGCGACGAATATCCAGCCTCGATCAAGATCATCAAACGCGAGATTGCAAAGCTGCCAAAGGTCAAGGGCGGTCCGGTGCTTCATCTGCGCCGCGGTGCTGGCGCCTATATCTGCGGTGAGGAATCCGCGCTGCTGGAAAGCATCGAAGGCAAGCGCGGACTGCCGCGCCACAAGCCGCCTTATCCGTTCCAGGTCGGACTTTTTGGGCTTCCCACACTCATTAATAATGTCGAGACGTTATGGTGGGTGCGCGATATCGTCGAAAAGGGTGCGGGCTGGTGGAAGGGCCAAGGGCGTAACGATCGTCAGGGCCTTCGCAGCTATTCGGTGTCTGGCCGTGTGAAAAATCCGGGTATGAAGCTCGCACCTGCGGGCGTCACCGTGCGCGAGTTGATCGACGAATTTTGCGGCGGCATGGCGGACGGACACAAGTTCCACGCTTATCTGCCTGGCGGCGCGTCGGGCGGCATCCTGCCTGCATCAATGGATAATATTCCGCTGGATTTTGGGACGTTGGAAAAATACGGCTGCTTCATCGGCTCTGCCGCTGTCGTCATCATGTCCGATAAGGATGATGTGAAGGGTGCGGCGCTGAATCTCATGCGCTTCTTTGAAGATGAGAGCTGCGGCCAATGTACGCCTTGCCGCGTCGGAACCCAGAAAGCCGCGACGCTGATGGAAAACAAGGTCTGGAACCGCGACTTGCTTGACGAATTGAGTCAGGCGATGCGCGATGCCTCGATCTGCGGTCTCGGTCAGGCGGCCTCGAATCCTCTGACGACCGTGATTAAATACTTCCCTGAAGAATTTGCGCCGAAGGAAGCTGCGGAATGAGCAAGATTCAATTCGAACTCGACGGCAAGATGGTCGAAGCCGCACCGGGTGAATCGATCTGGCAAGTCGCCAAGCGTCAGGGCACCGAAATTCCGCATCTGTGCTATTCGCCAGAACCCGACTACCGCGCAGATGGCAATTGCCGCGCCTGCATGGTCGAGATTGAGGGCGAGCGCGTGCTTGCCGCCTCTTGCAAGCGCATGCCCAACGTCGGCATGAAGGTGAAATCCGCGAGCGCCCGAGCTGTCTCCGCGCAGAAGATGGTGATGGAGTTGCTTGTCGCCGATCAACCGGCGCGCGAGACGTCACACGATCCGGATTCGAAATTCTGGAACTGGGCGGAAAAAACCGGCGTCACCGAAAGCCGCTTCCCGACCAACAAACGTTGGTCGAGCGACACCAGCCACACCGCGATGAGCGTCAATCTCGATTCCTGCATACAGTGCGGGCTGTGCGTGCGCGCGTGCCGCGAGGTCCAGGTCAATGACGTCATCGGCATGGCCTTTCGCAACGCCGACGCAAAGATCGTGTTCGACTTCGATGATCCGATGGGCGAATCGACCTGTGTGGCGTGCGGCGAATGCGTGCAGGCCTGCCCGACGGGTGCGTTGATGCCGTCCGCCTATCTGGATGAGAAGCAGACCCGCACGGTCTATCCGGACAGGGAAGTGGACTCGCTCTGCCCGTTCTGCGGCGTGGGCTGTCAGGTCACATATAAAGTAAAAGAGGAGAAGATCGTCTACGCCGAAGGCCGCGACGGTCCGGCCAATCACAACCGTCTTTGCGTTAAGGGGCGGTTTGGCTTTGACTACATCCATCATCCACATCGTCTGACCAAGCCTCTGGTGCGTCTGCCAAACGCGAAGAAGGATGCCAACGATCAGGTCGATCCAGCCAATCCGTTCACGCATTTCCGCGAAGCCTCGTGGGAAGAAGCCCTCGATATTGCTGCTAAGGGTCTGGTGAAGATTCGCGATGGAAAGGGTGTCAAGGCACTTGCAGGTTTTGGATCGGCAAAGGGCTCGAACGAGGAGGCCTATCTGTTCCAGAAGCTGGTGCGCACCGGTTTCGGCTCCAACAACGTCGATCACTGCACGCGGCTTTGCCACGCCTCGTCGGTGGCGGCGCTGATGGAAGGCCTGAATTCAGGTGCCGTGTCCGCGCCGTTTGCCGCGGCAATGGATGCTGAAGTCATCATCGTCATCGGAGCCAACCCGACGGTCAATCATCCGGTCGCAGCGACATTCATCAAGAATGCAGCCAAGAAGGGCGCCAAGCTCATCGTGATGGATCCGCGCCGCCAAACTCTTTCACGCCACGCGCTGATGCATCTGCAATTCAAGCCGGGTGCGGATGTCGCACTTCTCAACGCTATGCTGCACACGATCATCACCGAAGGCCTGACCGACGCGCAATATATTGCGGGCTACACCGAAGGCTTCGACGACCTAAAAGAGAAGATCAAGGAATTCCCCCCGGAGAAGATGGCGCCGATCTGCGGCATTCCTGCCGAGACGCTGAAGGAAGTCGCCCGCATGTATGCGAAGGCGAAGTCTTCCCTCATCTTCTGGGGAATGGGCATCAGCCAGCACATTCACGGCACCGACAATGCGCGATGCCTGATCGCGCTCGCGTTGATTACCGGACAGATTGGGCGTCCCGGCACGGGATTGCACCCGCTTCGTGGACAGAACAATGTGCAGGGCGCGTCGGACGCAGGTTTAATTCCGATGTTCCTGCCGGACTACCAGCCGGTCGGCCGTACCGATCTGCGTGAGCCGTTCGAGCATCTTTGGCATCACGATATCGACCCGGTGCGCGGCCTTACGGTCGTAGAGATCATGGACGCAGTTCACGCCGGCAGCATCACCGGCATGTATATCGAGGGCGAGAATCCCGCGATGTCCGACCCCGACCTGCAGCATGCGCGCCAGGCACTGGCGATGCTCGATCATCTTGTCGTGCAAGATTTGTTTGTCACTGAAACTGCGTTTCATGCGGACGTGATTCTTCCGGCGTCGGCGTTCGCCGAAAAAATCGGATCGTTTACCAACACTGATCGGCGGGTGCAGATCGCGCGTCAAGTCCTTAAACCTCCTGGCGATGCGCGTCAGGATTTGTGGATCATTCAGGAAATCGCAAACCGCATGGGTTGCGGCTGGACGTATACCGGCCCGGCCGATGTCTTCACCGAAATGACGCAATTGATGCCGTCGCTGAAGAACATCACGTGGGAACGGCTGGAACGTGAAGGTGCGGTTACTTATCCGGTCGATGGTGCAGACAAGCCCGGCAATGAAATTATCTTCACCACCGGCTTCCCGACCCCGAGCGGCCGAGGTAAGATCATGCCCGCACGCGTATCATCGCCGGACGAAATTCCAGACACGGAATATCCGATGGTGCTTTCCACCGGCCGCGTGCTCGAACATTGGCACACGGGATCGATGACGCGCAGGTCCGAGGTCCTCGATAACATCGAGCCGGAGGCGGTCGCTTTCATGTCTCCGAAAGACATGCGGCGCATGAGCGTACGGCCCGGCGATTTTGTGCGGCTGGAAACACGTCGAGGTGCCGTTGAGGTTAAAGTCCGCTCCGACCGCGACGTGCCCGAAAACATGGTATTCATGCCGTTCTGCTACGCGGAGGCGGCAGCCAATCTGCTGACAAATCCGGCACTGGATCCTTTCGGTAAAATTCCCGAATTTAAATTCTGTGCCGTCCGCGCAGAGAGGATCGAGTTGCGTACCGCTGCGGAATAGGCGGATAAAACCGCAGGCAACGGCGATTTGTCGCCGCTGCCATGGCGCAGAAACGGTCACGGGGCGTCAGACCCGGTAGGCAGATGGCTGCCTTGCTGCTAGACTTTATCCTCAAATCAGGTGCCGGCGACGTTGCCTTGAGATGCCGGCACTCCAAATCAATTTGAGGTCGGTGATGCCAAAATACTTTATTTGCGCTGCCTTGGCTTCGACCCTGCTTTGCGGTGTTGGAGCGACAGAAAGCATTGCCAGGGGCGGCAAAGCTTCTGAGCAGCAACTCTGTTCGGGCGACGTTTCCCGGTTGTGCCGAAAGTTCATCGCCGACGGTGATTTTGCGATTCTAGGTTGCCTCAAGCAAAAGCGCCGGTCTCTCAGCTTCGGCTGCAAGCGAGTTCTACGGGACAACGGGCAGTGACGTAAGCAATCGCCTCATACTGCATGGTTACTTTGATCGAACGATTCCGAAATCTACAACTCGCGAAGCCGGGAACGTAAAAGTAGCGGATGAATTGAATAGAGGCCGGTTGCGGCGCGTTGAGCTATCATTGCGCCACTGCCGTTGCCTCCAGCCAACAGGGCTACTGACATGCTAGACAAAGTATCCAAGCTGACCCTCAAGGATAAAGATCTGCTTCGCGATGCGTGCCTCATCGGTGGCGAGTGGGTGAAGGCTGACAACGGCGGCACGATTACCGTCGATAACCCGGCAAACGGCGCGGTTGTCGGCACGGTGCCGAATATCGGCGCGGCGGAAACGAAGCGCGCGATCGAGGCGGCGAATGCTGCGTTGCCGGCTTGGCGCGAGAAGACCGCGAAGGAACGCGCCGTAATCCTGCGCAAGCTGTTCGATCTCATGATGGCGAACCAGGACGATCTCGCTGCGATCATGACAGCCGAACAAGGCAAGCCTCTGACCGA
>JAYVYQ010000073.1:0-4108 GCA_043784125.1 Afipia sp.
CGTTCTTACCGTCGATGCAAAAGCCTACCCGCGCGTGGGCCTGAAAAGCTTCGCGCAGACACTCCCCCTCGCCGACAAGGAAGTGGTTCTCACCTTCGACGACGGCCCCTTCCCGGCCACGACCTCGAAAATACTCGCCGCTCTCGCCCACGAATGCGTTCGGGCGACATTCTTTCTCATCGGCAGGAGCGCAGAGGCAAATCCCCAGATCGTCAAGCGGATCGCCGAAGCCGGCCACAGCATTGGGCATCACACATGGTCACACCCTATTCTTAGCAGGATCAGCCAAGCTGCGGCGCTTAAGGAAATCGAACGGGGAATAGACGCCGACGAATTGGCGCTTCACGCCACCACAAAGGGTGATGCGGCGGCTCGGTTTTTCCGCTTTCCGGGCTTCGCGTCCACACAACCGCTTTTGGAGACATTAAAATCGCGCGGTATCGTCGTGTTCGGGGCCGATCTATGGGCCAGTGACTGGAACGTGATGAGCCCGCAGCAAGAGCTTCGGTTACTCACATCGCGCCTCGACAGCGCAGGGAAAGGAATTATCCTGCTGCACGATACAAAAAATCAGACCGCGAACATGCTTCCTGCATTCTTGCAGTATCTGCGCAAGAACGGTTACAAGGTCGTCCATGTTGAGCCTGCAGCAAATATAAGTGCATCGGATGAAAAGTAGCTTTGCCATTGCTGCCCGCTGCGCCGTTTCAATTGCATGTCTGCTGTCAGGGACGATTGCAGCATCGGCGGCGAGCGACTGCCCCGGCAATCCCGGCGCGCTCGGCACGTCTCGTACGATCGCCGTCGATCCCACCGCGCATCGGCGCATCGGAACGATGCAATATCC
This sequence comes from Afipia sp., assembly GCA_043784125.1. Classification (GTDB taxonomy): domain Bacteria; phylum Pseudomonadota; class Alphaproteobacteria; order Rhizobiales; family Xanthobacteraceae; genus Afipia. The sequence goes on from JAYVYQ010000073.1 coordinate 848, forward strand.
GGAGACGCTTCCGCTGCGCGATCATGAAGTGGTGCTGACGTTCGATGACGGGCCCCTTCCCGCCCACACCAACGGCATTCTGGATATTCTCGCGTCCCAATGCGTCAAGGCGACATTCTTCATGGTCGGGCGCATGGCGAAGGAATTCCCCGCGACGGCGCGGCGCGTTTACGACGAGGGCCACAGCATCGGCACCCACAGCGAGAACCATCCGTTTCATTTCGGTGAGATGCCGCCGGAGCGCATCAAATCCGAAATCGATGACGGAATCGCACATGTAGCCGAAGCGCTCGGCGACCCTGCGAAGGTCGCGCCGTTTTTTCGTATTCCGGGATTACGACGCGCCGAAGGCGTCGAGTCCTATCTCGCCGAACTCGGCATCATGGTGTGGAGTTCGGATTTTCTCGCGGACGACTGGCGGCACATCTCGTCGACGCAGGTTATTCGTCTCGGACTGTCGCGGCTTGAGGCAAAAGGAAAAGGAATCTTTCTGCTCCACGACATTCAGGAGCGGACACTCGTGGCGCTCCCCGTTATTCTTCGCGAACTCAAGGCGCGCGGTTATCGCATCGTGCATGTCGTTCCAGCAACGCAGGCGACACCGATGACGCCGACCGATCCGCAGCAGTGGTTTTTCAATGTGCCGCCGGACCGGACACCGATGGCGAAGCTCTCTGCTCAATCGGTGTGGCTCGCGCAAGCGCCGCTCCGATCGCGTCCGTCCGAAGCCGTTCTGAAGACAAAGTCGCCAGCCGGTTTCAATATCGATGCAGCAAGTGGAATCGATTCCAGACTCGGGCCGAAGCCAAATTCGGATTTGAGCGCGGTGAAAACGGTGGGCCACACTCAGTTGCCGGGAAGCTGGCCGATCACGGCCGCCGGAATAACCGCCGGCGCGCTTGAATGAACTTTCGGAAATTGATTGTGACAAGGCGATGCTGTCGATCCGCAGCGATCGACAAAATATCGGAATAACAATCCAAACAGCTGCGGCACAACGCCACCATGTTCTAGACCGCATCGTTGGGATGCGATAGAGGTGCTGCCAACGCGTCTAAATCATCGCATTTTCCGGCCAAGCCGGGAAAGAACGGACGCAACAGGGGGAAGTCACAGATGAGAAAGATTGCAATTCTGGCGGGCGCCGTCGTGGCACTCGCAGCGTCCGCGGCTTCGGCCGACGATCTCAAGATCGCGCTGATCTACGGCAAGACCGGACCGCTCGAAGCTTATGCCAAGCAGACCGAAAATGGTCTGCGCATGGGCTTGGAATACGCCACCAAGAACACGATGATGGTCGATGGTCGCAAAATCGTTCTCATCACCAAGGACGATCAGGGCAAGCCGGATTTGGCCAAGGCCGCTCTCGCCGAAGCCTATCAGGATGACAAGGTCGATCTTGCCATCGGCACCACCGCGTCGGGCGCCGCACTTGCGATGCTACCTGTCGCTGAAGAAATGAAAAAGGTGCTGATCGTGGAGCCGGCGGTTGCCGATTCGATCACCGGCGAGAAATGGAATCGCTACATCTTCCGCACCGGTCGCAATTCGTCGCAGGACGCGATCTCCAACGCGGTCGCGATCGGCAAACCCGGCGTGACGATTGCAACGCTGGGTCAGGACTTCGCGTTCGGCCGCGACGGTGTTGCCGCGTTCAAGGAAGCTCTCAGCAAGACCGGCGCGACATTGGCGGCGGAAGAATATGTGCCAGCCACAACGACGGATTTCACTGCCGCAGGACAGCGTCTATTCGACGCGCTCAAAGATAAGCCCGGCAAGAAAATCATCTGGGTGATCTGGGCCGGTGGCGGCGATCCGCTGACCAAGCTGCAGGACATGGACCCGAAGCGCTACGGCATCGAGTTGTCGAGCGGCGGCAACATTCTTCCGGCGCTGGCTGCCTACAAGCGGCTGCCCGGCATGGAAGGTGCGACGTATTATTATTACGGCATCCCGAAAAATCCGATCAACGACTGGCTCGTGACCGAACATCAGAAGCGCTTCAACGCGCCGCCTGATTTCTTTACCGCCGGCGGATTTGCGGCGGCTATGGCTGCTGTGACGGCTGTGCAGAAGGCGAAATCCACCGACACCGAAAAGCTGATCGCGGCGATGGAAGGCATGGAGTTCGACACGCCGAAGGGCAAAATGATTTTCCGCAAAGAAGATCATCAGGCGCTGCAGAGCATGTACCACTTCCGCGTCAAGGTGAATCCCGACCTCGCCTGGGCCGAGAACGAGCTGGTGCGCGAGTTGAAGATCGAGGACATGACCATCCCGATCCGGAACAAGCGCTAATATCTATTCGTCATTGCGAGCGAAGCGAAGCAATCCAGAAGCGCCTGGATTGCTTCGTCGCTTCCGCTCCTCGCAATGACAGGATAGAGTTCGCATCATGACTCTGACGCTCGAAACACGCGACCTCACCATCCGTTTCGGCGGCCACGTTGCCGTCAACAAAGTCAGTTGCACGTTTCGTCCCGGCGAACTCACCGCTATTGTCGGGCCGAATGGTGCCGGCAAGACCACCTATTTCAATCTGATCTCCGGACAATTGCGCCCAAGCGGCGGCACTGTTCTGCTCAACGGTGAAGACATTACCCGCCTCACCGCGCCGATCCGCACGCGCAAAGGTCTTGGCCGCGCGTTTCAGTTGACGAACCTGTTTCCGAATTTGAGCGTCGAGGAAAACGTCCGTCTTGCGGTGCAAGCTGCAAGCGGCGTGCATTTCGACATGCTCCGTCCATGGATGACGCGGCGTGACCTGATCGAACGCGCGGATGCAATTCTCGACTCGGTCGCGCTCGGCAACAAGCGCGCTGCGGCTGCGGCCGCGTTATCGCATGGCGACCAGCGCAAGCTCGAAGTCGCACTGATGATGGCGCTGGAGCCGAAGGTGTTCATGTTTGACGAGCCGACCGCAGGCATGAGCGTCGATGAAGTGCCGGTCGTGCTCGATCTTATCGCACGGCTGAAAAAGGACACCTCGAAGATCATTCTTCTCGTCGAGCACAAGATGGATGTGGTGCGCTCGCTCGCCGACCGCATCATCGTTTTGCACAACGGCCAGCTCGTCGCCGACGGCAAGCCCGCCGAAGTCATCGCCTCGCCCATCGTGCAGGAGGCTTATCTCGGCATCGCGCCGGGAAAGAGCGCGGCATGAGTGATGTTCTTACGCTCAGCGGCGTCCATACGCACATCGCGCAGTATCATATTCTGCACGGCGTCGATTTTTCCGTGCCTGAAGGCAAGACCACGATG
>JAYVYQ010000074.1:0-15294 GCA_043784125.1 Afipia sp.
GTCAGGCGGTTGATGCGGGTCGGGTCATTGGCTTCACGCGGATTGTTGGGATCGTAATCCGGCACGGACACCATCGCGACGATCTCGCCGGTGTTCACATTGGAGACGAGTCCCGCCGCAGCCTTGGCCTTGTATTTGTCCTTCGCCTTGAGCAGTTCATCCCGCAGCGCATGTTCGACGCGTAGATCGACAGCAAGCTCGACCGGCTTCTGCAAACGGTCGCTTGCGAAGCCGGCGCGATGCAAATCCGCAAGGCCCGTGCCGTCGAGCCATTTCTCAATACCCGCGATGCCCTGATTGTCGATATTCACATGACCGATCAGATGCGACACCACCGGCCCGCTCGGATAGACGCGTTTGTTCTCGCGCAGAAAGCCGATGCCCGGAATACCGAGGCGATAGATTTCCTTCTGCTGCGCGGGCGTGATTTCACGCTTCAGCCAGACGAAACCTTTTCGCGACGACAGCCGGTCGCGCACTTCGCCGGCATCGAGATCCGGCAGCGTCGCGGTCAGAAGCTCGATGGCTTCGTCCTTGTCGATAATTCGTCTCGGCTCGCCGAACAGCGACGGCGTCTTCACATCCGTGGCGAGAATTTCACCGTTGCGATCCACGATGTCAGGCCGCGCAGTCGCGATGGCGTCCTGCGATGCGGTGCGGCGCGTGCCGTGGCTGTCTCCGTTGATGGCGAACAATACAAGACGACCGCCGATGATCGTATACACGACGGCGAACGCGATGATCGCAAAGCCGACGCGGGTGCGCGCCTTGGCGGAGCGGTCCACATTGCGTCCGTAAAGCATCGAGCGGATGACACGGCTGCGCCACGACTCGGGCGGCGCGGATTTCACAACCTCATGACCGCTCACCGCCTGTCCTCCGGCGGCGAGACGGAGCCAGTGACGTTTTCCTTGTCGCTATCCTTGTCGGTGGTGTCGATCATCGCGCCGATGGGATCAGGATCGTCAGGCTTGATGAAGTTCGGCGGACGCGGCGGCAGGTTCTTGAGCTGGTCGTATTGCCTTGCCTCGACCGGCTTCAACGACAGATACCGTGTGGCAAGATCCTGCATCCGGCCTGGTGTTTCGAGTTTGGCCCATTCGGCGTGGAGGCTTGCGATGGCTTCGCGTTGCTCGCGAATATCGGCGCGCAGTTGCAGCACCCGCTCGGTGCGCACCGTCGATTCCATCTTGATGCGATAGACATAGGCCGCCGCAAAAACCAGCGCGCAAATGACGAACAGGTGGACGATCCGCACGCTCACGCCCCCCGCATCACGTCAGCCAGTTGTGGCCAATCGAACGACGCCGTCTCCGACAATGCGGGAGCATCGGTGCGTTGAGCGGCGCGCAGCTTGGCCGAGCGCGCGCGCGGATTGGACGCGACCTCGCTGTCGCCCGCGACCACAGGCCGCTTGGTGAGAATGTCGAAGCTCGGCTCAGTCTGTTCGGTTTCGGGCAGATGGCGCGAACCGCCGCCGCGCTTGCCGCGCTCGTTGAGGAAATTCTTGACGATGCGATCTTCCAGCGAATGAAACGACACCACGACCAGCCGCCCGCCGGGTTTCAGCACATGCTCGGCGGCGACCAGTGCGGCATGAAGCTCATCGAGTTCTTCGTTGACGAAGATTCGCAGCGCCTGAAACGTCCGTGTCGCCGGGTGAATTTCATTCGGCTTGGCGCGCACCACGCGCGACACGATGTCGGCCAGAGCGCGCGTGGTCGTGATCGGCGCTTCCTTGCGGGCCGCCACGATGGCACGCGCGACGCCGCGCGAATGACGCTCCTCGCCGAAGATATAGATGATGTTGGCGAGATCAGTTTCGGATGCGCGCGCAATGACATCGGCGGCGGTCAGCCCATCTCCGGCCATGCGCATGTCGAGCGGACCGTTGAGGCGAAACGAAAAGCCGCGCTCGGCCTGATCGAGCTGCATCGACGAGACGCCGACATCCATCACAACGCCATCGACCTGACCGACGCCCTGATTCTTGCAGATGTCTTCAAGATTGGAAAAACGATCCTCGACGAGCGTGAGGCGCCCGTCGGACGCATCGACGAGATCAAAGCCGCCCGCGATGGCGCTGCGGTCACGGTCTATGCCGATCACGCGCGTGCCGGGAATTTTCAGGATGGCGCGGCTGTAGCCGCCGGCGCCGAAGGTTGCATCGACATAGACGCCGCCATCGCGCGGCGCGAGATGTTCGACCGCTTCAACGCCGAGCACAGGAACATGACGGACGTGATCGTCATCGGGCGGCATGTCAAAGCCCCTCGCGTGAGAAATGGCAGGATACCACCCCGCGATCCCGTGTTGGTCCACCGCTTCGCGGCCGAACAAACCGAGGCTTGCGCGCTGCGCGGTCCAGATCGAGCGAAATGCCGAAGCGCTCGCGATCACACGCCGTAAATTGGAGCTTCCGCATGTGATCTTGTGGCCGGCCATCGGTCTTTTCGCGGGGTTTTGCGCATCATTTAAGCCGCGGCCATTCTGATTTTTGCCGATTCTGGTGCGACTCTTCACCCTTCAGTAGCGGCGTTTATCGTTAAGGAATGGTTGACGAATTGAGACAAGTTTGCGGGGCGGCCTTTGGCGGGGTCGCGCCATCGGCATCGAACTCCCGGAACCCGCGTTGCCTCTTAGGGGTACCTTGGGGACGGCCAAAGGCCGCCCCGCTCTCGCCCGGTTTGGACGTTTCATGATGCTCAGGATCGTTTGCGTCTGCTGGATTTGATTCGAAGCGTCAGCGTCCCTCGCCGTCCTCAGGGGTTCATGCTGACATGCCGCCACTCTCTCGCACTTTCCAGCCGGATACGCTGGTCGTCTCCTCCGTGACACCGTCGCCCAATTTCGGCGAACGCGACGGCGTGCGCGCGCCCGACATGATCGTGCTGCATTATACCGGCATGACGGACGCCGAGTCCGCGATCACCCGTCTCTGCACGGCAGGCACCGACGTCTCGGCGCATTACGTGGTGCTGGAAGACGGCAACATCATTCAGTGCGTACAGGAATCGCGCCGCGCATGGCATGCTGGCGCGTCGTCATGGGGCGGCGAGACCGACATCAATTCACACGCGATTGGAATCGAGATCGTCAATCGCGGACACGATCTCGGCTATCCGGATTTTCCTCTCCGGCAAATCGCGGCGGTGATTGCGTTGTGCAAGGGCATCATGCTGCGGCACGATGTAGTGCCGCATCGCATCCTCGCACATTCGGATGTTGCGCCCGCACGCAAGAAAGATCCCGGCGAGAAATTTCCGTGGCGGCTACTTGCGGATTCCGGCGTTGGCCACTGGGTCGAGCCCGCGCCGATCGTGCGCAGCGAACACAAGATGCTCGGCGCCAGCGGCGATGAGGTGAGCGCGTTGCAACAGGCGCTTGCGCGCTACGGTTATGACGTGCAGGTGACGGGACGATACGACAACAAGACTGCGGACGTGGTGGCTGCATTTCAGCGCCACTTCCGCCCGGAGCAAGTCGATGGTGTCGCGGACGCCTCGACGCTAACCACGCTGAACGATCTCCTTTCTCTCCTTCCGAAAGAAGCGTTCGTTGCCTGAGTGATTGTTGCGCCGATCCCAGAAAGGTCAATTGCATGAGTTCTTCAGCATCCACTGTCAAAACTGCGACCACGGTCGAGCAACTCGTTGCCGCAGCGAAGGATACGACCCCCATCAGATCGTCGTTCACGGTGATTTGACCAATGTGCCATCCATCCGCCTGTCGCCGGGACAGGTCCTGCGCGGCGACGGTGACGGCTCTCGGATTACTTTCGCGGCGGGAAGCGACGGCCTTCAGTTGTCGTCGGACAACCGGGTCCACAATCTTCGTCTCAACGCCACTGCGGACAAGCGCGCAATCTTCAACGATACCAGTGTTGCGAGCCTGGGACGTATCGAACTGCGCGGCGTGACGACGACCGGCTGCGTTCAGATTCTGGTCCGCGACAAGGTTCGCGGCGGTCATGTCGATGTCGATGGTCTCGACATCATCGCGGCCGATGCACGCGGCGTGAAAGAACGTCCGCACGGTTACGGCGTCTATGTCATCAACGGCGCATTCACGCTCTGGAATATGCAGCAGGACACCAGCGTCGTTGTCAGCGCCGATCTTGTCGGCCTCTCTGCCGGCCGCGCCGGTACGCGGCAGCGGCATTTTCGTGAGTGGCGGCGGCGACAAGGCCGGCAGACTTAACGTGCGCCGTCTGGAGACCAATGCGGTTTACAGCGACGGCGGAATTGCGCCCGGCACCGCAGACCAGATCACCGGCGGCGTCTTCACGGTCTATGGCGCGTATGTGGATGTGGTGCGCAATCGCGGGCCGGTCGTGACCTACGGCGTCAACGACATGGTGCTCGACAATTGGGGCGTGGTCGACCGCTGGACTGCCGAAGCAAAAATCACCTCGCATGGCCCGAGCGGCATTGGCTTCGTCAATTTCGGCATCGTGCATGAACTGAAGGTCAACGCACCCATCGAAACTTTCGGTCAGGGCGCGCGCGGCTTCAACGTTTACACCGGCACCGTCAACCTCGCGGAGTTCGACCGCGTCATCACCCACGCCGACGGCGCGGTCGGCGTTCAGATCAGCCAGCCGATTGGCAAGCTCGTCGTGCATCGCGGCATCGAGACGTTTGGCGGCACCGGGCCGTCGCTGGTCAAGGGCGTCGTCATTTCGCTCTCGGCCATCGCGCTCAGCATCAAGCCGGGCGGTTCGGCACGCGAGATCGAGATCAACGGCGGCATCAAAACCAATGGCGCGGGCGTCGCTCCGATCGAGCAATACGGCACGATCGATTCGCTGCGCGTGACCGGCGGCTTCGTCGCGGCCGGTGGCGGCTTCGACAAAATCTGAGGTTCATCAGAACGCATAGAGATTTCAAAGGGAGAAAAGCCATGTCCAGCGAGCCAATCCGCGATCCCGCCAAAGATTCTTTGCTCACGCCGCAGAACTCGGCGCTGATCATCATCGACTACCAGCCAACACAGGTAAATTCGATCAAGTCTATGGACCACGAAATGTTGGTGGACCACATCGTCACAGTCGCCAAGACCGCTATTGCTTACGGCCTGCCGATCATACTTTCCACGGTCAATGTGCAAACGGGTGCGAATAAGCCGACGGTTCAGCCGCTGCTGGACGCGCTCGGCAACATTAAGAGTTACGACCGCACCACGATCAATGCGTGGGAAGATGTCGAGTTTCGTAAAGCGGTCGAGGCTACCGGTCGTAAGAAGCTCATCATGACCGCACTATGGACGGAAGCCTGTCTGACATTTCCGACGCTAGACGCGCTGCGCGCAGGCTATGACGTCTATCCGGTCGTGGACGCGGTCGGTGGCACTTCGGTCGACGCTCAACTGACTGCCTTGCGCCGCATTGAACAAGCAGGCGCAAAACTGACCAGCATTGCCCAATTGCTTTGCGAGTTGCAGCGGGACTGGGCGCGCAAGGAGACCGTGCCCGCTTTCGTGAAACTGCTTTTTAAGCACTAAGGTCATCAGTCTTAGCCAAGCCACATGACGAACGGCCTGCCTGCGCAGCACGACATCTTAACGATAAGTTATTTCGCAGGCTGGCCGCATCGCAATTGGCTTGACGCGAGCGCCCGAAACCCTCATGTCCTCAACTGTCAGTCGGCCGGACGGCCGCTCTCGCAATGATCGAAAGGTCGCGAGGGAGGAAAGTCCGGGCTCCATCGACATACGGTGCCGGATAACATCCGGCGGGGGCGACCCCAGGGAAAGTGCCACAGAGAACGAACCGCCTCGTCTCCGGACAAGGTAAGGGTGAAAAGGTGCGGTAAGAGCGCACCGCGTTTCTAGCAATAGAGACGGCATGGCAAACCACACCGGGAGCAAGACCGAATAGGGACGGCATAGCGGTGAGTTCGGGCTTTGCCGAAAGGCTTGGGCCGATAACTCCGCGGGGCGATGTCAGGCTCGCTGTCCGGGTAGGTTGCTTGAGGCGCCGGGTAATCGGCGTCCCAGAGGAATGGCCGTCACGTCTGCGTGGTGCAAATCATGTAGGCCCTACAGAACCCGGCTTACAGGCTGGCTGATATTACGACGCATGATCCGGAAAAGTGGATCCCGGTTTTCCGATCAGATCATGCGAATAACGAGGGGTTCGGCGCAACACGCCGGACCCCTCACCATTTGTATCAATGTGCATCCGGTGGCGGGCCCAGAAGGCTCGGCTTGTTGACGAAGAACACCAGCGCACTCAGCACGAGATAGAAGAACGTCAGAATAAAGAACGCGTCGCCATAACCCATCACCACCGCCTGCCGGTGGACGATCTGCGACAGCTGCTTCATCGCCATCAGCGACGCATCGCCCATACCCTGGAATTTCTGAGTGAAATTGTTCAGCGTTTCGACTGCCATGGAATTTCCCCACGTCACCTTGTCCTGCAGGCGTGAAATGTGAAAATCAGTGCGGTCGTCCAGAACCTGATTGATGACGGCAAGCCCGACCGCACCGCCGAGATTGCGCGTGAGATTGAATAGCCCCGACGCATTCTTGAGCCGCGACGGCGGCAGCGTGCCGAGCGCGATGTTGTTGACCGGGATCATCGCCATCATGATGCCGACGCCGCGAAAAATTTGCGGCCACAGCAATTCGTAAAAATCATAATCCTTGGTGATCCAGGTCATCTGCCATGAACTGACGGCGAAGATGATGAGTCCAGCGGCGATCATGATGCGCATGTCGATTTTCGTCAGCATCTTGCCGACCAGCGGCGCCGTCAGGAACATCGCCGCACCGGAGACGAACATGGTTTCGCCGATCATCACCGCGCTGTAGCCGCGCACTTCGGCGAGGTAACGCGGATACATATAGGTCAAACCATAGAGCCCGATGCCGACGCAGAACGAAAATGTGCTGCCCAGCGCAAAGTTGCGGTCGGTGAAGGCGCGAATATCGACAATCGGTTCGCGCGCCGTCAGCACGCGATAGAAGAAGGCCACCGCCGAGACGACACAAATGATGCCGCACACGAAAACCGACGTGTCCTGAAACCATTCATATTGCGGACCTTCTTCCAGCACATATTCGAGTGAGCCGAGAAACCCGGCCATCGGGATCAATCCCCACCAGTCGAACTGATCGAGCAGCTTGAAGTTGGGTTGATCGAAATCGATCAGCGCCAGCACGCCGATGGTGATTGCGATGCCGGGAACGACGTTGATGAAGAACAACCAATGCCACGACATCAGGTCGGTGATGTAACCGCCGACTGTTGGACCAATCGTCGGCGCCAGCGTGGCGACGAGGCCGATGATCGGTGTCACCAATGGCAGCTTGCTGCGCGGAAAGATCGTGTAGGCCGAGGCAAACACGGTCGGGATCATGCCGGCGCCGAGAAAGCCCTGAATGGCGCGCCACAGGATCATCTGTTCGATGCTCGATGTCAGCCCGCACATGAAACTCGCGGCGGTAAAACCGGCCGCCGAAATCGCAAACAGCACCCGCGTGCCGAGCGCGCGCGACAGAAATCCGGACAGCGGAATGGCGATCACTTCGGCGATCAGATAGGAGGTCTGCACCCACGACACTTCCTGGGTGCTTGCCGACAGACCGGCCTGAATATCGGACAGCGACGCGGAGACGATCTGGATGTCCAGAATGGACATGAACATCCCGCACACCATGATGAAGAATGCGAGCAGACGCTTCGGATCGACCCGTTCAGAGTCCGCCGCCGGATTCATCGGCGGTGCGCCATCCATGGTTGAAGCGCTGGAAGCCATCAGCCTGTCCTCACGCGGCGCGCTTTAGCGAGCTTCGACCGGATCGACGCCTTCGGGATCGCCCTTGGTGTTGACGCTCACCACGACCGACATGCCGGCGCGCAACAGGTTTTCACGCGCCACCGAACCCGGAATGCGGATTCGCACCGGCAATCGCTGCACGATCTTGGTGAAATTGCCGGTCGCGTTGTCGGGCGGCAGCAGCGTGAACACCGAGCCTGCGGCCGGAGCGAGGCTGTCGACAATGCCGCTGATGGTGCGGCCGTTGATCGCATCGACGGTGATGCTGACGCGCTGACCCGGCCTCAAGCGGCCGACCTGCGTTTCCTTGAAGTTGGCGTCGATGAACACTTCATCCACCGGCACGATGTTGCCGAGACGCTGACCGGCCTGGACGTAATCGCCGACATTCACCAGCCGGTTCGAGAAGATGCCATCGACGGGCGCGCGAATGGTGGTGAACGACAGATCGCGCACCGCCTTGGCCAGCGCCGCGCGCAATTCCTGCAACGTGCCTTCGGCTTCCACCTTCTGCGCCTTGACGACATCGAGTTGAGCGGCTGCGGCGTCATATGCCGCCTGCGCGCCCTGCACCGAGGCGACAGCCTGGTCGCGTCCTGCGAGCGACTGATCGTAAGTTGCCTTCGATGCGAAACCCTTGGCGCTCAATTCCTGCTGGCGCGCAAAGTCCAGTTCGGTTCTTTTGGTTCCAGCCTCTGCGGAAGCGATCTGCGATTTCGCCTGCGCGACTGCACTCTCCTGCGCGGTGGCCTGCCGTCCGATACGTGCGATCGTCGCCTCTTGAGTGGCGACCTTGGCCTGAGCGCTGTCGAGCGCGAGGCGATAGTCGCCATCGTCGATCTTGATGATGACGTTGCCCGCGCCGACCCGCGTGTTATCGCCAACCAGAACCTGGGCGATGTTGCCGGGGACTTTGGCACCGAGCAGCGTGTTGTTGGCACGAATGTAGGCATCGTCAGTAGTGACAATATAGCGGCCGACAAAAAGGTAATGCAGGCCGAAATAGATCAGCGCGAGTGCGACGACTGCGCCGACGCCGACGATCAACTTTCCGCGCGGATTCGCTTTCAACTTTGCGCCCGCTGCTGCCGCAGCTGCCTTCGCTTTGTCGACGCCCGGAAGATCGACCGTCTTGCGGCTGGACGGAGCCTTCTTTTCTGGCTGCGGTTGGAGCGGCGGCTCGTTTTCAGGCGGAGGGACAGCCGGACGAATGTCGGCGGGAGAGTCCTGATCGGGACGAACGATTCTGGCGGTCTGATCTCGAGCGGACACGGCCATTGCGGCCTCCTTGAATTTCTCAAAGCCGCAGCGTTTCCCCGGCAGGGGTGCCTGCGGCATTTCTACCCGACCCAAAATTACCATTGACCGAACCGTTCGGTCAATGGTAATTTAAGCGTATTGGGCGGTATTTTGAAGGGTCTTTATCCTAAAGGCCTTTCGGATTGATTGCCCGAACCCCTGAGATTCCAAGGCAGATCGCAAGAATGGTTGCCCAAGCCACGATAGCCCCATTTCCCCCCGGGGATGATGACAGCGCCAAGCGCCGCCAGATCATGGACGGCGCGCGGCGCGTGTTCATGGATCAGGGTTTCGATGGCGGCAGCATGAGCGAAATCGCCCGCGCGGCGGGCGTGTCGAAGGGCACGCTCTATGTCTACTTCACCGACAAGAGCCGGCTTTTCGAAGCCATCGTCGAACAGGAAATTCTCGAACAGGGGAAGTTTGCCTTCAATTTCGACCCGACAGTCGAGGCTGAGAAGACGCTTCCCGCTTTCGGCCGCGCCTATATCGAGGTGCTTTGCAGGCCCGACGGCGGGTCCGCCGTGCGAACCGTGATGGCGATTGCCGAGCGGATGCCGGATGTCGGGCGCGGATTTTACAAGAACGTCATCGAATATACATTCAACCGCTTCGCGGGCTATCTGGAAGCGCGCGTCAAGACCGGCGAACTCGCAATCGACGACTGCTCGCTCGCCTCACCGCAGTTCATGATGATGTGTCAGGCGACTTTGTTTCAGCCATATATTTTTCAGGCGAGACCGGCACCGTCCGCCCAGCAGATCGGCCGCGTCGTGGACAGCGCGACTAAAATTTTTCTGAACATGTATCGGGTAAAAGCGAAGTAGACGCAGACCTCAGTCGCGATCCTTAATGTGCGATTCGTCTTCGATCCAGTCATCGTCCGCCGCCTTGCTGACCGGCGTTTTGATGCGAGACGGCTTGCGCTTTCCGGCCAGCGAGATCGAACCGGTCACGCCCGTATCGCGCTGCGCATAACCGCGCGGCGAAACGCGCGCGGCAACTTCCTCGCCCGACATTGCCGCAGGCTGACAGATGATGCGCCCGCTGGAGCGGCGCATCAGATCGACGTGAATGTGATCGTAGTGATAGACGTTCGATCCCGGCGCCAGCACGGTGTTGAACTGCCGACACGCCGCGCCCTGCACGTCGCGCAGGAAGCCCTGTTCTTCCGGCAGACCCTTCCAGCCATCCTTCACCGAAATGCGCCGCCCATCCGCAAGCGTGAAGGCCGCAATATCGAGCGCGTTGCCGAAGGCGTGTTCGGAAATATGCGCGTTGGAATTGCCATTCATGCCGCGGCACGAATAGGCCGAGATCTGCTTGATCTCAACCACGCTCGTGCCGAACCAGCGCATCGCCGCCGGCTGCACCGAATCCGTCAGCCAGCGATCGAGCACCGACACGATGGGACACGCCAGCGTCGCGGTCGGCTTCAATGCGACCGGGCCGAAATTGTTGACCTGCGATCCCTGCGACGGACCCAGACGCGGCGGCGTATAAGGCTGCGCGTTGCGATTGGGCGGATAGGGCTGCGTCGCATAGGGCGCACGCGACTGCGGGGCACGGCTCATCGGCGGCGACGACAAACGCTCGGATGACGGTTCGACATCTTCTTCATCCGGCGGCGCGATGCCGGGCGCGCTCAACGACATCGGTCCGCCGGGTGAAGCGGCTGCGTTCGATGCGCCTTGAGCCGGGTAAGGCTGCGAGGATGGATACGGCGATGCTGAATAAGGTTGCGGCTGCGCGACCGGCTGCGGCCCGACCTGCCAGCGCGGCTGACCGCCAATGCTGTTCCCAATACTTCCCGGCGGACGCAAATCGTCGGCAAAGCCTAAACTGCTGCTGCCCTCGCCCAACGCCGCGACCTTGAGCGGAAACTCGGCGCCGCACATACCGGGACCGGAAATCGGATCGATCCGCACCAGTTCGGCGGTTTCCTTGACGTCACCGGATTTCAGGCACGCCTTCTCGGCCTCGGCACGCCACGGTTCGCGCTCCGCGGTCATGAAACCGCGGCCGCACCCGGAAAGCACAACGAGGACAAGGGAGCCAACGAGAAAAAAACCAACTCCGCGCGTCATGCGCGCACGTTCGGCGAATATCTTTAAAGACTCTTCAACGCATTGTTATTCAAGGATTCTTAACCACGTTGGCGCGCCCAAACCCGGTCAAGACAGCAAGGCTGACTGTTTCGGCGCGGAACGCTCTGATAGCCTTGTGCGTTACAACGTCCGGCAGCGTGAAATCGGGAGGCTTCCCATGACTTTCGTGCGGAATTTGAGCGTTGTGGCGGCGTATGCGTCGATTGTGTTTGTCGGCGCTATTGTCTTCGGCCTGTTCTAGGACCGTTTTCGGACGTGAAATTTGTGACTTTGGCGGGCGGCGAATTGCCGACCCGCCAATTTCATGCCTGTTTGCGGGAGAGAAATTCCACCGTTCATGAGCAGTTCACAAGCGACGCGCTTACATCGGTCGACCGGGATTTATTTTTTGTAGATCGGACGCGACCGTGAAGAGCCGCAAGATCCTGTTTGCACTTTCGATGATGGTCGGCCTTGCTGCTGGTCCTCAAGTTCTTGCGCAGACAGCGGCGACCCAATCCACGCCCGCCCCCACCACGCAATCCGATCCACCCGAACCGATTGGCAATGTCGCTACGGTTCAGGGTACGGCGACGGTGACGCGCAACAACACCATTAATGCGCTCAAAGTGCAGGACGACGTCTACAAGAACGACGTGCTCGTCACCACCGCGAATTCCACGCTTGGTGTCACCTTCAACGACGAGACCACATTCAACCTCACCGCCAATTCACGCATCGTTGTCGACAATTTCGTCTATGAGGACGGCGCGAAGAACAACGCTGCCCTTTTTAATGTCGCACGCGGCACCGTGGCTTTCGTCGCAGCCGCCGTCGCAAAAACCGGCGACATGAAAATTTCGACGCCGACCGCGACACTCGGCATTCGCGGCACCACCGGCCTCGTCGAGGTGCCGCAGGGGGCTGCGCCCGGCGATGCGAATGCAAACAATGTCGGCATCAAACTTTATCCCGATGCTGACGGCCGCGTCGGACATATCGATGTCACCGGCCGTGATGGCTCACGTCTCGGCTCGCTCACGCAAGGTGCCACGGGATTCTTCGTTCGTCCGGGCGCCGGCGGACGTTTCACCGCAACGCCAATTCAAATCTCGCCGCAGCAGATGGCGCGCGATCAGGGCATCGTGCGGCAGGTCCATGCTGCGCAAAGCACCGGCCGGCAAATCGTGCAGCAACAGCGCACGTTGCGGCAACAGCGCAATCCGCAGCAGCGCCAGCCCGGACAACAGCGTCAGCCGGGATTGCAGAAACAGAACGATCTGCAGAAGCGTCAGCCTAGGTTGCAAAAGCAGAACGATCTGCAGAAAGGCTCACAAAAAGACTTGCCGGGATCGCAGAAGCAACAGCCCGGCCAACAGACACAGCGGCCCGGATCGCCACTGCCGCCCGGCGCGCAGCGACAGAGCGGCCCGCAGTCACCGCAATTGCCGCGCGTCCAGAAACCGCAACAGCGCGGCCCGCTTGGACTCCCGAAGCCATCGAAGCGGCCGCCTCCGGGCGAGAAGCCGCGCGGCCAGAGATTCTAAGCGCACTGGCGGACGCTTCGCCCCGCCTGTAGCATCGCCGTCATGCGCATAAGCTCGCTTATCATCGGCATTGGCATCGTCGTGGCGTCGTTTTTCGTCAGCCTCGCCGCGATGAACTGGCTGTGGCCGATGGGCGTGACCAAGCCCGCGCTGGCGAGACTGCCGTCATTGCCGCCGGTCTCGCGCAATTCCGAAATCATGACGCCCATTGCAGTGTCGTTGACCGCGCTTCGCGACGGGCTCGATCGCGCAGCACCTCGCAATCTCGCCGGCAAGGCCGACAATCCCGTGGGACAAATTCTGCAAAATGCCGACATCAACTGGACCGTGACGCGCGGGCCGATTGCGACGCTCGGCTCACAAAACGTGCTGGCGCTCTCCACACCCTTGAACGGCAAATTGACTGTGCTGGGTTCGCTGTCGACCGGCAGCGGCAGCGCGCTTGGAAATGCGCTGACCAATGTTCTGGACGCCAACGCCGCAAAGCAAATCGGCAATGTGTCGATCAAGAATCTCAACGCCAATGCCGCCATCAGCGGCAATGTCGCAATGACGGCGCGGCCGGAAATTCTGACCAACTGGCGGATCGATCCGAAACTGACAGCGCAAGTCACGCTCAATGACAGCAGCCTCACGGTCGCGGGCGCAAAGATGGCGGTGCCTGCGCAGGTCAAGCCGCTGATCGACAAGACCGTCAACGAACAGATCGCGCTTCTCGCGCAGCGCCTGCGCAACGACAAATCACTTGAAACCAATGCGCGGCGCGAATGGGCCAAGATGTGCCGCTCGTTTGCATTGCCTGCGGCGTCCGCCGGAATGCCGGCGCTGTGGCTGGAGATGCGGCCTGTGAAAGCGGTCGCAGCGCAGCCGCTCATCGACGCCAACAATGCGACGCTGATGCTCGGGCTGCAGGCGGAAACGCGCGTCGTCGCGACGGAAACCAAACCCGACTGCCCGTTTCCGAAAACGCTTGAGATCGTGCCGCCCGTCGATAGCGGACGCGTCAATATCGGCATCCCGATCGATCTGCCGTTCACCGAAGTCAGCAAGATCGTCGAGGCGCAATTGAAAGGCCGCACGTTCCCGGAAGATGGCAGCGGCTCTGTCGACGTCACCGTCAAGAGCGCCGCCATCGGCGCGGCGGGCGATCGCCTGCTGATTTCGCTGCTGGTCAACGCCAAGGAAAAGACCAGCTATCTCGGACTCGGTGGCGATGCGACCATTCACATCTGGGGACGGCCTGTGCTCGATCAGCGCCAGCAGATTCTCAAACTTACCGACCTCGAACTCGCGGTGGAGTCCGACGCCGCGTTCGGTTTGCTCGGCGCTGCCGCGCGACCCGCGATTCCCTATCTGCAACGCGCACTCGAACAGCGCGCGACCATCGATCTGAAAAGTTTTGCTGCCAACGCCCAGCAAAAGATCGCCAGCATAGTTTCGGATTTCCGCAAGAACGATCAAGGCATCCGGGTTGAAGCCTCGATCGCAGCCGTGCGGCTCGGAAGCATCGCTTTCGATTCCGATACTCTGCGCGTGATCGCCGAGGCCGAAGGCACGATCAATGTCGCGGTGACATCGCTGCCTCCTCTGCAATAGCGAATCAATCGCGACGGCTGGAAGCCGCCGAGCGATTCACGCAGCAATACAATCGATACATTTCGTGACCGTGAGCAGAGCAGCCATTCGCTGAGCGGGCGCGAAGGTCACATTCTGCGCACATTTGAACCTACAACGGCACATACACGCCCGCTGCTGTTGAGCCGGGCCATTCGCCTCGCGCCGGCATCGATGCCGCCCGGGATTCATTCCTCTCCACCTGGATCGAAACAAATGAAGACAACACTGCTCGCCGCAGCCGCGGCGTTATTGCTGATTCATCCCGCGTCCGCGCAGCAGAACGAATATTCCGGCATGGTGGCGAGCCACGCCGCCGCCAACGGCGTTCCGGTCGAACTCGTGCATCGCGTTATCTTGCGCGAGAGCCGTTATCAGCCCCGCGCCATCAGCAAGGGCAATTACGGCATGATGCAGATCCGTCTCGGCACCGCGCGTGGCCTCGGCTACACCGGAACCGCGCAGGGCCTGCTTGATCCCGAAACCAATCTCACCTACGCGGTGAAGTATCTCGCCGGCGCTTACAAAGCCGCGAACGGCAATCAGGATCAGGCCGTGCGTTATTATGCTGCCGGTTATTACTACGCAGCCAAGCGTCAGGGTCAGCTTCCGGTTCAGGAAGCATCAGCCGCGCCGCAGCCGAGCCTGTTCACGAACCAGCCGAATGTTTTCGACGCCTTCGCGCAGGAGCGCCCTGTGCGCCATCATCGCGTCCATCGCCATCATCGTCATCATCAATAAGACTGATGGCGTCACGACATCAAAGCCGGCTCCGTTTGAGCCGGCTTTATTTTTGCGAGGATAATGCGGGGAAAGCGCGTTTGCGGATATGCACGACGGCGACATCGTCGGCATAGACCTGTTGCCATTCCGGCAGGCGATCAAGCAGCTTCGACCCCGCAGTTTGTCTGCGCAGAATCGTGGCGTCGATTTTCCACATATCCAGCAACTCAAAAAACTTCT
>JAYVYQ010000075.1:0-2862 GCA_043784125.1 Afipia sp.
ATCGTCCTGGTGACCCTGCTTTTTGTGACACCATCGCTCTCGGGCAGCGTTGGCCACCCTCGAACTTGACGCCTGCATCGGGGCGTCGGACCCAAACGATTTCACCGTACGCTCACGCCACACTCGTCCTTGTGACATCAGCGTCCATCGCATCCCACCGCACGTTCGTGACGATCGCGAGCGCCTCTCTGGTCGCGGTAGGCGGGCGAAGTTAAACTTCTGATTTGCCCGACGGGGCAATGGAAATATTTTTATCCGAAGGGCTGGACAGACTTTTGGTGATTTGCCCGTCGGGTTGATTTGTCGCACGTGCGCTCCGCGCATCCCGCTTGCGTGCGGAGGCGACTCATGGGCGCCGCTTGGGCGCCGCACGCCGGTTACGGCGTGCGGATGCCCGCGCTCTGCGCGCTGGCGTGAGACGACCAGCTCACGGCCGCAGCGTCGGTGCGATAGCGCGGAAGGTGATCGTCGAGCGTATAGACCACGCACAAGGCAAGGCTGGCCCAGACCGCGGCGCTGAAGTACAGCGACATCCAGGCGATCTCGTCCTTCCAGTGCTCGAAGTCGTGGGACACGACCCAGCGGGTGCTGACATCGTGAAGGCCTTCGATAATTCCAAGAAGCTTGCTGCCTTCGGCAAGGCCGGTCCGCCAGCGGCTAAGATACATCGGCACGTCGATGGTGACGAGAAACGCCAGATAGGCGGCAATGCCCGTGATCGTGACCACGAGCGCCAGCCGAACCGGACCGTTGAATTCCGGCAGCAACCGGCAGAGGCCGATGGCGATGATGAAGAAGGCGACCGCCCACAACGAGTTTTCGATGGCGTTGTACAGATAGTTCTTCGTCACCACCGCGTACCACGAGAAGCACTCGGCGATGACGATCAAAGGCAGGATCGCCAGCGAGGCGTTTACCGTGGTGTCCGCGCCCGTCATGGCGCCCAACTGGCCCATGATGATGACCCACTGCGCCGCAAAGCAGACCTCGGCGATGGTGGCCACGGTTCGGCCGACCATGACGCTCGACAGCCAGGTGTTGAACAGGCAAATGCGTTGAACATCCGCGCGCGGCAGCACGGAGCGGAATGCGCAGCCGAAGACATAGGCCGCGCAGAGCACGAGCATCGATTGCGCGTCGGCGGGACCGCTCGCGCTGCCGAGCGGGCTGTTCTGGAACTCGCGGTAGAGGACAAACCAGGCTGCGATATTCGCGCCGCTCACCAGGGTCAGGAAACCCCACCACCACGCCAGCGGATTTGACCGCCCCTGCCACACCAGATTCATCGCCGCTCCAAAATTTAATTCGACTGACATTTCGCTGTAGCAATTCTGTCACGAAATGTTGGCGCGGCACGACTCAAATATCTGTGGCCCGATGGTTTTCGGGGCGGTGTTTTATGACAGTTGTATGACAGCGTGCGGGCGAGCGCCGTCAAGAAGACGGCGCCTCATCGCCGCTGATCAAACCAGCCGGTCGCTCTAATATACCTGATCGCGCTTCGGCGCCTGCGCCGCCATGCGTGCCAGCACGAGGGCTTCTTCGGCCTTGAACCGGATATCCCGCGCATCCCTGAGGGGGCGCCGGATGTTGGGGTCTTCGGAACTGCTGTCGAACGTGATCAATTTCATGCAATGCGTGCACTGGGTCTGATAGCCCGGCTTCATGCGCTGGGCCCGCTCGCTGAAGGATTTCCGGCAGTGGGAACAGATGATCTTGATGCGGTCCGTCATGCGTTCTCCGTAGCCATGTCCATGGAATGTGCCGGCGTGCCGTCGTCAGGGCCAGGATGGGCGGCCACCAGCAACGAGGGTGGTACATAGATGCCCGGATGGCGTTCGTCGTTCAACGGCTGGCAGATCACCGATCCCACGCGGTCGCAACCGATGACTTTCATCGCGTCGCCGCCCGACAACAGGCGGACGACGCTACCGCTTTTCCAGGACACGCTTGTTGCTTCCATCACCTGCACTCTGGGAAACCGCTCCGCCGTTGCGTCAACCGGGGAACGCTAGGTGCGATGTGCTCCATTGAAGTGCACGGCAATCGTCGGAATTGATTTGAATTGTTCGGGTCGAGATCGGCGTCGTCACGCGGCAGTGGCGCCGCTTTCGCCGCGGCAGATTTTTCCGGCAACAGTCGTTTCGGCAATTTTTGCCGCGTCCCGAAGCGCGAGCGTTTTCCGATAAAGCAGTTGTTTCAAATGTTGCTGGATGGCACGAGGCTTGCTCGAACAAGCACGTTCGATCCGGAGTCCATAGCCCATCATGTCCATTTCGTTTCCCGGCGCCGTCGCGACGCCGGCCGCCAGCCCGACGAAATCCGCGCTGACGGCGAAGCCTGTCGCAACTGGGGATCACCGAGGAACAGTTCAAAGCGATGGATCCGGCCGCGCAGCAGAAGGTCGTTGAAAAGATTCGGGACATGTTCAAGAAGCAGGCCGAGAATGGCAACGACAAGCGCACCGGGCTGATTACCGACAAGTCGGCGTGAGCCGCCGGGCCGCCGCCCGTTCGCTACACGAAACAGTGTTCGCCGCTTGACGGGTCTCGCATCCGCCTCGATTGCCCCTAAATTCCTGTCCACCGGTCGCCGATCGCGATGCCGCCGGGAGTCTGGATTTTCAAGGGACGAAACCATGTCGGAAAATAACAAATTCGATCGCCGCCGTTTCCTGGGTGCTGCTGCCACGGCGGCGGCTGCTGCCCCGCTGATCCTGAGCGGCTCCAGCTTTGCGCAATCGGGTAAGTCGGCCGGCGCGCCGGCAATCAAGCCGGGTACCAACACTTCCTTTGCCGCGCTGAAGCAGATCGACGCCGGTGTTCTCAACGCCGGATACGCCGAAGCCGGCCCTTGAACGGC
>JAYVYQ010000076.1:0-16903 GCA_043784125.1 Afipia sp.
TGTCCAGACATTTTGAAACAGACTGATATGACGAAGGCCGCTGAGATGGATCAGTGACACCAGCCACACCACCACCAGCCCCGATATCAGCGGCGGAAATTCCGGCACGACGGATTTGAAATAGATACCGAACGCCATCGCGGCGAGCGCCACGGGTGCGGCAAATCCGACGGTGCCTGACAGCCAGCCGGCGAGGAAGCCGAGAGCCGGATGATAGATGCGGCGCAGGAAATTGTATTCGCCGCTTGAGCGCGGAAACATCGAGGCAAGCTCCGCGTAGGAAATCGCTCCGCACATCGCCACGATGCCGCCCACGACCCACAGCAGTAGCAACGAAAAGCCGGAGGTGATGTCCTTGACCTGAAATCCGAGACTGGTGAAGACGCCCACGCCCACCATATCTGCAACCACGATCGCCGTTGCGGTGACAAGCGACACGGCCGCGGCGGGAGAGCCGCCGGAAACTGACTTTGGCATACAAGGATTTTCCTGCCGTAAGCGCGCAGTAATACGGGATACATCCGGCAAATTCGCCGGATTTGTCGATCTTTCAACGCATATTCGAGCGACTGGCGCTATTTTGGGCCGGGAGAATTTGCATCGGTCAAAAACCTGCTACAAGCCAGCCAATTCAGACCATACGCAAAATAGAGAGATAGCGGCCCTATGGGTTTCAAAGAACCAAGTTTCCTCGACCGGCAATCAGCGGCGCAGAACGCCAGAAAAAGCATTCTGGAAAAGTTCAAGGCAAAGCCGGGTCCAGACGATCCTGCCGTGCTCAAGCGCGCGGCAGAGCGACAGGCACAGGTGGCGGAACGCGCCAAAGCTCAAAAGCTGAAAGACGCTGAAAAAGCCGCGAAGAAGGCACGCGATGCCGAACTCGCAGCTGAAGCAGCTGCAGAAGCGCTGCGCGTTCATGCCGCCAAAGTCGCTGCCGCCGAAGCGCTAAAGGCCGAACAGAAGGCCGCCCGCGACGCCCGCTATGCGGCGCGCAAGAAGAAGAAATAGCTCCTCGTTTATCTCGCCACCTGATCGCCGCTGCATGAAGAGAGAATCAAAGCAGGCTCCTGCCTGAGGGCACGAGCCTGCTCGACGACCAAGGCTTGTACGAACAAGGCTTGGACAAAGAAGAATTATTTCTTCATCTCATCCTTCTTCATACCATCTTTGGCCATGGCGTCTTTCGACATCGAGTCCTTGGACATCGAGTCCTTCTTCATGCCGTCTTTCTTCATTCCATCATCCTTGGACATGGTGTCTTTCGACATCTTGTCCTGGGCGAAGGCGACGGGGGCAAAAGCCAGGCCGAGCGCAAAGATTGCTGCGTAAGCGCCGATTGCGATACGGGTCGTGAATGTCATCGATGTAATCCTCCAGAATGGGTAAGGCGGGAGCCTCACTTCTGGGACTACGGTGGTGGCTGGAAGTTGTTACCTGTTGGAGGAAGATATTTCGGGATCGTTCAGCAAACGCGGAATTTCAGTTGGTCCGCGGGTTTTGCTTGAGGATGGATCATTTCCCAAAGTGTTCCGCGCCATTCCGTCACGCGTATGTGCAATGCAGCAAGGATGGCGCTTGGCGCTCCGGTCGGGCACAATCGGTCATCTTCGGTTCGATCATACCAAAGGGCTATATCGACGCTTCATGCACCGTCCGCGCCTTCCTGCTACAAGGCGGGACTCGACGACGATCAGCCTGCCAAAATCAGAAACGTCCCAAGGGAGAAATGCCATGCTCACGCGCCGCCACGTCCTCGCATCCGCTATCGCGGCCCCGGCAATTCTGCGCTTCGGCCCAGCGCAAGCCGCGACAACTCTAAAAATTTCGCACCAGTTTCCCGGTGGCACCATCGACAAGGGCGACTTCCGCGATCGTCTGACGCGCAAGTTCGCGCAGGAAGTGACCGCGCGCAGCAAGGGCGATATCGTCGCGGAGGTTTATCCGGGATCGTCGCTGATGAAGACCAACGCGCAGTTCGCAGCGATGCGCAAGGGCGCACTCGACATGAGCCTCTATCCGTTGCCTTACGCCGGCGGCGAATTGCCGGAGACCAATATCGGCCTGATGCCCGGTCTGGTGTCGAGCTACGATCAGGGCCTTGCCTGGAAGAACAAACCGATCGGCAAGGCGCTGACGGATTTTCTCGCCGACAAGGGCATCGTGATCGTCACCTGGGTGTGGCAGGCCGGCGGCGTTGCCAGCCGTTCGCGCCCACTCGTGGCTCCCGAAGACGCGAAGGGCATGAAAGTCCGCGGCGGCTCGCGCGAGATGGACATGGTGCTTCAGACCGCAGGCGCTGCGGTGTTGTCCGTGCCGTCGAATGAAATCTATGCGGCGATGCAGACCGGCGCGTGCGATGCCGGCATTACGTCGTCCACCAGTCTGATTTCATTCAGGCTCGAAGAAGTTGCCAAGCACCTGACCTCCGGTGCCGGTCAGTCCTACTGGTTCATGCTCGAGCCTCTCTTGATGTCGAAGTCGATTTTCGACGCGTTGCCGAAAAATCAGCAGGACATCATCATGTCCGTCGGTGCCGAGATGGAAGCATTCGGACGCAAGGGCGCGCAGGACGACGATGTCGAAGTGACCAAGGTCTATGAAAAAGCGGGCGCAAAGGTCTCCACGCTCGATGCGGCGACGGTCGGCAAGTGGCGTGACATCGCGCGCGATACCGCGTGGAAAGACTACATCGGCAAGACAGCAACGTCGGCCAGCCTCATGAAGCTCGCTGCCGACGCAGCATGATGCATGGTTCGGTCGATGATCGGCCACAACCGTTCGACGCCGCTGCAAGCAATTCGCTTGTGGCGGGCGTCGCGCGTGCTTTGGCGGCCGTTAACCACGTCATCGTTATTCTGGCAGCGATAGCTCTGATTTTGGCCTGCGTCGTCCTGACTTACAGCGTCATGACGCGCAGTATCTTTCATTCCGCCACCTATTGGCAGGATGAAGCGGCCGTCTTCCTGATCGTCGGCGCGACCTTCATGACTGCGGCTGCCGTGCAGAGTACGCGCGGCCATATCGGCATTGAAGCCTTCGTCGGACTTCTCTCGCCGCTTGCCAATCGGATTCGGCTCATACTTGTCGACATCGCCACCTTTGCATTCTGCGTATTTTTCTCATGGAAATCGTGGACCCTCGCGCATGAAGCATGGGTCGACGGCATGGTTTCCAACTCAACGTGGAGTCCTCCCCTGTCAATTCCATATGTCTTGATGGCAAGCGGCATGACGCTGCTGTGCGTACAGATCATGCTTCAAATCGTCATGGCGTTGGGTAAGGCCCGCCATTCATGACAGTTCTGGGAATTGGGATCAGCTACGGCATCGCAACGCTGGTGGCGATGTTTTCAGGCATGCCTATTGCGTTTGCGCTAGGCGCGGTCGCCGTCGTCTTCATGGCGATCTATATGCCGTCGGCATCGCTCGATACCGTCACGCAGAATGTCTATGAGGAAATGGCATCGATCACGCTGTTGTCGATTCCGCTTTTCATCCTGAAGGGCGCAGCCATCGGAAAATCCAAAGCCGGACAGGATCTCTACACGGCACTGCACGCATGGCTGCATAAAATTCCGGGCGGCCTCGGCATCGCCAATGTCTTTGCGTGCGCCCTGTTTGCCGCGATGGCCGGCTCATCGCCCGCAACATGCTCGGCCATCGGCTCTGCGGGCATTCCGGAAATGCGCAAGCGTGGCTATTCCGGTGGCTTTGCCGCCGGTATTATCGCGGCTGGCGGTACGCTGGGCATTCTGTTGCCGCCATCGATCACGATGATCCTGTTTGCGGTCGCCTCCGAACAGTCGCTCGGACGGTTGTTTCTCGCAGGCATTGGACCGGGATTCCTGCTGGTCGCGTTGTTCGCCACCTATGCCGTCTTCAGATACCGCCAGGAATATGCAGCCGCGAAGGTTGCGTATGAGGCAACGGGACAGACATCGGCGATCCTGACGCGCGACGAATATACGATGTCGGAACGCTTCAGCGTTCTGCCCCGCGTTCTGCCGTTCGTCACGCTTCTCACCGGCGTCATGATTGCGCTCTATGGCGGCTATGCGACGCCGTCGGAAACCGCTGGCCTCGGCGGCCTGCTCGCGCTCGTGCTCATCGCCCTGATCTACAGCGTTTGGCGACCGAGCGATCTCGCGCCGATCCTGACGTCCACCATCCGCGAATCCACCATGCTGATGCTCATCATAGGCATGTCGTTGCTCTATTCCTACGTCATGAGCTATCTGACGATTTCGCAATCGGCCGCAAACGCCATCGTCGCGATGCAGCTTCCGCGATGGGAATTGCTGGCAGCTATTCTGGGCATGACCGTCGTGCTGGGCTTCTTTCTGCCACCGGTGTCGATCATCCTGATGACCGCGCCGATCATCCTGCCGCCGTTGCGTGCGGCCGGCTTTGACATCATCTGGTTCGGCGTCGTGATGACCATCGTGATGGAAATGGGACTGATCCATCCGCCGGTCGGATTGAATATCTTCGTCATCCGCAATGTCGCGCCTGACATTCCGCTCAGCGAAGTGATCTGGGGCACCTTGCCGTTCGTGCTGCTGATGATGTTCGCAGTCGTGCTGTTGTGCTTCGTCCCGAGCATCTCGACATTCCTGCCGGATCTCGTGATGGGCAAGGAAGGAATCCGCTGACGCTTACTTGCGTCGGCTCGCATTGATCGCGGAGGCCACACGGCTGACTGGCGGCTTTCCAAGCAACTGGGAAATCTCGTTGGTTGCGGCAACGAGCTTTTGCATATCGACGCCGGTCGCGATGCCCATGCCCTCCAGCATATAAACAACGTCTTCCGTGGCGACGTTTCCGGTCGCGCCCGGCGCGTAAGGACAGCCGCCGAGACCGCCAGCAGCCGAGTCGATCACCCGCGCGCCCTCCTCCATTCCTGCGTAGAGGTTCGCCAGCGCCTGACCGTAAGTGTCGTGGAAATGCATGCCGAGTTTGGCCATCGGCACGTAGGCTGCAACCGCGCGCAGTAACTGACGCGCTTTCATCGGTGTACCGACGCCAATGGTATCGCCGAGCGAGACTTCATAGCAGCCGATATCCCAGAGTCTCTTTGCAATAGCAGCGACCGCAGCGGGCTTGACCTCGCCGTCATACGGACAACCGAGCACGCAGGACACATAGCCACGTACCTTGATGCCATCGGCTTTCGCCCGCTCGACGACTGGCGTGAACCGTTCAATGGATTCTGCGACCGAGCAATTGATATTCGCCTTTGAGAATCCTTCCGACGCGGACGCAAACACGGCAATCACCTTTGCACCGGCTGCTTTCGCGGCTTCGTAACCTTTTTCATTCGGAACGAGGACGTGAAATTCATACCCGGGATGATGATCGACCGCGCGCAACACCTGATCGGAATTGACCATCTGCGGAATCGCTTTCGGCGACACGAAACTTCCGACCTCGATGGTATGCAGTCCTGCTTTGACGAGGTTTTCGATGAAAGCAACGCGCGCCTCGACGCCGACCGGGGTCTTCTCGTTCTGAAGACCGTCGCGCGGGCCGACTTCGACAATCCGGACTTGATCGGTCATCGCGCCCTCAAGCTTTCGCCGCTTCCTTAAGCGGTTCGATCTCGGCTAACTCAACGCCTTCCTGCACAATGTCGCCAACTTTGCACTTTAGGCGCTTCACCGTGCCGGCGAACGGCGCGCGCAGTGTCTGCTCCATCTTCATGACTTCGAGGGTCAGGATCGGTGCGCCTTTCTCCACCGCCGCGCCCTCCTCGACCAGCAATGCCACGACTGTGCCCGGCAACGGCGCGACAACGCGGTCGGCGCCGACCTGCTCCTCGTCTTCGGTGCCGAAGGGGTCGACCCAATGCATTTCGAGACGGCCATGCTGGGTGCGGACGTACACATCACGGCCGTCGAGCAATCCCGCGACATGACGCTTCACGCCATCGAGAACCAGATCGATGCCACCTCGGGACGACGGTGAATGCGAGAACGCAATCTCGCGGCCATCGACCTTCAAGACCGAGCCACCACGCCCGTAGCGAAGGGAGACAGCGTGCTCGGCTGCGCCGTGCCGAAACACAAAGCGCCGTTGTCGCGCACCAACCGCCGTCCAGCCCGATGAACGCCAAGGTGAATGGACGTCGTGCGCCGCAGCCGCATCTTCCGCGCTCAGGATCGCCGCAACGGCAGCCCCTAGCTCGAGTTCGTTCACGGTTGTCTTTTCGGGCGTCAGCTTTGCGAGTTCGCGCTCGATGAATCCGGTATCGATCGCGTTGGCCCGCACGTCGGGATGCGTGATGAGCGCCGACAGAAACGGAATGTTGGTGACGACACCGCGAATGTCGATTTCCTCAAGCCCGCGATTGAGCCGCGAGATCGCAAGGTCGCGCGTCGGCGCCCAAGCGATCACCTTGGCCAGCATGGCATCGTAATTCGGCGAAACGGTCTTGCCTTCGCCATAACCGGCATCAATCCGTAACCCGTCAACGGCGTCGGGCATGCGCCAAGTCCGGAGACTGCCAACCGACGGCATGAAATTCTTGTTGGGGTTTTCGGCATACACCCGCGCCTCGACGGCGTGGCCGTTGAGCTTGATCTGATCCTGCGCAAGCGGAAGTTTCTCACCGAATGCCACGCGCAATTGCCATTCGACGAGGTCGACGCCGGTAATTAGCTCCGTGACTGGATGCTCGACCTGTAGCCGCGTGTTCATTTCGATGAAGAAGAACTCCTTGCCGTTCGAGACGAACTCGATGGTCCCCGCACCGACATAGTTGACAGCGCCCGCTGCCTTGCGAGCCGCCTCACAAACCGCCTCGCGTTGCGTCGCGTTGAGCGTCGGCGACGGCGCTTCCTCGATGACCTTTTGGTGGCGTCTTTGTAGCGTGCATTCACGCTCGAACAGCGACACCAGATTGCCGTGACTGTCGCCGACGATCTGCACCTCGATATGGCGGGGCGTGTCGACATATTTCTCGATCAACATGCGGTCGTCGCCGAATGCCGCCAGTGCCTCGCGCTTGGCGCTCACCACAGCGGCCGCGAGTTCGCTCGCCGCACGAACGACTCTCATGCCACGCCCGCCGCCGCCGGCGGACGCCTTCACCAGCACTGGGAAACCGGCCTTGTCGGCGGCCTTTGCGAGTGTTGCATCGTCCTGAGCGTCACCGTGATAACCCGGCACGAGCGGGACGCCCGCTTTCTCCATCAATTGCTTGGAGCCCGACTTGGAGCCCATCGCGTCCATCATCTCAGCGGTCGGGCCGACAAACACCAGTCCGGCCTGCGCGCATCGGCGAGCAAAATCGGCGTTCTCCGACAAGAACCCGTAGCCGGGGTGAACAGCTTCGGCTCCGGTCTTCTGTGCCGCTTCCAGAATGCGATCGATGTTCAGGTAGCTGTCGCGCGCGCGCGCCGGACCGATCAACACCGCATCGTCCGCCATCGCGACATGCAGCGCATCGGCGTCGGCTTCCGAGTAGACCGCAACCGTCCGCAATCCCATCGCGCGGGCTGTGCGAATGACGCGGCAAGCGATCTCGCCGCGGTTGGCGATCAGCAATGTATTGAAGCGGCGATAAAGTGGCTTGGCCGCGCCGCTGGCCTTGGATGGAGTCTTCATCATCACATCCTGAACACGCCGAAGCGCGTCGGCTCAGCGGGCGCATTGGCCGCCGCCGAAAGCCCAAGCCCAAGCACAAGCCGCGTATCGGCGGGATCGATCACACCGTCATCCCACAGCCGCGCGGTTGCGTAATAGGGATGGCCTTGCGTTTCATATTGCGAACGGATCGGCGCGCGGAACGTATCTTCTTCCTCGGCGGACCACTTGCCGCCCTTGGCCTCGATATTGTCGCGGCGCAATTGACTGAGCACCATGGCCGCCTGTTCGCCGCCCATGACCGAGATGCGCGCGTTCGGCCACATCCACAAAAAGCGCGGACTATAGGCGCGCCCGCACATGCCGTAATTGCCCGCGCCATAAGAGCCGCCGATCACCACGGTGAATTTCGGGACCGATGCGGTCGCCACCGCCGTGACGAGCTTCGCGCCGTCGCGTGCAATGCCGCCCGCCTCGTACTTTTTGCCGACCATGAAGCCGGTAATGTTCTGCAGGAACAGCAGCGGAATATTCCGCTGGCAGCACAGCTCGATGAAATGCGCGCCCTTCAGCGAACTCTCGCTGAACAGGATTCCATTGTTGGCGATGATGCCGACGGGATAACCCCAGATATGCGCGAAGCCGCAAATCAGCGTCGTGCCATAGAGTTTCTTGAATTCCTCGAATTCCGAGCCATCGACAATGCGCGCGATGATCTCGCGGACGTCGAACGGCTTGCGGGCATCAGCCGGCACCACGCCATAAATATCCTCGCGCTCGAACAGCGGTTCGCGCGGCTCACGCAAGCCTGTTGCGGATGATGTCGCCGGATTGAGATTGCCGACAATCCGTCGCGCAATGCCAATCGCGTGGCTGTCGCTCTGCGCGTAGTGGTCGGTCACACCTGACTGGCGGCTGTGAACATCAGCGCCGCCGAGTTCTTCGGCTGTGACGACCTCGCCGGTCGCGGCCTTCACCAGCGGCGGGCCGCCGAGGAAGATCGTGCCTTGGTTGCGCACGATGATGCTCTCGTCCGACATCGCCGGCACGTAAGCGCCGCCCGCCGTGCACGACCCCATCACGATGGCGATCTGCGGAATGCCCTGCGCGGACATGTTCGCCTGATTGTAGAAGATGCGGCCAAAGTGCTTTTCGTCGGGGAAGATTTCGTCCTGCTGCGGCAGAAACGCGCCGCCGGAATCCACCATGTAGATGCATGGCAGATTGTTCTGCCGCGCAATGTCCTGCGCGCGCAGATGCTTCTTCACCGTCATCGGGTAGTAAGTGCCGCCGCTGATCGTCGCGTCGTTGGCGACGATGACGCATTCGCGGCCTGACACGCGGCCAATGCCGGTCACGATACTGGCGGAATGGACAGCGCCGCCGTAAAGGCCATAGGCCGCCATCGGCGAAAATTCCAGGAACGCCGTGCCCGGATCGATCAGCAGATCGACGCGCTGGCGCGCCAGCATCTTGCCCCGCCCTGTATGTTTGGCGCGCGATGCCTCGCCGCCGCCACCGGCAACCTGCGACAGCTTATCGCGCAAGTCGGCGACCAATGCGCGCATCGCCTCGGCATTGCGTATGGCGTCAACTGATGTCGGATCGATACCGGAACGAAGAGCCATCGCCTCTTTGGGCCTCCCGCCACCCACTGTTTGTGCGCCGCAACCTGAATTCAAACCGGCGCAGAGGCCAAAGTGTCACTGCAAGCCTGCCGGGTGCAACTATAACTTTCGCGGCAAAATCGGAGGTGCATTTGGAAGCGGCGCGGCTCTCGATAGCTCAAAGCGACGATGCGGAATGTCTTGTTCCGGACAATTCCAAAGCAAGCGTCGAAGACCAGTTTTCATGACTCGGTATTTTGCCGTCATTTGCCTGTCCGAAAGTCCGAACGGCGATCTTAGTGCGTCCACGGCTCCGTGCGGCGGAACGCGAAATTGTCGGCATAGGCCTTCACGCGCGGCTTCAATTCCTTGGGCTCAAGGACCTGATAGGCAATTCCCTCGCGCTCGCAATAGGCGACGGCATCTTCCTTGGTATCGAAATGAATCGACAATTGCTGCTTCATGTCGCCGGAGCTGGTCCAGCCCATCAGCGGCTCGATGACGCGCGGCTGTTCGGGTTCATAATCAAGCTGCCATTCCTTGGTTTTCGCCCATCCCGACTGCATGGCATTCTTGGCAGGTTTGAAGATTCGCGCTGTCATGACATAAAGCCTTTTACTTCTTGGCAGGTCGTCGTCGGCACCGCGACGATAGACGAAAAGCATCTGATTCTGGCTGCGTTTGCGACAATGTTACTGCGTCACATTCGATAGATAGCGTTTCAAAATTTGGTATATTCTGTTGCAATCGCTCTGACAATCTCGAACGCTGCCACCTGATTACCGGCCCGATTCCGCCGCCATTTGACCCGCATCACGACGAAACGGCATCCATGGATATCCAGGCAACTCTCCCCGCCAAGGGCCGCGACCTTCGGCTCGATCTGTTTCGCGGCATCGCCAATTGGTGGATCTTTCTCGACCACATTCCGCATAACGTCGTGATGTGGGTGACGACGCGGAATTACGGTTTCAGCGACGCCGCCGACCTTTTCGTTTTTATCTCGGGATACACCGCATCCTTCGTCTACGCGAAGCTGATGCTCGATCGCGGTTTTGTCGTCGGAGCGACGCGGCTGTTGAAGCGCGTCTGGCAACTCTACGTCGCGCATGTTTTGCTTTTTGTGATTTATATTGCCGCGATCGGCTGGGTCGCCCTGCGATATAACGATCCCGACATCATCAACGAGTTCAATGTCGCCGGCCTCGTCGACAATCCGATCCAGACCCTGACGCAGGGACTGTTGCTGCGGTTCAAGCCGGTCAATCTTGACGTGCTGCCGCTCTACATCGTGCTGATGGGATTTTTCCCGCCGGTGCTCTGGATGATGCTGCGCAAGCCAGACCTCGTGATGCTGGCTTCGCTCGCCCTCTATTTTGCCGCGCGGCAGTTTGGGTGGAATTTCTCGGCCTATCCGTCGGGCAGCTGGTATTTCAACCCTTATACGTGGCAGCTGCTGTTCGTGTTCGGTGCATGGTTCGCGTTGGGCGGCGCCAACGAATCCCGGTCGGTAATCAGGTCGAAGTGGCTGTTGATCGCAGGCACAGTCTATCTCGTCTTCGCGCTGATCATGACGATGGCGGGTCGCTTCGAGGCCTTCGGCGACCTTTTCCCGAAATGGCTCTATGACGCCTTCAACCCGAACGACAAGACGTTCCTCGCGCCGTATCGCGTCATCCATTTCGTGGTGATCGCGTTCTTCATCACTCGTTTTGTGCCCAAGGATTGGAGTTTGCTCGAATCGAAGTGGCTCGACCCGCTGATCAAATGCGGGCAGCAATCGCTGCAGGTGTTCTGCGTCGGCGTGTTTCTTTCATTCGTCGCGCACTTCATCTTGCTGCTGAGCTGGGGCACGATCTGGGCGCAACTTGGCGTCAGCATCGGCGGCATCGCGATCCTGACTGCCGTTGCCTATTACGGCAATTGGTCGAAGAGGCAGGACAAGCCGTCACGTCCGGCACCGCCGACGCTGAATCCGACCGGCGCACCGGCCAGCTGACAGAGCGGACAATTCGCCGCTTACATCTGCATGACGACCACTATGGCGAGGGTGAGCACCGTTGCGATGGCGCTCAAGAGGCGGTCGCGTCGCCGAGCCAGCCTCACCTCAGTCTCCGACATGATCGCCCTCATCGCGCGCATGCACGGGGGTTTAATTCGATGTGATGCTATGGGTTCCAAGTCGGCCGATGAAAATTACGTTTGCGCTCCAAGTTCAGCAAACGTCCATTTGCAACCTAAGCCGCAACACGAATGCCAATCCGGTGACATTCAAGGCGAAACCAAACCGGACGCCACGCTGTAGCTGATGCGAAATGCTTTTTTTTTGGAGGATCCGATGCAGAAATTCTCGATCTGCTTGGCGTTCGCGCTGGCGATGATCTGCCTGAATAGCGACGCCAGTGTCGCTGGCCCGCACGGCTGTTATTCAAGCCACTGCGGAAAACGCTAATTGCCGCGAAAAGCGACATCGAAGTGCGCAAAAGCTCTAACAAATCAACAAGTTAGCTGGTCGGGGCAGCAGGATTCGAACCTGCGACCTGCGGTACCCAAAACCGCCGCGCTACCAGGCTACGCTATACCCCGAGCGCACAGTCGTTACACGGTTCGTTTAGCCCCAGCAAGGCGGCTGCTGGGCTAAAATGCCCGGCATTCCGGCGCCAAAATGCTTCAGTAGTCGCGGCCGCGCATCCGGCCGCCACCGCCAAACGCGCCACCGAGCAGAGCTCCGCCGATCGCTGCGCCGCCGATGATAGCGGCTTCTTCGTCAGGCGACGGACCTCGGCGATAAACGACATCCGGCGGCGGAGGACGGCGCGGCGGTGGCGCAACGTCAACACGGCGCGGCGGTGGAGGAGTTGCGCGCGACGGCGGCTGTACCGGACCGCAAGGGCATGTCGGTCCGGCCAATGAGGCCTGCTGCGGTCCGGCTGGACCCGCATTGTTCGGCGCTCCGCCTGTTGGACTAGACGCCGCTGCCGCTACCGCGTTCAAAGGCCGATTGAGCGCGCGCTCAAGAAGTTTGCGCGCAGTCGCCGCCAGATCGCTGTTCGGATAGCTGGCAAGGAACGCCCGATAGGCGCCGGGGGTGTTCGCGTTGACGACGCCGCTCCATTGTTATCATTTCGCGCCGACGCTCAATGACGACCTTCAAGCGCGTCACGAACGGCGACTGTGGATATAACTCCACGAACGCCTGATAGCCCTCAACCGAGTCATCGGCGATGACGAGATCGTAGGCCGCCTGCGGCGCCTGTCCGCGCAGAAGCTGGCGCCAATCCGCGACCGACCGAGCGCCGGCACGCGTCCCTTCGCGCTTGCCCTGCGTCGGGAAAAAAGAAAAATCGGTGACCAACGACGAACTTTCCCACGGGATTTGCTGACCATCGGTGGATTTATTGACCGCGAGGCGCACCTTCTTGAAAGCGTCCTCGATTGCGAGGCCCGGTTCACGCGCCGACACCACCAGCGCGCTGGTATAGGGACTGTTCACACCGCTGCCGTCGAGCGCCTCGGTGCCGGGCGATGTCGAGAATGATACGAATGAGCCTGCGGCATTGGCCTTGGTATCGACCAGCGCCAATCCCTGCCCGGCAATTTTATTGATGGAACCGAATGGATCGTTGCGGCACGCGTCAAGCATAACGATGCGCATCTTTGTCGGCACCGACGCAATCGTGTTCATCACATCGTTAAACCGCACGGCCTGCAACGGCACGTCGGATTCGCGCTCAAGCGCGACGTCCACGGGGACGAGATAGTTCTCGCCATCGATTTGTAACCCGTGGCCGGCGTAATAAAGCAGCGCAACCGTGTCCGCGCCCTTAGCCGCAATTCTGGCCGCAAAGTCGCCCACAGCCTGACGCATCTCGGTCTGCGACAGATCGAGCGCCGTCTTGACGTCGAAGCCTGCCGCCTGAAGCATTTCGGATGTCAGCTTGGCGTCGTTCGCCGGATTGGTCAGCGCCGTAACGCTCTTGTAGGCCGACTGGCCGATCACAAGGGCGACGCGGTTTTCCGCGGCGGCTTTGCCGCCAAAGACTGAGAAACCGAGAAGAGCGCAAAAAACAAAAACAAATAAATTGAAGCGAGCGGGAGCAATCATCGGAGCCTCCATCGCGGAAATGTGACCGACTATGGCACCCTTTTACCGCGCGTGCCAATGCGTTGGTCGACCGCAGGGGCCGGCCGGTTCACGCCGCGTCATGTGCTGCGCAGCAAGGACAGCAATATTGTCCGAATACAGATGCTCGTTTAACGCGAACCGAACAGCGGATGCGCGACTTTGTCACCCGCCTCGATTCCGTATTTGCGTGCCGTGCCGCCGATTACTTCCAGCACGCCCTTGGCCAGGCCGCCTGAGGAAATGATCTTCTCCGATTGCGGCTCCGTGTTTTCGGCAATCCGCAAAATCCGGCCGTCGGCGCGGATAAAGATCATGTCGAGCGGAATGAAAGTGTTCTTCATCCACATCGACACCTGCTGCTGTGGCGTGAAGTCGAACAGCATGCCCCGCCCCTCGGCCAGTTCCTTGCGATACATCAGGCCGGTCTCGCGCTCCTGTTCGGTCGTCGCCATTTCGACGGCGAAAACATGAACACCGGATTTGCTGACGATCTCGAGCGACTGCACGTCGGCTGCCACCACGCAACGCGGAACAAACATCAGAACCACAAATGCAAACAGCGCACTCCACTGCGAAACGCGTTTGGTCGAAATCTCAAAATTCATTGCGGAGATCCTGCGATGGGCCGTCACCCTAGCCTGCAGATCATGGCGAATGCCAGACGGCACGCGCCGCACGATCCTGCGATCACGAGGATTTGGCCATCAGGGATGTCGGAACGATCTAGTGCGACGACAGGCCGGGAGCACCGGCTTCCGGCTGGATTTCGGCCGCCATCATACCCTTGGAGCCGGGTCCAAAGCGAACGAGCACATACTGACCCGGACGCAGTTCGGTCATGCCGTATCTGCGCAGGGTTTCCATATGGACGAAAATGTCCGGCGTACCTTCACCGCAGGTCAGAAAGCCGAACCCGCGGAGTCTGTTGAACCATTTCACTTGCGCGCGCTCGAGACCGCTGGTCGGGGTGACGCTGACATGGGTGCGAGGCGGCATCATCTGGGCCGGATGGATCGCGGTCGATTCATCCATGGAGACGATCCGGAACGCCTGATAGCCCTTCTGACGCTGCACGCATTCGCAGACCAGGCGGGCGCCTTCATAGGCGGTCTGGTATCCGTCGCGCCGCAGCACCGTGACGTGCAAGAGCACGTCGGGCGTTCCGTTGTCCGGCACGATAAATCCGTAACCCTTGGACGCGTCGAACCATTTAATGACGCCGGATATTTCGACGAGATTGACCGCAGCACCGTCGCCTGCAAACGCGTTGGCTGAAATATTACGATCGTCGGCGCCCGAAAATTCGTTCGGCGCAACATTGCCAGAGCCGGATCCGGCTAACGCCGAACCGCCAAGCCTACTATCGAGCCTCTTGGACTCAAATCCGTCCGACCCCATGACCCCCGGACCCCAAACTCTGCGGTCGCCTACATCTGTGACGACTTACATGCAGCGCACTTCATTTTGAAAAAACATGCAGCGCGACGCGAATCTCCTGATTCGACGTTAACACTCCCGCAAGGGCCGGAAAGACAAAAAACAAATCAGACGTGACCTATGAACAACCTTGCGTCGATGCGAATCAAACCGGCAAACTAATTGCCGACGAAGGGTCCAAGCGTCTCGCCGATGTCGTGGTGGATCACGAGATCGGCGATGTCGTCCTGATCGGTCGGTTCATTGTTGATAATCACAAGTCTCGCACCGCAATTTCGCGCCAGCAACGGAAATCCTGCAGCCGGCCAGACCACCAAAGACGATCCGATAGCGATAAAGAGATCGCAATGCTGCGTGAGTTCGGTCGCGCGCCGCATCTCGTCCTCCGGCATGGCCTGACCGAAGGAAATTGTCGCCGACTTGACTGGATCGCCGCAGGTCTCGCAACTCGGCGCTTCGCCAGTCTTGTCGAAACGGCCTTTCACCCACGCGATCTCGTAACGCTTGCCGCAGCCGATGCAGCGCGCATAGGTCGTATTGCCGTGCAGCTCCACAACATGATAGGGCGCAAAGCCCGACGATTGATGCAGATTGTCGATATTCTGCGTGATGATCGCTGGAATCTTGCCGGCCTTATAAAGTGATGCGAGGGCGCGGTGCCCTCGCCCGGGCTTCGCCGCTGCAAAGCTCGGCTCCATCGCGAACCGCCTGCGCCACGATTCATCGCGAGCGTCCTGGCTCGCGACGAATTCGTCGAACGGGATCGGCCGATTGCGAGTCCACAGACCGCCGGGCGATCGGAAGTCGGGAATACCGCACTCCGTCGAAATTCCCGCTCCCGTAAACGGAACGATACTGTTGGCCTCCGCGATCATGTCGCCAAGCAACGCGATCCCGCTTTGCAGATCAGACGCAATCATTCACCTGCACCGCACGACCGGCTTAGAGCGAGTCGGGGCCAAACCGATTTGGGCCAGTTGTCCCGCGCAGACAGAACCAGACCAACAGAACGATGCCGCCGATGATCGTAAACGACAGCAAGATCCACCACGCCGTGCGGTCGATATCGTGAATGCGGCGAAACGCAACCGCAAGACTGGGGAGGAAAAGTCCGAGGGAGACGATACCGCTGAAGAATCCAAGCCCTACAATGGAATCCATGAACCCAGCGGCAATCGTCGCAACGATTGTAAACAGCGTCCAATACCAATATTCGGATCGTGATGCGCGACCTTCAAACCCGACGTAATTCTTAAAACCTGACCTGACAGCCGGCGCGAAATCCATAAATCTCTCCTTCGATTCCAAAACGCGATAATCGCGCGAAGGCAGAAGCAAGTCGAGCAAAACGCGACGGGCTTTCGGTTTCAGCAACCGGAAAATCCAGCCCCGGCCCAATCTGCGACGAGGCGAGCCCGTACGTGGAAGAATGGCAGTCTCAAAAAAGCCCGGCGTTCCTGCCGGGCTTTCGTGTTGTCCTGCGTCATTAGATCAGTAGTAGCCGTAACCACCGTAATTCGTGGATGAACCCATAGGGCTTGGGTCGTTGCTATGGTTGCTATAACCATAGCCTCTGTTGCGGTAGTAACCGCCACCATATCCATAGCCGGGACCGTCGTATGAATTATACGAGTTGTAGCCGTACCCGTTGTTGTACGAGCTTGCGGCAGCACCAGCGGCAAGAGCGCCGGCAGCAATACCGAGGCCGATGCCAGCAGCGTTACGACCGCCGCGTGCTTCAGCAGGAGCCGAAATAGCGGCGATAGCAGCGACTGTCGCCAAAGCGATTGCAATCTTTTTCATGTTTCAATCCTTTCGTTACCGGATACATAACAAGCCGCAATGCAGAAAGTTCCGGCCGTCATTATTGAATATTTGTGACGTTCCGGCATCCCAATGCAGATCAACTGCCCGTCTAGCGGGATTGCCGCTAGAAGAATTGCGACGATAAACACGAAGTCTGTAAGGAGCTGAGCATGCGTTACCTGCACACAATGTTACGCGTCAGAAATCTCGACGTTGCAATGAAGTTTTATCGCGACGCCATGGAATTGAAGGAAGTGCGACGCGTCGACAACGACAAGGCACGATTCACGCTGGTGTTTCTTTGCGCTCCCGAAGACGAAGGGTTGCTGAAGCAAGTCAAGGGA
>JAYVYQ010000077.1:0-20519 GCA_043784125.1 Afipia sp.
GCGCCGCCGGAACGGCTGCGCGTATTGTGCGAGGGTTAGAACAAGGCGTGGATGGCCGGGTCAAGCCCGGCCATGACGAATCGAACGGCTTGGCAGCAATGCTATCCGAACGTAGCGCGCTTCGCCCTACTCCGCAGGCGTCGTGGCTGGCGGTGTCGGTGGCGATTCAGTCGGTGTTGCGGCAGCGGCTTTGGCGGCCTTCTTCTGTACCACCGCCACCGCCAAAATCGAACCCTCATAGAGGATCAGCAGCGGGATCGCGAGCGAGGCCTGGCTGATGACATCCGGCGGCGTCAGCACCGCCGCGATGATGAACGCCACCACGATGAAATAGCGCCGCTTCTCGCGCAGTTGCTTGGCCGTGATGATCCCGATCCGCCCCAGCAGCGTCAGCACCACCGGCAACTGAAACGCGATGCCGAAGGCAAAGATCAGCGACATCATCAGCGACAGATACTCGCCGACCTTCGGCAGCAGCGCGATCTGCGCCGTCTCGGTGCCACCGGCCTGCTGCATGCCGAGCGAGAAGCGAATGAGCATCGGCAGCACGACGAAATAAACCAGCAGCGATCCCAGCACGAAGAAAAACGGCGTCGCGATCAGATACGGCGCAAACGCACCGCGCTCATGCTTGTAGAGTCCGGGGGCTACGAATTTGTAGATTTGCGCCGCCACGATGGGAAACGAGATGAAGCCCGCGCCGAACAGCGCGAGCTTGAGCTGCGTGATGAAGTATTCGAGAAGCGCCGTGTAGATGAATTTGGAATTGTCCGCGCCCGCGACCCAGACGAACGGCCACACCAGCACGTTGTAGATTTGCTTCGCGAAGAAAAAGCAGAAGACGAACGCGACGGCGAATGCGAGCAGCGCCTTGATGAGCCGCGAACGCAGCTCAATCAGGTGGTCCATCAACGGGGCTTTGGAGGCTTCAACTTCGTCGACACTCATGACGCTTTGGCGTCCGGCAATTTCGGCGATGTGGTGTTGGCGGCGTCCGGCTCGATCGCCGGCAGATGCGCTTCGGACTCCGCAATGGTCGCGGCTGTCGGCGGCTCAGGTGTCGTGGGTGTTTGCGTGGTCGGTGTCATCAAAGGCTGATCGATCTTGAGCGCATCTTCGACCTGCTTGGTCGTGTCGCCCGCGAGGTTGGTCAGCAGATTGGTCGGCGACAGATCCTTGGCCATGCCGGCGGCGTCATCGAAGGTCTTTTTGATGTCGGCCATTTCGGCTTCGCGCATCGCCTCGTTGAACTGGCCCTGAAAATCGGAGGCCATGCGGCGCGCCTTGCCCATCCACTGCCCGACCATGCGCAGCACGCCGGGCAATTCCTTCGGGCCGATGGCGATCAGGGCCACGACCGCGATCACCAGCAGTTCACTCCACCCGATGTCGAACATGAATCAATCCGCTCACGGGGCAATACCCGGTTTCGTCAGAGGCGTCGTCCTGGACGTCTCAGACGATCTTGCTGCCGGCTTCATTGCGCGACGAGACCGCTCCCGGCGCGTTGTCGATGCTGCGCACCGGCTCGGTCTTCTCGGGCGTCTTGTCGTCGTCCGCCATGCCCTTCTTGAAGGCCTTGATGCCTTGGGCGACATCGCCCATTAGGTCCGAAATCTTGCCACGGCCGAACAACAGCAGGACGACGCCGATCACGACGATCCAGTGCCAGATGCTAAACGAACCCATGCTGCTATCCTCCAAACACGCGGCCGGTTTGCCCGGCCATATCTGACCGGAAACTAGGCCGCAGAGGTGTCAAAAACAAGGACTTAGGGCCGATCCGCGACCGCATGAAGCATCGCCGTTAATGCGACGAAAGACGGGTTCCGGAGAAGCCGAAATCAGCCCTTGTTGCCCTTTTCGGGCTCCACATGAGGCGCCAGAGCCAGTTCAAGATCGCCCGCATCAAGCGGCTCCTCGTCGTCCCGCAGCGCCGGATCGTCGGACGGCGACGGAACATCGAAGCCGGACGGCAATCGCGTATCCAAGAGCCCCGCGCCCTTCAACTCCTCAAGCCCCGGCAGATCGCCGAGTGCCTCAAGGCTGAATTGCGACAGGAACGCCTCGGTGGTGCCGAAGGTCAAAGGCCGGCCCGGCGTCTTGCGGCGTCCGCGCGGACGAATCCAGCCGGTTTCCAGCAGCACGTCGAGCGTGCCCTTGGACGTCATCACGCCACGAATTTCCTCGATCTCGGCGCGTGTCACCGGCTGGTGATAGGCAATGATCGCCAGCATCTCGATGGCGGCACGCGACAGGCGGCGTGTCTCGGTGCTTTCGCGCGTCATCAGCCACGACAGATCGGTCGCGGTGCGGAAGGTCCATTTGTTGGCGACGCGCACGAGATTGACGCCGCGCAGCGCATAATCGGCGCGCAGTTGTTCAAGTGCAGCCTTGACGTCGACGCCATCTGGCAAACGCTTGGCGAGTGCGGCTTCATCCAGCGGCTCGGTGGATGCGAACAGCAACGCTTCGAGCAGGCGCAGTTCTTCCGGACGCGCGGCGGCTTTTCCACCACGGTCCTCGACATGAGCGATACGTTTTCCCGCCATGTTTGCTCTCGCCTGGCTTGGCATTGCCTGGTCTCCTTCTTCCACTTACTCGACTTCTTTTCTTTTTAACTACGCGACTTAGGAATGAACCGACTGAAGTAATTACTTGGCTTGCATTTCCGGCATCGGCGTGTCGGGCATTCCGGGCTCCGGCTTCTTGCGGAAATAGATCGGCGCGAACGCTTCCTTCTGATGCAGATCGACCGTGCCTTCACGCACCAGTTCCAATGCGGCCGCAAAACTCGACGCGAACACCGTGGCCTTTTGCGACGGATCGATCACATAGGTCATCAGATACTGATCGAGACGGCTCCAGTCATCGGTCATGCCGACCAGCCGCTCCAGCGAGGCCCGTGCCTCTGACAGCGACCACACCGAGCGCTTGGCCAGATGCACCGTGGCCAGCACGCGCTGCTGGCGTTGCGCCGCATAGGCGGTGAGCAAATCGTACAGCGTTGCATTCCACTGCGGATGCCGGATGTGTGAAATCGTTTGCGGCTGGCCGCGCGGAAACAGGTCGCGGTTGAGTTGCGGCCGCGTCATCAGGCGGTTCGACGCTTCGCGGATTTGTTCGAGACGGCGCAGGCGCGCCGCCAGCGCATTGGCGAGTTCTTCGGCGCTCGGCCCGTCGGCTTCCGGCGGCTCCGGCAGCAGCAGTCGCGATTTGAGATAGGCCAGCCACGCCGCCATCACCAGATAGTCGGCGGCGAGTTCGAGGCGAATTTTCCGCGCCGCCTCAATGAATTTGAGATACTGATCGGCGAGCGCCAAAATCGAAATCTTGTGCAGATCGACTTTCTGCTGGCGCGCGAGCGTCAGCAGCAGATCGAGCGGGCCTTCATAGCCTTCGACATCGACGACGAGCGATGGCTCATCGGACAATTGACGATCCGCCGGCAGTCCGGTTTCAAACGACAGGATTTCCGCGCTCATGCGACCGCACTCCCGCGCGCCATCAGTTCGGCGAGCCGTGCGCGGCCCGAAACGCGATCGAATGTTTTCGGCGCCATTCGCGACGCCAAGGCACGTTGCGCGCGCGCAAGTGCCTCTCCCGCCAGCATCGGCGTCTCGCTGGCGACCGCCGCCATCTCGTCAAACTTGCCGTTGCAATGCAGGACCACGTCGCAGCCCGCCGC
Organism: Afipia sp.; assembly: GCA_043784125.1. Classification (GTDB taxonomy): domain Bacteria; phylum Pseudomonadota; class Alphaproteobacteria; order Rhizobiales; family Xanthobacteraceae; genus Afipia. Next base: position 3,689 of record JAYVYQ010000077.1, read on the forward strand.
AAAGATGGCGCGGGTGCGCTCGGCAATCGATCCTTCGAGGGCGTTCATGGACACGTCATCACTCATCAACAGGCCTTGAAATCCAATCGAGCCGCGAATCACCTGTTCGATGATTGTGGCAGATGTCGTCGCCGGATGCGCACCGTCGAGCGCGCTAAACACAACATGCGCCGTCATCGCCATCGGCAGGTCCGCGAGGGGCCGAAACGCCGCGAAATCCGTCAGAGCAAGCTCCGACACCGTCGTATCGACGGTCGGCAGCGCAGCGTGGCTGTCCGCTGTGGCCCTTCCGTGACCGGGAATATGCTTGAGGACCGGCAGGACGCCGCCCTCCACCAGCCCGTTGGTCACGGCACGGGCGATATTCGCGACCTTTTCGGGCGAAGTTCCATAGGCGCGATCGCCAATGACCGCGTCCGACCCCGGAACCGGCACATCCGCCAGCGGCAGGCAATCGACCGTGATGCCCAGATCGGCCAGATCGGCTGCGATCAGGCGTGAGGCGAGATACGCCGCTTCCAGACCTGCGGGACGATCCTGGTCATACAGGGCGCCGAACACCGCGCCGGGTGGATAGACCGGCCATTGCGGCGGCGACAGCCGCTGAACCCGTCCGCCTTCCTGATCGATCAGAACCGGCGCGTCGGGATTGCCGACGCCATTGCGCAACTGCCGCACCAGTTCGGCAACCTGAGACGGCGTCTCCACATTGCGCTTGAAAAGGATGAATCCCCACGGGGTCTGATCGCGCAAAAAGGCGCGTTCATTGTCCGTCAAAACCGTGCCGGATAGTCCCGTAATGAAAGCGCGCGATCCCATGGGGGGCGATTAGCGCGCCCCATGCGTCAGGGTCAAGGAAAGTGCCCGCGAGATAAAGAGTTAGGCGCACTCATCCACAAACAGGATCCGTTTCGCACAAACAGGATCAGTTGCGCTGAACGATGCACTGGCCGCCGGCGGATTTCAGATTGACGCAAAACTGCGTCGCCTCGTCGGTGGTGCCGAACGGTCCCACCATCGCCCGATAGAACACACCCTTGTCGCCCAGATCCGCGCGGCGGATTGTCGAGGGCTTCGATCCGAGAATGCCCGAATATTTCGACTGGATTGCCCGGAACGAGGCCTGCGCGTCCGCTTCGGTCTTCTGCGACGACACCTGCACATACGAGCCCGCGCCGCCTGCCGGGGTAGATGTCGACGGCGTGACGGAGGCAACGCGCGGCGCTGGAGCCGGAGCCGATGCCTGCGGTGTCAGCGCAATAGGGCCACCCGATGCTGCGGGCGCCGGAGCCACGCTCGCCGGTGCACGCGGTGCAGCAGGTGCCGGTCGCGCAGGTGCAACTGAGGGCGAAGTTATGGGTGCAGACGGTGCAGCTGTAGCGGTCGCATCCGGCTGATCCGGACGGATCGTCAGCGTGCGGATTTTCCGTGGCTCCTCGCCGCCGGTTGAGACCGTGCCATTGCCGACGCCCGCACCTGTCGGGCGCACGGCCGTGTTGGCGCTCGATGCATTTGGCGGATTGGTGTTCTGCGACAGCGGCGGAAATACCACGCGCGGCTGCGCCTTGCCGTTGAGATCGACCGGCTGTTCCTCGCGCGACACCACGCGCTCGGCCGACTTGTCGCCGATGCGATCGGTAATCTGCTTGTCGCCTGACGACGACATGACCTTGTTGGGACCGGCATCGGCCTTGATGACCGGCGGCTCACCGCTGCGCGGCGATCCGATGAAGGTGCGATAGCCGAACGCCGCCGCCGTTCCGACCACGGCCAGCAGCAACACGACAACAACCGTCATGGTGCCGCCGCGCCGCGGCGCTGGCATCTCGTCGTCGTGATCCTCGTCGAAGCGAGGCCGGTTGAAACCGTCGTCGCTGTAGCGATCGTTCTGTGCGGGAAACGGCGCGTCGTGACGCGTGTCGCGATCCGGCTGGCCGAACAGCACATCGTCGTAGCGCGAGTTATCTGCGCCGCGCGGACGATCCTGATCGAAGGATTGCGGCTCGAATCTCGGTGCCTGATCGTGGTCGCTATACCGGTCATCGTGATGGCGCGGATCGAATGATTGCTCATCGCCATAGGCCGCGTCCTGCGCGGGCGGCCGATTGCGCATCCATGACGGCTGCTGTGCGGGCTCGTCGTCGTAGCCGGCGGCATCGTCTGTGTCGTGTTGATCGCTCGGCGCGGGCGGCTGGCCGGCACGGTTGTATTTCGAGAATGGATCGGCCTGCCCGATCAGGCGCGCAAGCTCGGCCAGCGGATCGCTTGCCGGACGTTTTGGCGGCGCGTCGGTGCCGTCATCCTCATCTGCCGAAAATGGTCTGTCGCTATATCGATCGGCCATGTGACGCTGCATCCCCTTCGGGAAAGCGTAAGCTTACACCGAAAGGGTGAAGCGTCCGCTGTTTATGCCGTCACGTATCCCCCACGTGTCCGGCAAATCCCCACTATCGCATCTCGTCTGGAGCGTGGACGCCGAGCACGGCGAGGCCTGATGCCAGAACCGAGACGACGCCCTGAACCAAGGCCAGTCGCGCGATGGTAATTTCTGCATCATTCTCGATAATGAAGCGTAAATGCGGCAAATCGCGCCCCTTTGTCCACAATGCATGGAATTCACTGGCGAGATCATAGAGATAGAACGCAATCCGATGCGGTTCATGGGCCAATGCGGCGGCCTCGACGATCCTCGGGAACAGTGCAATCTGGCGAATGAGACTGAGTTCGACCGGATCGCTCAGGCGTTCGATTCTGGCGGCGCGCAGAAATTCGACGCGCGAGGCGGACTCCTCTGGCAATTTGGGAACCGCCACCCGCGCGTTCTTGAAGATCGAATGGCCGCGTGCGTGCCCGTACTGGACATAGAACACCGCATTGTCCTTCGACTGCTCGATCACCTTGGCGAGATCGAAATCCAGCACCGCATCGTTCTTGCGAAACAGCATCATGAAGCGCACAGCATCTGAGCCGACTTCATCGACCACTTCGCGCAGCGTGACGAAATCGCCGGAGCGCTTCGACATCTTCACGGGTTCGCCGTTGCGCAGCAGTTTCACAAGCTGCACGATCTTCACGTCGAGCGTGGCCTTGTCCGACGTGACGGCCTTGATCGCCGCCTGCACGCGCTTGATGTAGCCGCCGTGATCGGCGCCCCACACGTCCACCATGTTGAGGAAGCCGCGGTCGAATTTTGTCTTGTGATAGGCGATGTCGGAGGCGAAATACGTGTACGAGCCGTCCGACTTTTTCAGCGGACGATCGACATCGTCGCCGAACGCAGTGGCACGAAACAATGTCTGCTCGCGGTCCTCGTAATCTTCGACCGGCGCGCCCTTCGGCGGCGGCAAGCGGCCTTCATACACATCGCCCTTGCCGCGCAGCCATTCGATCGTCGCGCCGACGCGGTCATTGCCCTTCTCGTTGAGCGAACGCTCCGAGAAGAAAACATCGTGCTTGATGTTGAGTGCGGCGAGATCACCCTTGATCATCTCCATCATCATGGCGATGGATTTAGCCCGCACGCTCGGAAGCCATTCGGCTTCGGACTGCTTCAATAATTTGTCGCCGTATTCCTTCGCCAGCGCCTGTCCGACCGGCACCAGATAATCGCCGGGATAAAGCCCTTCCGGAATGTCGCCGATGTTTTCTCCCAGCGCCTCGCGGTACCGAAGAAACGCCGAGCGTGCGAGCACATCGACCTGCGCGCCGGCATCGTTGATGTAATATTCCTTGGTGACGTCGTAGCCAGCGAATGCGAGCAAACTCGCCAGCGCGTCGCCGAACACCGCGCCGCGACAATGACCGACATGCATCGGGCCGGTGGGATTTGCGGAGACGTATTCGACGTTGACCTTCTCGACCGCACCGACGTGGCTGCGGCCATATTTATCGCCCTGCGCCAGAACGCTGCGCAACGCATCGAACCATGCGGTGGTTTTCAGCGTGAGATTGATGAAGCCCGGCCCCGCAATGTCGACCTTGTCGATCAGCAGATCGGCGCGCAATTTCTCGGCGATCTTTTCCGCAAGCTCACGCGGTTTGGCACCGGCTTCCTTCGCCAGCACCATCGCCGCATTGGTTGCCATGTCGCCATGCGACGCATCGCGCGGCGGCTCGACAACCACGCGCGACAAATCGATGCCGGCCGGCAACGCGCCCTCGCCGCCGAGAGCGCGGCACACCGCGTGGACGCGCGACAGCACATCGGCAAACAGGTGAGGCGGATTTGCAGGATTGGTCATGATGGCCGCCGCCTAACGCAATTCAGGGGTCGAGTCAAAAAGTCTCGTATGTTCGATGATCGCATAGCGGTCGGTCATGCCGGCAATGAAATCGCCGATCCGGCGCGCGCGGCTGCCCTCATTGTCGTCGCCCTCTGCCGCCGACCATTCCGCCGGAAGATCGCTGGGCTTCGACTGATACCGCGCAAACAGATCGCGGACCACGCTTTCTGCGTCGTTCATCACATTCATCACCCGCGTGTGGCGATACATCCGTTGTTTCAGGAACGCCTTAATGGTTGTCTCGGTCTGCGCCGCGTCCGCAGAAAACGCCACCAGCGTGTCGTTGTGGTTGCGGACATCGGCAACGGATTGGGGATTGGCGGATTGCAGACGCCGCCCCGCTTCTATTGCAACCGAATTGATCAGATAGGAAATCAGTTCGCGCACCAGCTCCGCGCCGCGCCGCGCGTCGTCGAGCGCCGGATAGCGCCGCACGATGCCGGTGTTGATCTCGGCGATGCGCGGAATGACGTTGAGATCGTCGATGCTAAACAATCCCGCACGCAACCCGTCGTCGATGTCGTGCGCGTTGTAGGCGATGTCGTCGGCGACGGCGGCGACCTGCGCTTCGAGCGAGGCATAACTCCACAATTCAAGATCGTGACCTCTGACATATTCGACAATGCCCGCAGGCACGTCATGCTCGCGATAACGCCCCACTGCATTGCCCGCGCGATCCGTCATCGGGCCGTTGTGCTTGACGATGCCCTCCAGCGATTCCCATGTGAGATTGAGCCCGTCGAATTCCGGATAGCGCCGCTCAAGCAGCGTCACCACGCGCAGGCTCTGCGCGTTGTGATCGAAGCCGCCGTGACCTTTGAGGCATTCATCAAGCGCGCGTTCGCCCGCATGCCCGAATGGCGGATGACCGAGATCATGCGCCAGCGCCAATGTCTCGGTGAGGTCCTCATCGAGGCCAAGCGAGCGCGCCAGCGCCCGCGCAATCTGGGCGACTTCAAGGGTGTGGGTCAGACGGGTGCGATAATGATCGCCCTCGTGGAACACGAATACTTGAGTCTTGTGCTTGAGCCGCCGGAACGCGGTGGAATGGATCACGCGATCACAGTCCCGGCGAAAGGCGCTGCGGGTGCGGCTTGCCGGCTCGTCAAACAGGCGGCCCCGGCTCGCGGCGGGGTCGGAGCCACAGGGCTTGCGGGGGGCAGCCATTCCGACGGACATTCGCATTATTCTGCTTTCGGCCTTTGATTCTTGACGCCAGCGCACTTAACTATGCTGGGCGGCATATAGAAATACCCGTTTGCCGCCGGAGACCACCATGACCGTTGAGACCGCCACCGCCGTCACCATCTCGGAACGCGCCGCAAAGCGCATTGGCGAAATCCTGAAATCCGAAGGCACCGGCGCGATGCTGCGCATCAGCGTCGAAGGCGGCGGCTGCTCGGGCTTTCAGTATAAATTCGATGTCGAACGCGCGCAGGCCGACGATGATTTGGTGATCGAACGCGACAGTGCGGTTGTGCTGGTGGACCCCTCGTCGGTGCCGTTTCTGGCAGGCTCCGAAGTCGACTTCGTCGATGACCTGATCGGCGCGTCGTTCCGCGTGGTCAATCCGAACGCGACAGCGTCCTGCGGCTGCGGGACTAGTTTTTCGATTTAAGTTATTTGCTCGCGAACAATCGGCGAGCGTTTCCGTGCGCGATCTTCGCTGCAATGTCCGGCGGCAATTGCGCAAGCCACGCGCGATATTCGGTCATCGTCTCGCCATAGCTCGACCAGCGCTCGCTGATCCATGTGTCCGATCCCAACAGAAAACGATCCGGGAATTTCGTAAAAAGTGCGCGCCATTCCGGCGTCAGTTTGCCGCCGCCCGCCGTGATGCCGCTGCGGTAGGATAATTCGCCCCACAATTGCGGATATTTCGTCAGCATCGCAGCGACGCGGTCGGCACTGGGACCGAAGCCGGTATGCGCCCAGATGATCCGCGCTTTCGGATTATGGCTCATCAGGATTTCGACCGCCGCATCGTCCGAATGTGCGTGCAGATATAGATCGTGCTCGACGGCGAAGTTGACGGTCTTCTTGACCCACTCGCCTTCGGCCGCTTTGCCTGAAATGTGAAATTCGCCGATGCCGCGATAATAGCCGCGTTTGTATTCGTCCTGGATCAAATCGAAAATTGTCGGATCGTTGAACCATGTCTGGATGTCGGCGCGGATGCGATAGGGCCGGATGAACGGCACGATCTGCAAACCGTCGGCCTTGCCGCTCGCCTTTGCATCCATCAACGCAATCGTGCCGGTGTTGGGGCGGCTGGTTGAGAGAATGCCGGTGACGCGGTTTTTCTTGAACACCGCCAGCACCTCATCGACGCTGTAATACGGCTTCGGCTCCCAATTGTAGTGCATATGCGCGTCGAAGATTTCAATCGGCTCCTCAGCGGCGAACGCAACATTGGGAATCGCCGCGATCAGAACCGCAGCGAACGCGCATCTGAAGCCGCAGAGTGTCATGACTATTCCGCCGCTGCCACGCGCGTCGGCTTAACGTCGCCGGTCTCCACGAATGTCGGATCAAGGCGGCGCTTGAGGCGGCGGTCGATGCGGTCGAGATAGATGTAGATCACCGGCGTGATGTAGAGCGTCAGCAATTGCGACACCATCAGGCCGCCGACGACCGCCACGCCAAGCGGCTGGCGCAACTCGGCGCCTGCGCCCGCGCCGATGGCAATCGGCAGCGTGCCGAAGATCGCCGCGAACGTCGTCATCATGATGGGGCGAAAACGCAACAGTGCGGCTTCGCGGATGGCATGTTCGGCGCTGATGCCGACATTGCGCCGCTCGATGGCGAAGTCCACCATCATGATCGCGTTCTTCTTCACGATGCCGACCAGCATCACGATGCCGATCATCGCGATCACCGACAGCTCCATGCCGAACAGCATCAAGGTCAGGATCGCGCCGATGCCTGCCGATGGCAGGCCGGAAATGATGGTGATAGGATGAATGAAGCTCTCGTACAAAATGCCGAGGATCACGAACGCTGCGAACACGGCGGCGAGAATGAGGATGCCCTGCCCGCGCAGCGAATCCTGGAACACCTGCGCGGTGCCGGAGAAGCCGGTCGCAATCGTGGCCGGCAAATTGGAGTCCTGCTCGATCTTGACGATCTGATCGACCGCATAACCGAGCGAGGTGCCGGGCGCGAGGTTGAACGAGATCGTGACCGCCGGCTGCTGGCCTTGGTGATTGATCTGCAACGGCCCGACCGTCGGCACCATCTTGGCGACGGCATCGAGCGGAATGGTCTGGTTCTTGTCGGTCTTGACGTAGAGCTTCGACAGATCGTTCGGATCGACGCGGAATTTCGGCTGCGCCTCGAGAATGATCTGATAATCGTTCGACGGCATGTAGATGGTGCCGACCTGCCGCGCGCCGTAAGCGTTGTAAAGCTGATTGCGAATTTGCTCGGCCGTCACGCCGTAGACCATCGCCTTTTCGCGGTCGATCTCGACGGTCAACTGCGGATTCTTGATGTAGAGATCGGTCGTGACGTCGAGCAGACCCGGCACCTTGGCGATCTTGTCGCGCATTTCAGGGCCTGATCGATAAAGCGAGTCCGTGTCACCGCTCTGCAATGTGTATTGATACTGGCTCTTCGACGGCCGTCCGCCGATGTTCAGGTTCTGGATGCTCTGGAAAAACGCCTGAAGCCCCGGCACCGCGAGCGCCTTTTGCCGCAAACGCCCGATCACCACCGGCGCGGGATCGCGCAATTCCTTCGCCTTGAGGCCGACGAACAACCGGCCGTAATTCGCGGTCGGATTCGGGCCGCCCGAGCCGACCGTGCTGTTGACGAACTCGACCGCAGGATCTTCGCGCAGAATATCGGCCAGGATTTTCTGCCGCGCCGACATCGCCTCATAGGATGTGTCGGTCGCGGCTTCCGTGATGCCGGTCAGAAAGCCGGTGTCTTCCTGCGGGAAAAAGCCCTTCGGCACGACCATGTAGAGCACGACGGTCAGCGCAAGCGTCGCCAAGGTGACGACCAGCATGATCGGCTTGCGCGCGAGCACGTGATCGAGCGACCATTCGTAAGCGCGCAACCAGCTGTCGAACATCTTCTCGAACCAGCGCAGGATGAAATTGGGCTTGTGGTGCGATTCGTGTGCCTTGAGCACGCGCGCGCACAGCATCGGCGTCAACGTAAGTGAGACAAATCCCGACACGATGATCGCCACCGCAATGGTCACGGCGAATTCGCGGAAAACCCGCCCGACGATTCCGCCCATCAGCAGCACGGGTATGAACACGGCGATCAGCGAGAAGGTGATCGACATGATGGTGAAGCCGATTTCGCGCGCGCCCTTCAGCGCGGCCTCATAGGGCTTCATGCCTTCTTCGATATGCCGGACGATATTCTCCAGCATCACGATGGCGTCGTCGACCACGAAGCCCACCGACAGCGTCAGCGCCAGCAGCGTCATGTTGTTGATCGAATAATCCAGCACGTACATCACCGCGCAGGTGCCGAACAGCGAGATCGGAACGGCCAGCGCCGGAATGAATGTCGCGGATGCCGAGCGCAGGAACAGAAAGATCACGACGATCACGAGGCCGACCGCGATCAGCAGCGTCTCTTCGACGTCGCTCACCGATTGACGGATGGAGACAGACCGATCGAGCGTGACGTCCATCGTCACCGACGGCGGAATTTGCGCGCGCAACATCGGCAGCTTGGCGCGGACATTGTCCACCACCGCAACGGTGTTGGCATCCGGCTGCTTTTGAATCGCCAGCACGATGGAGCGCGTGCCGTTGAACCAGGTTGCGATCTTGTCGTTTTCGACGCTGTCGTAGATTTTCGCGACTTCGTCGAGCTTGACCGGCGCGCCGTTGCGATAGGCCACCACCACCTGCCGGTAGTCGCTGGCCTTGCTCAATTGTCCGGACGCCTGAAGCGCGATGTCCTGCTTGGGGCCGTTCAGCGTGCCGACCGGTGTCGATGAATTGGCCCGCGCTACCGCGTTGCGAATATCGTCGAGGGACAATCCGCGCGCCGCAGCGGCTTCCGGATCGGCCTGAACCCGGACTGCAAATTTCTGCGCGCCATAGATCAGAACCTGCGCCACGCCCGGAATCTGTGACAGCGCTTGTCCAATTGTAATGTCGCCATATTCATTGACGGTCGAAAGCGGCAACGTATCCGAACTGAGCGAGACGAACAGCACCGGGAAGTCTGCCGGATTTACTTTTCGGAAGCTCGGCGGAATCGTCATCTCGATCGGCAGACGGCGCTGCGCAATCGTCAGCGCGGTCTGCACATCGAGTGCGGCGCCGTCGATGTTGCGATTGAGATCGAACTGAATCGTAATGACCGTTACACCCTGCGACGAACTCGACGACATCGAGGAGATGCCGGAGATCGTGGAGAGTTGGCGCTCGATCGGCCCTGCAACCGAGGCCGCCATCGTGTCCGCGCTCGCGCCGGGCAATGTCGCGCTCACCGCAATGGTCGGAAAATCCACTTTGGGCAAAGCGGAGACCGGCAGCAGCCGGAATCCAAACACGCCGAACGCGATGATGGACGCGGTCATGAGCGTCGTCATGACCGGGCGGCGGATGCAGAGTTCAGAGAGATTCATCAATTAAGCTCCGGCCTTGCGCTCGCGCGTTTCAACCGGACTTCCGTTGGAGAGCAGCAATTGTCCGTCGACGACAATGTCCTCTCCGCCATTCAAGCCGCTCTCGATAACCGAACTTCCCTGAAACGTGCGGCCCACCGTCACGGGCTGCACCTGCGCTTTGCCGTCCTTGACGACGAACACGAAACTGCCGGTCTGGCTACGCTGCACGCCGACCGACGGAACGATCACGGCCTGCTCGTTCCGCACGATGAGTTTGGCGTTGACGAGAATCCCGGGCCACAACAATTCACTCTCATTGTCCATGATGCCGCGCACCGTCACCATGCCGGTCGTGGGATCGACGGTGTTCTCCACCATCGCGATCTTGCCCGTCTCCGACTTGCCGTTGCCGGGGATCGACGCGACGACCGATGAAAGATCAGCTTTCATCCCGTCGCGCAGGTCGCTCAGCACGCGCTGCGGAACCGCGAACGTCACATAGACCGGTGCCATCTGGTTGATGGTTGCGAGTGCCGAGGTGTCCGCAGGCCGCACGAAATTGCCGACCTTCACGGACGCAGCACTGATGCGTCCCGAAATCGGTGCCGTAATCAGCGTGTAGGACTTCTGCACTTTCAGATTGTCGAGGGTCGCCTGATCCGCCTGTATGGTCGCGGTCGCGGTGTCCATCGCGGTCTTGGCATTGTCGACGCTGACCTGCGTGGTCGCGCCTTTGACGATCAGATCGCTGTAACGCTTGAAATCGCGCTGGCCCAATTCAAGCTGCGAGCGATCCTTGGCAAGCGTGCCTTCGGCCTGCGCGATCTGGGCGTCGATCTGACGCGCATCGAGCGTGAACAACAGGTCGCCTTCCTTGACCCGCGCGCCGTCCTCGAAATGCACCCCGACGATTGTGGTCTCGACACGCGATTTCAGCGCGACTGATGAGATCGGCGTCACCGTGCCGATGGAATCGACATCGACCGGCACCTCCTTCTTTTCGGCCTTGGCGATCTCGACCGATACGGCTCGCGCACGCTGCGGTCCCTTGGCGCTGGCGTCGCCGGCACTCCAGGAGCGGACCAGCACCACCGCAATCAGCAGCATGGCGACGCCGCCCGCGATGGCCAGCCGGTTGTGTTTTTTCAGCAGCGGCCGAATGTTGTTCAGAAGGTCTTTGTTGAGAAGATTTTTGTTCATTATCGATGTCTGGGGCACACATGCCAACGTATTGGCAAACCGGCCGTTCTCCCTGATTCCAACGCTCGTTTTTCGGCGTTAATTATGCCCGGCTTATCACATGCGCGCGTGCCGTGGTACGCCAAGGCGACTAAATTCCGTCAATGAGGCTAACGGGACCGCTCATGCGCATCGCAACCTGGAATGTTAATTCGGTCCGTCAGCGCCTCGACCATCTCCTGACTTGGCTGAAGGAACGCTCGCCCGACGTGGTGTGCCTTCAGGAAATCAAATGTCAGGACGGCGATTTCCCACGCGAGCCCATCGAGGCGCTGGGCTACAACGTCGTCACCCACGGCCAGAAAACCTTCAACGGCTTGGCGCTGTTGTCGAAGTTCCCGTTCGACGAAACCACGCCCGGACTGGCCGGCGATCCTGACGATCTCCACGCGCGATTTCTCGAAGGTGTCGTGTCCCACAAGAGCGGCGCAATCCGCGTCGCATGCCTTTATCTGCCGAACGGAAACCCGCCAGATACTGAGAAATATCCTTATAAAATCAGATGGATGGAGCGGCTTTTTAAATATTCACAGAAACACCTCGCAGGCGAGCAGACCTTCATGTTGGTCGGCGATTTCAATGTCATCCCGACCCCCGCCGACGTCTACAATCCGGCTGCATGGGCGGGCGACGCGCTGTTCCTGCCCAAGACCCGCGAGCGGTTTCAGGCCCTCCTCAATCTCGGCCTGACCGATGCTCTGCGCGCGGTCTCCGACGAGCCGGGGCGTTACACTTTCTGGGATTATCAGGCGGGCGCCTGGCCCAAGAACAACGGAATCCGCATCGACCACCTGCTGCTGTCGCCGCAAGCCAGCGACCGGCTGGTGACAGCGGGCATCGATAAGCATGTCCGTGGCTGGGAAAAAGCCTCGGATCACGTTCCGGTCTGGATCGATCTGGATTTGTAAGATTGCGCAGCGGTCGTTTGTCGCAGCCTCAGTCACGACAGTCTTAGTCGCGGCGGTCTTAGTCTCGACGGCCCTGCACCCAACGCTCGAGCATTTGCAGCGCCATCGCGCGGTCATCCTCGGATGCCTTGGCGAGCGCGGTCTTGTAGCTGTCCTTGATCCAGGTCTCGTCGTCCGTCGCGCTGTCTTGCGCAAGCGTCAGCCACATCAATCCGCGCGCGGCCTGACGCTGCAGGCGATCGCCGTTGAACAGCATCTGCCCGAGCATCGCCTGAGCTTCGTGCTGACCTTTCTGTGCGGCAAGACCAAGCCAGCGGACACCGTGCTTCGGATCGCGCGGCATGCCGACGCCGTCGAGATACATCCGCCCGAGATTGAACTGCGCTTCCGCATTGCCGAAATACGACGCCGCATAGGCGAACATTTCGCGCGCGCGCTCCGGGTCGGCCTTCACGCGCGAATTCGCAATCCCGGTCGTGTAATAGCGGCCGAGCGCCACAAACGCATTTGCAACGACAGCCGCCTGCGGTGCGGCGGGGCTGTCGTCGGCGTGCGCATTCGCAACCTTGCTGAAGTAATCGAAGGCGCGCAGATCGTCCTGCGCAACGCCATTACCCTCGGCATACATGCGCCCGAGCTTCCATTGCGCGACGGGATGTCCGCCTTCAGCCGCATACTGCAAGGCCGTCAGAGCGGATGCCGACGGCACGTTTGGAATATCCGCCGGAGGCACAGGTTTCTTGATAACCGCGATGCCGCTTGGAGCTGCCATCACCGGCAACGCTGCCTCCTGACTTCCCGGCGACGTTCCATCGAACGCAAACGCCGGCGCGCCCACCAAAACCGTGGCGGTCAGAACAACAGCAATGCCGATGCGCTCAGATATCCGCATAACAGGTTTTCTCAGCCGACCCGCCCGGATGGGTAACGGCGCCTTTAACTGCCGGTCCAACCTGTTGGGCATATTTCCAGAGCACGCCGGAACCGACATTGGTTTCGCGCGGCTTCCATGACTTCTTACGTTCCGCCAGTTCGGCGTCCGTCAGCTTGACGTTGAGGGTGCCGTTCACGGCGTCGAGTTCGATGATGTCGCCATCCTTGATGAGGCCGATAGGTCCGCCGACAGCCGCTTCAGGTCCGACATGGCCCACACAGAAACCGCGCGTCGCACCGGAGAAACGTCCGTCGGTGATGAGCGCGACCTTTCCGCCCATGCCCTGCCCGGTCAGCGCCGCCGTGGTCTGCAGCATTTCGCGCATGCCGGGACCGCCCTTCGGGCCCTCATAGCGAATGACGATCACGTCGCCTTCCTTGTAAGTCTTGCTGTTCACGCACTCGAACGCAGCTTCTTCGTTGTCGAAGCAGCGTGCGGGTCCGGTGAACTTCAACACTGACATGCCGGCGACTTTCACAATCGCACCGTCAGGCGCGAGATTGCCCTTCATGCCGACAACGCCACCGGTCACGGTGATGGGGTTGTCCGCAGGACGAACCACGTCCTGGTGAGGATTCCATTTCACGCTTTTGAGATTTTCGGCAATCGTGCGTCCGGTGACTGTCATGCAGTCGCCGTGAAGATAGCCGTGATCCAGAAGCGTTTTCATCAACAGCGGGATGCCGCCAGCTTCAAACATGTCTTTGGCGACATAACGTCCGCCCGGCTTCAAATCCGCGATATACGGTGTCTTTTTAAAGATTTCGGCGACGTCAAACAAATCGAATTCGATTCCGCATTCATGCGCCATGGCTGGCAGATGCAGCGCGGCATTGGTCGAACCGCCGGATGCGGCGACAACCGCGGCGGCGTTTTCCAATGATTTGCGCGTGACGATGTCGCGCGGGCGAATGTTCTTTGAGATCAACTCCATGATCTTCTCGCCGGCCGCCGTGCAGAACGCGTCGCGGATTTCATAAGGAGCCGGCGCACCTGCCGAGTACGGCAGCGCAAGCCCGATGGCTTCCGAGACGGTTGCCATCGTGTTAGCGGTGAACTGTGCGCCGCAGGCACCAGCCGAGGGACATGCCACGCGTTCGATTTCGTCCAGATCGGCGTCCGACATTTCGCCGACCGAATGTTTGCCGACGGCCTCGAACATGTCCTGCACGGTGACCTGCTGACCACGGAAATTTCCCGGCAGGATCGAGCCGCCATAGATGAAGATCGACGGCACGTTAAGGCGCAGCATCGCCATCATCATGCCGGGCAGCGACTTGTCGCAGCCCGCAATGCCGATCAGCGCGTCATAGGCGTGACCGCGAATGGTGAGTTCGACCGAGTCCGCGATGGTTTCGCGTGACGGCAGCGACGAGCGCATGCCCTCATGGCCCATCGCGATGCCGTCAGTGACGGTGATGGTGCAGAATTCGCGCGGCGTGCCGCCAGCGGAAGCGACACCCTTTTTGGCGGCCTGCGCCTGGCGCATCAGCGCGATGTTGCAGGGTGCGGCTTCATTCCAGCATGACGCCACGCCGACGAACGGCTGATGGATCTGCTGGGTCGTCAGACCCATTGCGTAAAGATATGAGCGATGCGGGGCGCGCGAAGGACCTTCCGTCACATGACGGCTGGGAAGTCGTGATTTGATGTTGGTCTTCGCGTCCATCGTGAACCCTTGCGCGCCACCACCCATGAAACTTGAAAACCGTTAAAATTGCCGGTTTTTCAGTACCTTCGCGGGCTGTGGCGCTTGCGCCTTACGAAGGAATGATTTCATGGAGGCGTGTGGCTAAATCGCGGCGCACGCAAGCGCTTCATATGGCGAGGGTTAAATGTTCGCCAAGTGTGACAAGCCAGCAACATTCGTTGCCCTGCCGCAACGATTAAGGTGCGGCAGGCGTCAAAGGCTTTTGGGGCAAAGTCCTGATTTAGGTCAGCGCGACCCGCGGATCATCCGCCACGCAAACAAGATGATGACGGCGCCGATCGAGGCCGAAATCAGCGTGCGCCAGAAGCCGAACACCGTGATTTGCGCCACTTCGGCGAGCTTGGCACCGACGAACGCACCGCAAACGCCGACCAGGATGTTGGTGAATATCCCGTGGTCCGACGCCGTCACGCGCTCGGCGACCCAGCCGGCGATGGCGCCGATCAGGATCATGGTGAAAAAGCCGACACCCGGCTGGCTCATAAAGGCTTGTGCGTCGTTCATGGTGCTGTCCCCTTGCCCCTCGCTCGAAAACCCCGATCACAATCCCGCCTTATAGCACGAATGGCGGAACGGTGACGAACGTCAAAGTAACAGACCTTCAAAGTAACAGACCTAGAATCCAATGGCGGGAATGCGGCGGCGCGCGGTGGCCATCGGCGTTATTTATTCGCCGCGAGAAATGCTGCGACCTGAGGTTTGAAGTCGTCGAGAACAGCCTGCACCGAGTTTTCGTCGGTATACGGCGCGAAGTCATAGTAGTAGATGACCCTCTTCTTGAAGACGACGATTGCCCACAATGCGATTTGTTTCACCGTGCTCCCGTCGAAATCTTGAACTGCTGAAGATTGGCGGCGTAGCAAGCGTCGGGGTCTTCAGCCAAAACGCCGATGAAAGCCGAGCCCGTCACCTCGACTTTCTTCATCACGTTCTTGGCGCGGTCGCGCATGTCGGGGAAATTGTTCTCGGCGTATTTCTTTCCCTCCGTGCGCAATTTCTCGCAGGTCGTTTTGATAACCTGAGGCGGCGAGTCCGGTGCGCCTTTCTCCGCATAGGCATCGAAGGATTGGTACTGATAGGTGTGCGGCAGCTATGGAAGTTTCGAGACGCGCCAATCGGCGAACTGCTGGCAATCCGCGTAAGCCGACAGCAATGTGTTTCCCGAATTGGCGATCATGCCCTTCACACCCGCAATATACCGTGCGTCGGTGGGCGTGTTCGGATTGGCCTCGCAGGCGCCGCCCGGCGTCGTCAATTTGATCGTGACCGGTCCGACCGTAACGTCTCCCGCGTGAGCGGTGGAAGACATGGCGACGATCGCAAGGATCGCTATGGCGGCGCGCAGCATCGGTTTCCCCTTTTTGTTTTTAAACCCTATGCCGCTTGGTAGCGTCAGGAATCGAACCGGTTCAAATCAAAAATCCGGCAGCAGCCGGATTTACCATACGTACCGCACAGTCCCCTTGCCGCCTTTAAGTTTCGCCGCGCGATCAAAAATGAAACCACAGAACTTGCCGATGAGGATTCATAGTGCAGGAGTGTTCAATCTTTGCGCTTGCTGAGTTAGCGCCGAAGCGTAGCGTTTCGATTGCAGGTCCATGTTGCGGCCATCTAGGATCGGCTTTCTTTCGGAAGGCTGCCCGAACCCGCTGCACATCCACCTCAACGAGCCCCGCTGGGTCAAACCAGTGGGGTTTGCTTATGCGGAAAATGTTCGGTGCGAATTTCCGGCGCGGATCAGAATTTGTAGGTCAGCCCGGTTCGGATCAGGTCCGCAGAGAGATTGGCCGAACTCGAGTAAGGGCTTCTCGCAGGAGGCGCTTGCAAAACGTAGATGAAGCCGGATGTCCGCTGCGTGCCGAAACCGGCGTGGAGATACTCCGCTCGCAACGTCCAGTTTCCGCTGACAATCCAATCGATGCCGGCACCGGCGGCATATCCCGCGGCGAGCTGACTTGTTCTGGACGATCCGGCGGCCCCGCCATTGAATATCCAGTTATCGACATACGAATACGAAGCGGACTGGTTGGTTAGAGCAAGGCCACCCGTCGCGAACACCAAGAGGTCCGGCCTTACGAGATAACCGGCGCGTCCCCGGAATGTCGCAAGCCAGTCCATACCGGCTGTCGTGCCGACGGTCGCGACGACCGGCACCGGCGGAGCGCCGCCGTT
>JAYVYQ010000078.1:0-9420 GCA_043784125.1 Afipia sp.
TAACAAACCCGATCATTTGGCGGACACTGTGGCGGGCTTCGCAACCGGCGCATTGTCGCTGGAATCCAGAATATCGCCCAGATCCAGACCGCCCAACGCGAGGCGCAATTCCGCGAACAGGAATTTCGCGTATTCCGATAGCAGGAGCCGGAGCGCTGCGCCACTCGTCCACCAGGGTTCGTCGCGCCATTTGTCGCCAATAACGGAAAAGGGGATCAGCTTGATCTCCGGCATCGCGCTCGAAAGTTCGACGAGGGCGCGCGGCATATGATAATTTGAAGTCACCACGATCAGGGACTGGAAGCCGCGCTCGACCGCCCAGCGCCGCGTTTCCGTGGCATTGCTTCTTGTATTGACTGCGGAGCGATCGAGGTCGACGCAGCACGCCAAGAGCCGCTGACTGTCCGGCAGCGAGCGCTGGATGTCGTTGAAGCCATTGGTGGGATGAACGCCCGAAATCAGCAGCCGCTTTCCGTAACCGCCGGCCAATAGTTCCATCGCATCCGACACCCGCGATGAGCCGCCTGTGAGAACCACAATACCGTCGGCGGTTTGCGAGGGCTTCATTTCAGTCGAACTGACCTGCGAGAGAAACCACGCGAAGCCAAAACTCGCCGCAGCCAGAACCACAAACAAAAACCGTCCCACCCCGCGCCATCGTCGCGGGCGACTCTTATCATCCTGACGATCTGCGTTTTGCGAACCCATGTCGTCCCAGTGCAATCCGTGCCGCAAGCCTATCCTAAATCCGGCGCGGCGATGACTTCAAATCGGCGTTAGTCGATCTCGTCGAGCGTGGCGAACAGCGTGCGGCGCGAGGCCCATGCCGTGACCGCCGCGATCATCACCGCTTGCGCCGCGAGCGCAAGATAGCCAGACGCCGGAAGCGCAAACGTCCCCAGCAATGCGGCGAACTGATCGCCGACCGGCGTGCCGGAAAACCAGCCGGCAATGGATTCGGAAAAACCGAATGTGAGCATCGCCGCAATGCCGCCGATCAGGCCGCCTTCGAGTCCCAGACGCAGAAAGTGCCGCAGAAAGCGATTGGCGATGTAGCGATCCTGCGCGCCGACAAAATGCAGCACCTCGACAATCGGCCGGTTCGCCGCCATTGCGCCGCGAGTTGCAAACGACACCGAAATGATGGTTGCCATCACCACAAGAATGAGAATGCCCGTTCCCGCAAAGACGATTGCGCCCGTCATCGATCGCATCCGCTCGATCCATGCGCGATGATCGTCGATACTTGCCGCAGGCGTGATTTGCGTGACGCTGCGGCGCAAAGCTCCGAGATCGGGCGTCGCTCCCGGCACTATCCTCGCCACGATGACTCGCGGCACCGGAAGATCGTCGAGGGACAATCCAGTGCCGAGCCATGGCTCCAGCAGCTTCGCGGACTCTTCCGCAGTGTAGGGACGCACATCTAGTATCCCCTGCTGGCCGCGTACCGCATCCGCGACGACTCGAGCGTCGCGATCGAGATCGCGGCCTGGCGTGGGACGAATTTGGATCGTCAATTCGCTGGCCACTTCGGATTGCCATTCCGATGCCGACGCTCGCACCAACAGGACCGCGCCCGTCGTGATCGACGCCAGGAACGTCATGATGGCGACAACGGCAATCAGCGCGCGACCGGCAATCGACCCGCGCGGAACGATCGGCGACGTGATGCGCGCGCTTGCGCCTTCGTCCGACGTATCGTCGCCAAGATCCATCATTGCGCAAAACTCATCGTGTTCGTTTTAATCATAAATGTGCAACCGCGATTCATGCAGCACCATGCGGCGCGCTTCATACTGATCCATCAGTGCAATATCATGCGTCGCAATAATGACGGCGGTGCCGGTCGTGTTCAATTGGATAAACAGGCTGAGCAGCCGACGCGCCAGTGACGGATCGACGTTGCCGGTCGGCTCGTCGGCAAGAAGAAGCTGCGGGCGCGCGATGACGGCGCGCGCGATGGCGGCGCGTTGCTTTTCGCCGCCGGACAATATTGGCGGCAGCGCATCCATGCGGTGGCCGAGTCCGACCCATTTCAGAAGGTCGATGACTTCGCGGCGGTAGCTCGATTCATCGCGGCCCATCACACGGAACGGCAAAGCGACGTTCTCATAGGTCGTCATGTGATCGAGCAGCCGGAAATCCTGCAGCACAATCCCGATCCGCGAGCGCAGGTCGGCGCGCGAATCCTTATCGAGCAGCGATACGTCATTGCCGAACAGATTGACCAGCCCGCGCGTCGGCCGCAGCGAGAGAAACAGCATTCGTAACAGCGACGTCTTGCCGGCACCCGACGGGCCGGTGAGAAACTGGAATGAGTGCGGCGGAATCTGGAATGTCAGGTCGCGCAGAATTTCGGGCCCAAGCCCGTAGCGCAAACCGACATTTTCGAACCGGACCAAGCCTAGCTCCGTTCGATACAAGCGTTAGCCGCTCGGCAGACCTTGCTCGCGCAGGCCGTCACCGCGCGGCGGCCATGGCGGCAGCCGAAAAGGAGTGTTGCGTCCCTTATGGTTTCCGATTCGTTAACGGACGGCGGATAGCTTTGACGCGGTCTCACTTTGGCGATTCGTCCCATGCAAATTGTCTGCCCTCATTGTACGACATCTTACGCCGTCAACCCGGCCAATTTCGGCGATGCGGGACGCAAGGTTCGCTGCGCCCGCTGCCAGGAAGTGTGGCAGGCGCGGCCGGAACCCGTACCTGCGATGGCAGGTGCCGGAGCGGGAAACGACTTTTCCCACCTGGATGCTAACCCGTCTGGGGAACAAGCGTGGCGGGAGAGCGATGCGCCCCACGTGGAAAGTCCTTCCATTTCAGGCGAATGGCCCGATCCGCGCGAATCTCGCGCCGCCAATGATTCCGATGCCAATTGGCCCGCAGCCGCGCTGCAGGACGAGGCGGTCGATCATGACGAGCCGCCGCCGTCGCGATTCCGCAGCCTTGGACGGCCGATTACGCCGTTCGGCAGTCGGCTAAAATGGCCGGCGGCGCTCCAAGCCCTTAATCTCAAAACCGCATGCGTTGCGATGGGCGCGATGGTGCTGGCATTGGTCATCTGGCGTGGCGACGTGGCGCGGCTCATGCCCCAGACGGCTGCGTTCTTCAAGATGGTCGGCATGGGTGTGAACCTGCGCGGCCTCGCCATCGAGGACGTCAAAATCACCACCGAAATGAGCGGCAACAAGCCTGTCCTCCTGATCGAAGGCACGATCACCGACATTACGCGCAAGGCCGTCGAAATCCCGCGGCTGCGATTTATCGTCCGCGACGCGAAGGGATCCGACCTTTACGCGTGGAATGCCGTGCTTGAACAGCCCTCTCTGATTCCCGGTGAGAAAGCCTGGTTCAAGACCCGTCTGGCCGCGCCGCCAGCCGAAGGTCGCGAAATTGCCGTGAGGTTCTTCCACAAACTGGATCTGGCGGCCGGAGGAACCTGATGTCGCGCGTCCTGATCGCCGACGACGAAGAATCGATGCGGACGCTGGTCGCCCGCGCGATTGCGATGGATGGCCATGAGACCGTCACCGCAGAGGACGGCGCGGAAGCGCTGGACATTCTCACACGCGATAACGGCGCATTCGATCTGCTGCTGACCGACATCCAGATGCCGGTGATGGATGGCATCGCGCTGGCGCTTGCAGCGGCCCGTGATTATCCGCGGCTTGTCATTCTTCTCATGACCGGCTTCGCCGACCAGCGCGAGCGGGCATCAGGTCTCGATGCCATCGTGCATGACGTGATTACCAAGCCGTTCGCCGTCGCCGATATTCGCACCGCCGTCGCGGACGCTTTGGCTTCGCACAAACAAGACTGAATTCGGCCGCCGCCGTTACTCGGCCAATTGCGCCGCAGCTTCATTCGAGCGCAGCGTCAACCGCGACAGCACAAACGCGATCACCGCACACACGGCAATTGTCGTGACCATCGGCATCGCCCGGCCGTTAAAGAATGCACTGGCGACCGCGATCATCACAGCGCCCGTTATCATCTGCAGCGTGCCACCCAGTGCCGAGGCCATGCCCGCAATCGGGCCGTGATCCTCGAGCGACAGCACCATGGTGGAGGGAATGACAAGACCGAGCCATGCGAACGCGACGAACAACAGCGCCATCAACACGGCAAGATTGTCGACGCCTGATGCAATGACCACAAACATCACCACCGACATCGCCGTAAAGCAGGCGACCGCGACCGACACGACGCGCGCGATGCCGAAGCGCTCCGCAAGAGTGCCGCTGAACTGCGACGCACCGATGAAGCCGATCGCATTCACCGAGAATGCGAGACTGTATTGGGTCGGCATCAATCCGAAGTGGCCGATATAGATGAATGACGAACTGGCCAGAAACGCAAAAAAGCTCGCCATGCCGAAGCCGCCGATGAATGTCAGGCCGAGGAAGCGCCAATCGCGCAGCAGAGCTCCGAAACCATCGAGCACGCTGCGCACGCTGACCTCAACGCGCTCTTCCGGTGGGCGCGTTTCCTTGAGAACGAAAGCGACCAGCAGAAATGAAAATATCGCAGCTATGGTGACAGCCACGAACACCGCACGCCAGCCGAACGGCACGATCAGCGCGCTGCCCGTGAGCGGCGCAAGGATCGGCGACACGTTGAACACAAGCATGATGAGTGACATCAATCGCGTTGCATCCGCGCCCGTATGCAGATCGCGAATGATCGCGCGCGGAATCACCATCACGGACGCCGCGCCTAATCCCTGCACAAACCGGAAGAAAATCAGCCATTCAATGCTGGATGCGAGACCGCAACCGATGCCGCCGAGCGCAAACACCACGATGCCGAAATAAAGCGGCGGTTTGCGGCCAACCATGTCGGAGATCGGCCCGTAGAAAATCTGACAGACGCCGAAGGCGATGAAAAACACCATCAGCGTCATTTGCGTCGCCGCAGTGGACGCATGGAGATCCGCCGCAATGGCCGGAAGCGCGGGCAGGTACATGTCAATCGCAAACGGCCCGATTGCAGAAAGAAGGCCAAGGACAATGGCGTTTTTAGCGAAGCTGGTTGTCATGACGCAAAATTTCCCGCTTATTCTTAGCGATTAAGTGAAGGGGTGGAATGGGCATGCCTAAAAATATTGTGAAGGTGGCGCTTGTGACCGGAGCCGCGCGTGGCATCGGCCTCGCGGCAACGAAGCGTTTTCTCGAAGACGGCTGGCACGTCACATTGCTTGATATCGAAGGTGAAACACTCAGCGCGACCATGACTGCGCTGGGCAAACCGGACGCGACGCTTGCGCTGGAATGCGACGTGTCGGACGCGAAGGCCGTTGCGGCTGCCATCACCAAAGTCGGCGAGCGATTTGGCCGGCTCGACGCACTGGTTAACAATGCCGGCATTGCGATCTTCAAGCCGCTGCTGGAGACGACGCAGGACGACTGGAATCGCGTGCTGGCCGTCAATCTCAGCGGACCGTTCATCTGCACGCTGGCCGCCGCACCGCTGATGCGTGAACATGGCGGCGGCGCCATCGTCAACATCACATCGATTTCCGGATTGCGCGCCTCGACGCTGCGAACCGCCTACGGCACCAGCAAGGCTGGCCTCGCGCATCTCACCAAGCAATTTGCCGTCGAACTTGCGACGCTCGGCATTCGCGTCAATGCGGTGGCACCCGGCCCCGTCGACACTGCGATGGCTAAGGCGGTTCACACGCCCGCCATCCGCGCCGACTATCACGACACCATTCCGCTCAATCGCTACGGGCTTGAGGAAGAACTCGCCGAAGCGATCTTCTTTCTGTGCAGCCAGCGGGCAAGCTACATCACAGGACAGGTGCTGGCCGTCGATGGCGGATTCGAGGCCACAGGAATCGGACTGCCGACGCTGCGCGGCGAAGGCCGCAACGGATAACACGGCACTCA
Organism: Afipia sp.; assembly: GCA_043784125.1. Lineage (GTDB taxonomy): Bacteria > Pseudomonadota > Alphaproteobacteria > Rhizobiales > Xanthobacteraceae > Afipia. The sequence goes on from JAYVYQ010000078.1 coordinate 5,889, forward strand.
TTTGCTTTCCGCGACCGTCTTCATGTTGGCGAGGCCTTCGTCGAATTGACCGCCGACCATTTTGTCCATGTTCATGATGACGTGCATGATCTTGAATTTGTACGGGATCGGCCCGCGCATCGCCCATGTCACGTTTGACGCATTGCCTTCGGGCTTCATGGTGAATTCGGCGACGTTGTGCGCTTCAAAGGGCGCGAGAAAATCGAGCTGGATGTCGATGCGCGATGGCGACGTATCGAGAATTTCCATGCGGCCGCTGCCGATGTTCTTGTTGCCGGTCCATTCATAGATCGAACCCTTGCCGCTCGGCGCGCCGCTGTAGGTGCGCTTCATCGCAGGGTCGATTTTTTCGTAAGGCGACCATGACGCCCAATTCTTGTAGTCGTTGATGAGCGGATAGATCTTCTCCGCCGGCGCATTGATGAGCGTGGACCGCTGAACGACAAAAGTGTCCGGCTTCATCGCCGCCAGAATCAGGATGACGGCGATTGCGACAGCAACGATGGCGGCGATAATGATGAGAACGGTCGTCATGAAATGTCTCCGGGGTGATGTCGATAGAGTGAGTGACATGGCTTAACCTTTCGCCAGAAATTCATCGAGCTGATCGAACGTCCCGCCGAAGCCCTGCTGCATGGAAGCAAACATGCCCTCGAACGTCGCACGTTCTTCATCGGTGGGATTAATGGGTCCGCCGCGCAAATCGAGCGTGGTTTTGCCGCCCTGTTCGGTGAATGAGAGATTGTTCAGGATTTCGAGCGGCCATGTTGCGCTGAACGGCGCACGCACGATGCCGCCCGATGCATCCGAAAACGAATTGACGAACACGATGCGCTCCGGTTTTACGATGTCGCGATAGACAAAACGGCCCCACCAGATTTGTCCATCCGGCATTTTCATGCCGTAATGAAACAAGCCGCCCGGCCGGAATTCAAATTTAGCGACGTCGAGCTTGCAGCCTTTCGGTCCCCACCATTGTCCGAAAGCGTCCGGCTCCGACCACGCCTTCCACACGAGATCGCGCGGCGCATTGAAGGTGCGGGAGATGGTGAATTCTTTCGCCTGAGCCATGCCCTTACTCCCGAATTATTTTGCAGGCAGCGCGTGGGCAAAACTCCAGCAATGCCCGAACGGATCAACGATCTGCGGATAGCGAGCGCCCCAGAAGGCGTCCCATGGCGGCAAAGTCACCTTTGCGCCGGCACTTTCAGCGCGCTTGACGGCATCGTCGCAGTTCGCAACTTCGAGATGCAATGTGACGGTTGTGCGCCCGATCTCCGTCGGGGACGCCAGTTTGCCGCCGGCGTGATGTTGCCGATGCTCAGGGAAGTCATCGTGAAGAAACACCGTGGCTCCATTGATCGTCAGTTGCGCGTGCATCAGCCGCTTGCCGTCTTCCGCAGGCATGCGCAGGCATGCGCATCACTTCAGTCGCGCCGAACGCCTTTTTGTAAAACTCGATTGCGTCCACTGCTCCGACGACGCAGAGGTGCGGGATGAGAGGCGGTAGTTTATCGGTCATGCGATACTCCTCGGCTACGATGTTTGAATTCCAAAAACCAGAAACGGCTTCGTTTCTATTTTTTGGGTGGACTTCGCTTTTTTGCTTTCTTCCGCTTCGCGGTTTTCTTTTCGCTTTTCTCTTTCGATTGAAGCCTGTCGAGATATTCCTCCAGGCGATCGAGCCGCACCTCCCAGAAGCGCCGGTATTTCTCGAGCCAGTCATCGACCTCTTTGAGCGCAACCGCGTCGATCCGGCAGGGACGCCACTGCGCCTCGCGGCTTCGCGTGACGAGGCCTGCGCCCTCGAGCACCTTGAGATGCTTGGACACGGCCGGCAGGCTCATATCGAACGGCTCCGCCAGTTTCATGACAGACGTCTCGCCGGTCGCAAGCCGCGCCAGAATGGCGCGCCGCGTCGGGTCGGCGAGTGCCGCGAATTTGAGGCTGAGAGGATCGGCCTGCATCGAATTAAACCATTTGGTTAATTAACTTATTGGTTAAATACCGCGCGGCAGAAAATCTGTCAACCGCGCGATGGCGATTTTCTTCAAACGTCGTTGAGGCGTAAAGCCGGAGGATTGGGCTCAATAGTCCTTGAGCAGACGCTCGATATAATCGAGTTCGATCTGCGGCCGTGACGGATCGGCCAGACGCCGCCGCAGTTCTTCCAGAATACGGCGGACGCGCTGGACGTCGATCTCGCCCGGAATCTTGACCGTCAGATCGTCGCTCCACTCGCGGCCGCTCAGAGGACGGCCGAGCGGATCCGTGCTGTTGGCGCCGCTCTGCTGACGCCCCATCTTGTTGCCCGGGCTGCCGTCCTGCCCGTCACCCGGCTGCATCGACTGCGCCAGATTCTGTGCGCCCTTGCGCAGCGCCTCGAGCGCACTGCCTTGTGAATCGACCGCACTCTCCGCATTGCCTTGACCGAGCTGACCGCCGGCATCGCCCATCGCGGAATCCGCATCGCCGAGCGCGTCGCCGCCTTCCTGCTGACCGTCGTCGCCCTGACCTTGTTGACCCTTCTCGCCCTTTTGCCCCGGCATCATGCCGTTCTTTTTCATATCATCGAGCAACTTGCCGAGCCGGTCGCGCAGCGCCTGCTGATCCTGACGCAGGCCATTCATCGGACTCTGATCGTTCGGCTGGCCGCGGCTGCGATCGCCGCGCGAATCCTGACCCTGCTTGTAGGTCTTGTCGCGCAACTGTTGTTGCTTGCGGATCACGTCGCCGAGTTCGTTCAGCGCCTGCTCCATGTCGCCATCGCCCTGCCCCGGTTGCACCATCTGCAGATTTTCCAGCATCTGCTGCATCTGGTCGAGCAGGGCGCGCGCGGCATCCTTGTCGCCGGATTTCGCGAGCCGCTCCATGCGATCAAGCATGTTCTTGAAGTCCTGCTGGCGCATGACCTTGGTATTCGGATCGAGCGGCCGCGCCAATTGCTGCGGATTATTGCGCGACTGTTCGGCGAGCTGACGCATGAAATTATCGAGCGCGGCACGAAGATTGTCGGTGAGCTTCTTGATCTCCTCATCGCTCGCGCCACGTTCGAGCGCCTGCTTCAATGCCTCCTGTGCAGCGCGCAGGGCCTTATCGACATCGGTGATGTTGCCATCTTCGATGGTGACCGCGAGCGCCCACATATTATCGACGGTCTCGCGCATCGCTTCCTTGGAGTTGGCGCGTCCAAGCTGCGAAGCGATGCTGCGCAGACCGAGATATTGTCCCATCTCGGGCATGAAGGCTTCCGGCGCAATCAGCAACGCTTCGAGCGCGATCAGCACCAGCGGTTTCTGATTGGCGTCGAGCGCGAGGATGCGGCGCTGCTCGATCAGGGCGCGCGCCAGCGGTTTGACGAACACGCGTTCCGGCAGCCGCATATCGAACGGCTCGCTTCGGCCCTCATTGCCGGCTTCGTCCTTGGCCGTGAGCGTGAGCGTGACGTCAGCCCCCGCATAGGGATGCTCGCTCAAATCCTTCACGGTCTGCCCGACGCCGTTGCGCGTTCGCGCATTGGGAAGTCCCAACG
>JAYVYQ010000079.1:0-2005 GCA_043784125.1 Afipia sp.
ACGCTGCTGGCGGAGATCGCGCGTCTGCTTGAAAATGCCGTGCAGGGCCGCTCGCGCTATGTGCGGCTGGCGGATCGCGCCTCGCGGCTCTATGCGCCCGTGGTGCACGCCGCGGCGCTGTTGACCATGCTGGGCTGGGTTGCGTTCGGCGCGAGCTGGCATGACGCCATCATCACCGCGATCGCGGTCCTGATCATCACCTGTCCCTGTGCGCTGGGGCTGGCGATCCCCGCCGTCCAGACCGTGGCGTCGGGCGCCATGTTCCGGAGCGGCGTGCTGCTCAATTCCGGTGATGCGATCGAGCGGCTGGCCGAGGTCGACAGGATCGTGTTCGACAAGACGGGCACATTGACCCTGCCCGAGCTCGACGTCACCAACGCCGCCGCGATTCCGCAAGCCGAATTCGCGCTGGCGGGCCGGCTCGCGCTTTCCAGCCACCATCCGGTCGCCGCCGCGGTGGCCCGGGCGGCCGGCGCCAACAAGCCGCTCGCCGGGATCGAGGAAGTGCCGGGCCAGGGCGTGCGCGGCTTGCTCGGGGAGATCGAGATCAGGCTTGGAAGGCCGTCGTTCTGCGATGCGGACCGGCAGGCCAACGAGATTCTGTGCAGCGATCCGGAGGCCTCCGTGGTCGCGTTCCGGCATGGCAACGATTGCCATGTCTTTGCGGTGCGACAGCGCCTGCGCTCGGATGCAGCCGATGCGGTAGCGAAGCTGATGCGGGCCGGGATCGCAGTCGAGATCCTGTCCGGGGATCGCGAACCTGCGGTGAAGCACGCCTCGCATTTGCTTGGCATTCACGAGTGGCGGGCCGGGGTCACGCCCGCCGACAAGATCGCCCGCATCGACGAGCTGAAGCGGCAGGATTTGAAGGTGATGATGGTCGGTGACGGCATGAACGATGCGCCCGCGCTGGCCGCGGCGTACGTGTCGATGTCGCCGATCAGCGCCACCCATTTGAGCCGGGCCACGGCCGATTTGGTCTTCCTAGGCGATCGCCTCGCGCCCGTGGTGACGGCGATCGGCTTCTCGCGCAAGGCACTGCGGCTGATGCGGCAGAATCTGTGGCTCGCCGCCGGATATAATGTGCTGGCCGTGCCGCTGGCGATTGCCGGTCTGGCAACGCCGCTGGTGGCGGCGGCTGCGATGTCGGGTTCGTCGCTCGTGGTGATACTGAATGCGCTGCGCGCGCACCGTAGCGTCAAGGAGTTCAACTGATGGAAGTCATGGTATTCCTGGTGCCGCTTGCGCTGTTGCTTGGGCTCATCGGCCTGCTGGGATTTCTCTGGTCGCTCAAGAATGGCCAGTACGACGATCTTGAGGGCGCGGGATGGCGCGCCATTGCCGAAGATGAGCCCGTTCAGAATAAGCCGGGCCCTTGAACGTCAAATGCCGCCGTTCACCGAAGACCTGCGCGCCATTGGTACGCCTCGAAGAACTCGCCTATCCGTGTGACCAGCCCGTTCCATGATAGTCTTCCACGAAGAATGGTAAGGAAGATAGATGACCGGCAGCGATTCTAAAAAACTTAAAGTCAGTGACCGTGTTTGCTGGAATTCAGATAGCAACGACCACGGCACGGTCACCGAAGCGAATTGGGCGGGCGTCAGTATCAAGTGGATCAATCGCAGCCAACAGACGATCCTTCATAACGATATGGCGCAAATTGCACGCTCCCGGTAATTCGATTGGACACGATTCACCGAACCTGCGCATTCAGGTCAGCGCCTTTAGCGTCTTGCGACCACCGGCACCCGTCATGACCAAAACCTATATTCCCAAAATGGAATACAACGAAGCTGTCGATGCCTTCGCGGCGGCATTGGACATCAACATTGGCGAACTCAAGATGGCAGTTGGTGCAGCCTTTGAAGTTTGGCCAGAAAACGTTTGTTCCGATGCTGAGCGCGCACGTGAAACTTCGTGAGAGCACCTTACGAATGGGTATTTGGGTTGGAACGTTTTCAGCGCGATTGCCGCTTAACTCTAAAGATCGACCGCGCCGATA
>JAYVYQ010000080.1:0-19523 GCA_043784125.1 Afipia sp.
GCGAGACGCTCCCGCAACGCGTCGATGACCGCTTCGACATGCGATGAGGGTGCCAGTGCGCGTCGAATGGCCGTGCATTTCTGCCCCGCCTTCACCGTCATTTCCTTGGCGACTTCCTTGACGAACAGATCGAATTCCGGCGTTCCCGGCTTGGCATCCGGTGCAAGGATCGCGGCATTGAGTGAATCCCGCTCGGCGATGAAGCGAATGGCGTTGCGCGCGATCACGGGATGGCGCTGCAGCAATTTGGACGTCGTGGCGGAGCCGGTGAAGGACACAACATCCTGACAGGTCAAATGGTCGAACAGGTCGCCGGTCGTGCCGACGATGAACTGGAATGCGCCCTCGGGGAGAATTTTCGATTCGGCGACCATGCGCGCCAGTGCGTAGGCCACATAGGATGTTACGGTTGCAGGCTTTGTGACAACCGGCACGCCCGAGAGGATCGCGGGCGCCAGTTTCTCCAGCATGCCCCAGCATGGGAAGTTGAACGCGTTGATGTGAACGGCGACGCCCTGCAGCGATGTCAGAATGTGCTGTCCGGCAAAGCTACCGCCCTTCGAAAGCGACTCGACTGCGCCATCCAGCATGAAGGTCGAATTCGGCAGCTCGCGCCGGCCTTTGCTCGCATAGACGAAAAGCGTTCCGATGCCGCCATCGACATCGATCAGATTGTCGGCTCGTGTCGCCCCGGTCTGGAACGACAGCTTATAAAGTTGGTCTTTTCTCTCGGTCAGATATTGCGCAATTTTTTTCAACAGGTCGGCGCGCTGATGAAAGGTGAGGCAGCGCAGGTTCTTGCCGCCGACGTTGCGCGCATAGGTGAGCGCCTCGCGCATGTCGATTCCGCCGCTGGTGGCATGGGCGACGACATCGCCGGTGACAGCGCTGTGCACCTCGATCGAATCCTTGCCCGGGGAAATCCAGTGCCCGCTTACGAAGCTGTCGAGTTTCATAAGATCACTTTGAGGTTGTGTGCCGCAAGGCACATGAGAATTACTCGACGGCCGCGGCACGCTTCGATAACTTCGAATCTTGCGTGAGAAGTCCGCGCGTGCCGTCTGCGATTAGCTTCGTCACGAGGTCAGCGTAGTCAGAGCGAGTGACCGAACCGGTGTTTTTGAACCATAAATAGTGCCAGTTAATCATGCCGAACAGCGACATCGTCACGGGCTTCAGCATCTTGGTGCCTTTGAGATGCGGCGCGACGCCGAGAATCGCATTCGAGAAAACCTCGACCATCTCGCGTTCCATGCTTTTCAACTCGGCCTGACGTTCCGGCGGCAGAAAGCGCATGCTGCTGATCTGGACGTTGTGCTGCGAGTCGGCGTCGCGATAAGCCTCAAGGAGTGCGCCAACGAGTTCGCGCAGCCGTTCATCCGGCGGCAGTTCAGGGCGGTTGGCTTCCTCGATGACGTCGAGCAATTCCTTGAGGTGAAATTGTATGACGTCGAACAGCAGGCCTTCCTTGTCTTTATAGTAGTGGTAGAGGTTTGCTTTGGAGACGCCGCATGCTTCCGCGATCCTGTTCATCGACGCGCGGTCATAGCCGTGCTCGGAAAACAGCTCCGCCGAGCGATTGAGTATCGCAAGGCGTTTTTCGTCGTAGTTGCTGGCGCGGGTGCGAGCCATATCGGGTGCTATTCCTTCGACCGGCGGTCGATGACGCGCTTGGCCTTGCCGACCGAGCGCTCGATCATCCCCGGATCGAGCACAGTCACTGCGGCTGAAATGCCGATGGTGTCTTTTACGGACTTTATCAATTCCGTTGTCGCGACTTCCCGTTCGGAGAAGCTCGCGGCCGGCAACGCCTCGACTTGAATTTCCATATTGTCCATACGACCATCGCGCGTCAGCACGATTTGATAGTGCGCCGACAAGCCGGAGATCGCGAGAAGCTTTTCTTCGATCTGCGTCGGAAATACATTCACGCCGCGCACGATCATCATGTCGTCGTTTCGTCCGGTTACTTTTTCCATCCGGCGAAGCGGGCGCGCTGTTCCGGGCAACAAACGCGTGAGATCGCGCGTCCGGTAGCGAATGACCGGCATCGCTTCTTTTGTCAGTGAGGTGAATACGAGTTCGCCTTTTTCGCCATCCGGGAGAACCCTCCCGGAGACCGGATCAATTACTTCCGGATAGAAATGATCCTCCCAGATATGAAGGCCATCCTTGGTCTCGATGCATTCGTTGGCGACGCCCGGACCCATGACCTCCGAGAGGCCGTAAATATCGACAGCGTGAATATCGAAAGCTTCCTCGATTTCTTCGCGCATTGCGTTGGTCCACGGCTCGGCACCGAAAATTCCGATCTGCAGCGACGATCTACGCGGGTCGAGACCCTGTTTGCGAAATTCATCGAGGATCGCCAGCATGTAAGATGGCGTCACCATGATGATTTCGGGTTTGAAATCGGTGATGAGCTGAACCTGACGTTCGGTCATGCCCCCTGAAATCGGAATGACGGTGCATCCGAGACGCTCCGCACCGTAATGCGCGCCGAGGCCGCCGGTGAAAAGGCCGTAGCCGTATGCGATGTGAACCTTCATGCCGGGACGGCCACCCGCCGCGCGAATCGAGCGCGCGACAACGTCGCTCCATGTGTCGATGTCGCGCTTGGTATAGCCGACGACGGTCGGCTTGCCGGTGGTGCCGGATGACGCATGAATTCGCGCGACCTGAGATTCGGGCACGGCGAACATGCCAAACGGATAATTCTCTCTTAGGTCCGCCTTGGTGGTGAACGGAAATCTCGCGAGGTCTTCGAGGGTCTTAAGTTCGCCAGGCTTCGCGCCGGCGCTGTCGAACTTCGCGCGGTAATGCGGCACGTTGTCGTAAGCGTGCTTAAGCGTCCATGACAGGCGTTCGAGCTGCAGCTTGCGGATGTCGGCGATCGAGGCGAATTCAATGGGATCAAGCTCGGTTTTTTCAGGAGCGAGCTTGCGAAGTTTACGCAACGGTATTTGCAACAAGGTCTCCTCCCTCGGGATTATCTTTTTATTTTGTCTGTCGTAAGCAGCGCGCCCGTAATGGTTCGCGAGTGGCCGCGAAATTCAGCAACTACGTTATTTCCGCTGTCGCGAACCGTCACGTCGTAAATACCGCCGCGGCCTGCGCGGTTTCGCTCGATAGCATGCGCGGTCAGTGCTTCACCTTCGCGCACCGGCTCGATAAACGTCACCGCACATTGCTGCGCCACGGTGCGCTGATCGTAGGTGTTGCAGGCGAACGCAAACGTCGAATCCGCCAGCGTGAAAATAAAGCCGCCGTGGCAGATGCCGTGGCCGTTGGTCATGTCGGCACGAACCGTCATCGAGAGCATGGCTTCGCCGGGAGCGATCTTCTCTATCGTCATGCCCAGCGCCTTGCTGGCGCGATCTTCGGCCCACATCGTCTCGGCGCAGGCCTTGGCGATTGCGTGCGGGTCGGCATCCTCGACCGTGCGCTTGTCCATCCGTTTCCTCCCGTCGGCCCTTGATCTGCGACCGTTCGCCCTGAACTTACTATTGACCAACCGGCCGGTCAATTATATTGCAAAAGGGTAGCCGATCTGTTCAGTTACGACGATTGGCCTACTGTGACGGCCAAGGCGTACCGGGCAAGCTTGCAAAAAAAGAGCAGCCAAAATCAGGGAGAGAGCAATGAAGACACCTTCCGCTACCAGGATTCTATTTGCCGCCAGCGCACTTGGATTGGCCTTGTGCACACCGGCGCTTGCCCAGCAGACCGTCAAAATCGGCTCGGTTTTGTCGGTCACGGGTCCGGCCTCGTTTTTGGGCGAGCCGGAAGACAAGACGCTTCGGATGTATGTCGATAAGATCAACGCGGCCGGCGGCGTCGCGGGCAAGAAGATCGATCTCGTGATCTATGACGACGGCGGCGACGCCAGCAAGGCGCGCACCTTCGCTACCCGTTTGATCGAAGACGACAAGGTTGTCGCGATGATCGGCGGTTCGACCACCGGCACGACCATGGCGATGATCCCAGTGTTCGAAGAAGCGCAAGTTCCGTTTATCTCGTTCGCGGGTGCGGTCGATGTTATCGATCCGGTTCGCAAGTACGTGTTCAAAACGCCGCACACCGACAAAATGGCGTGCGAGAAAATCTTCGAGAATCTCAAAGTCCGCAAGCTGACCAACATTGCGATGATTTCGGGCACCGATGGATTCGGCGCGTCGATGCGCGGACAGTGCGTCAAGGTGGCACCGAATTACGGAATCACGATTGCCACTGAGGAAACCTACGGTCCTCGTGACAGCGACATGACGGCGCAGCTCACCAAGATCAAAGGCGTTACCGGCATCCAGGCCATCGTCAATCCGGGCTTCGGTCAGGGACCGGCGATTGTGACGCGCAACTACGCGCAGCTCGGCATGACAGGAACACCGCTGTATCAAAGCCACGGTGTCGCATCGAAGAGCTTCATTGACCTCGCAGGTCCGGCAGCGGAAGGCGTTCGTCTCCCGGCTGCGGCGTTGCTCGTCGGCGATAAATTGCCGGACAGTGATCCGCAGAAAAAGGTCGTCGTCGATTACAAGAAGACTTATGAAGACACCGCAAAGCAGCCGGTCTCGACATTCGGCGGCCATGCCTTCGACGGCCTCTATATTCTGGTCGATGCGATGAAGCGTGCCAACTCGACGGACCCCAAGAAAATCCGCGATGAAATCGAGAAGACCAAGGGCTTCGTCGGCACCGGCGGCATCGTCAACATGTCGCCGACCGATCATCTTGGCCTCGATCTCTCGGCATTCCGCATGCTTGAGATCAAGGGCGGCGACTGGACGATGATTCCAGCCGGAAGCTGATCGAACCCAACTGAACACCGGCTTGGCAGCGCCTTCGGGCGCTGCTTTGCTAAAGTTGAGGCGAGCGTCGCAAGACCGGCGCGTGCGAGAGCGGCAAGAGGCGTTAACGCGACATGCCTGAATTCTTTCAGTTTCTGGTCTCCGGACTGACGGTGGGCGCGGTGTACGCACTCGTCGCGCTCGGTTTCACGCTGATTTACAACGCGTCGGATGTCGTGAATTTCGCGCAGGGCGAATTCGTGATGCTGGGCGGCATGGTGACGATGTTTGCATCCACTGCTGGATTTTCACTTCCGGTCGCAGCATTGATTGCAGTCGGCGTCACGATCGTCGTGGGATTGTTGCTGTATTGGCTGGCGATCCAGCCTGCGCGCGGCGCGTCCGCCGTCACGCTCATCATCATCACCATCGGCGCGTCGATTTTTTTGCGCGGCGCCGCGCAGGTTCTGTTCGATAAGCAGTTCCACAAGCTGCCGTCGTTTTCCGGCGATACGCCGGTGAATATTTTCGGCGCTGCCGTGCAGCCGCAAAGCTTCTGGGTGCTGAGCGGCACGGCTGTGATCGTGCTCGTGCTCTATGTTTTTCTTGAGCTTACGGTGCTGGGAAAAGCTGTGCGCGCGACGGCCGCCAATCGTCTGGCGGCGCGGCTGGTTGGAATCAACACAACGACCGTCATGGCGCTCGCCTTCGGCGGATCGGCAGCCATCGGTGCCATCGCGGGCATTCTCGTCACGCCGATCACGCTGACCAGCTACGATGTCGGCACCATGCTGGCGCTGAAGGGATTTGCCGCGGCGATGCTGGGTGGCATCGGCAGTCCGCTCGGCGCAGTTGCGGGCGGATTGCTCCTCGGATTGCTGGAAGCATTCGGCGCGGGCTACATCAGTTCGACCTACAAGGACGGTTTTGCGTTCATCGTCATTCTCGTTGTGCTGTTCGCCGCCCCGCAGGGCCTCTTCGGGCGGCGCATGGTCGAGAGGGTCTAGGCGATGTTTGCGCGCCTCGGTCATCGCTATTTGACGCTGATTATTGTCGCAGCGACCATCGTCCTGCTGCCGCTGATCTTTCCGACGAGCTATTATCTGCGCGTCGCGTCATTAGTTTGGATCTCGGCGTTCGCTGCCATCGGCCTCAATGTGCTGATGGGGCAGGCCGGTCAGGTCAGTCTAGGCCATGCCGGTTTTTTTGGAATCGGTGGATATGCCGTCGCCATCGGGCCCGCACATCTCGGCCTTCCGTCATGGGCTGCGGTGCTGATCGGCGCAGCGTTGTCGGCATTGCTTGCCTATCTCGTCGGCCGCCCGATCCTGCGACTCAAGGGACACTACCTCGCCATCGGCACGCTCGGCTTCGGCGTGCTCGTAGCGCTTGTCATCACTACCGAAAGCCGCTGGACCGGCGGCCCCGACGGCATGTCGGTTGCAAAGCTAACGCTGTTCGGCTGGCGTGCCAGCGGATCGGAGGTTTGGTACTGGCTCACGGGTGCGGCGCTCGTGATCGGAACATGGCTTGCGCTCAATTTGAGCGAGACGCCGACGGGGCGCGCGTTCCGCGCGTTGCACGACAGTGAGATCGCTGCGCGCGTCGCCGGCATCGACGTTGCGCGTTTCAAGCTGCAGGCCTTCGTCATTGCCGCCGTCTATGCGTCGCTGGCAGGTTCAATGCTTGCGATGATGAACGGGTTCATCAACCCCGATCAGGCGGGCTTCCTGCACTCGATCGAACTGGTGACAATGGTCGTGCTTGGCGGCCTCGGCTCAGTTGCGGGAGCCATTGTCGGCGCTGCGGTGTTGATCGCGCTGCCGCAGGTGCTGACCGTCTTTCAGGAATATGAGCATCTGCTGCTCGGCGCCATTATTATCGTCTCGATGATCTTCATGCGTGACGGGATCGTGCCGACATTATCCCGGCGTTTTGCGAGGGCGCGCGGATGACGATTCTCAGCGCGTCCGGCATCGGAATTTCCTTCGGCGGCGTCAAGGCCATAGACGACGTCGGCTTCTCGGTCGGTGAAGGTCAGATTTTTTCCATCATTGGGCCGAACGGCGCGGGCAAGACGACATTATTCAATGTCATCTCCGGTCTTTATCGCGCAGACCACGGCAAGGTCGCTCTCGGCGGCGAAGACGTTACCGAACTGCCGCCTGATAATCTCGCGGCACGCGGCCTCTCTCGTACATTCCAGAACCTCCAGATCTTCCAGCGCATGACAGCAGTCGAGAACGTCATGGTCGGCCGCCATCTGCGCGAACGCTGCAATTTGTTCGCCGATTTATTCAGGCTGCCGTCGGTGACGCGGCAGAACGCCGATACGCGTGACGCCGCACTAAAGCTGCTTGATGAAGTTGGGTTGCGCGGAAGTGCAGACATGCTGGCCGGATCGTTGTCCTACGGTGCCTGCAAGCGGCTTGAAATCGCGCGTGCGCTTGCTGCCGAACCGAAAGTGCTACTGCTCGACGAGCCTGCTGCGGGATGCAATTCGGTCGAGACCGAAGAGGTCGATGAACTCATTCGTAAAGTCGCGACCAGCGGCATCGCGGTCGTCCTCGTCGAGCACGACATGAAATTGGTCATGAATATCTCGGACCGGATTCTGGTGCTCAATCGCGGCAAGCCGCTGATCCAGGGAACGCCGCATGAGGTTCGCAACAACCCTGCGGTCCTCGAAGCCTATCTCGGCAAACATGGTGCACGGGAGGCAGCGCGTGCTTGAGGTCTTCAATCTACACAGTGCCTATGGCCGGATCGAAGTGCTGCATGGCGTCAGCCTGAATGTGCGGACCGCAGAGGTCGTCGCGCTGATCGGCTCGAATGGTGCTGGAAAAACGACATTGCTTCGCGCGCTCTCGGGCGTGCAGCCGGTCACGGCAGGCGAAATCAATTTCTGCGGCGAGCGGATCGACCGTTTTCCTTCCCATCGGCGCGTCGAGCGCGGCATGACGCAATCGCCGGAAGGCCGGCAAGTGTTCGGTCCTCTGACGGTGGCGGACAATCTGCGTCTCGGTGCCTATATGCGCCGCGACAAAGATATCGATAATGACCGCGACCGCGTCTTTGCGATGTTTCCTATCCTTTACGAAAAACGCCATCTTGCTGCGGAAGACTTGTCCGGCGGGCAACAACAGATGCTGGCCATCGGTCGCGCGTTGATGGGCAAGCCGAAGCTGCTGTTGCTCGATGAGCCATCGCTCGGATTGTCTCCGACGCTGGTCGATCAAATTCTCGAGGCCATAGTGTCGCTCAGGGCGGATGGCGTGACGATCCTGCTTGTCGAGCAGAACGCCAACGCAGCCCTGGAAATCTCAGACCGTGGCTATGTGCTAGAATCCGGCAAGATCGTCCTTGAAGGCAGCGGCAAGGATCTGCTTTCCGATCCAAAGGTACGAGCCGCCTATCTTGGCGCCGAATAACACGCCTTCACCGACATCCGGTTAGCTAGCGTCAGACATCATTTGCATTCAAGCGGTATCACGCGATATTCTGTATGTGTTGCATCGCCGCGATCCGTTCGCGCGTTGTCGAATGGAGCGAAGGTGGCGGCAGTTTTAATGCGAATCGGGACACGTAAGAGCGCAATGGCGCTTGCCCAGACTGCCGAAATCGCGCGGCAGCTATCGGCTGTCGCGCCCGGATTGAACGTCGAAATCGTTAAGTTTGAAACCCGCGGCGACGCAGACCAAGCGAGCAAGCTACTTCCGCATGGCGGCAAGGGCGGCGCGTTCGTCGCGGAAATTCGCGAGGCTGTGACCACGGGCAGCCTTCAGGCTGCGATGCATTCGTTGAAAGACATGCCGGGCAACGAGGACACGCCGGGACTCGTCATCGGCGCGACCCTGGCGCGTGATCCGCCGAACGATGTGCTAGTTTTACGTGCAGGAATGTCTGTCGAAGACATCAAGCGCTCGAAAGGCAAGGGCTTCAAGGTCGGCACCAATGCGGTGCGCCGTGCGGCCTATGCGCGGCGTTTGTTCCCCGAAATCGAAGTCATTCATTATCGCGGCGCGGCTGACACGCGCGTGCGAAAACTCGACCAGCGCGAGATGCAGCGTCTCCCCGATGGTGGAGAGGTCGGTCCTGCTGACGCCCTCATCATGGCGCGATCGGGGCTTGAACGCGTCGGCCTTTCAAATCGCATCGCCCACGAATTTTCTGTTAGTGAGATGTTGCCAGCTGCAGGGCAGGGCATCGTCGCAGTCGAGTGTGCGGCGAACGACTGGCAGACACGAAAATATCTGGCGTTGATCGATGATGCTGCCGCGCATCTCTGTGCCGACGCAGAGCGCGAAGTGCTGTGGGTGCTCAACGGCCATTGCAACTCGCCTATTGCTGGCTTCTCAATCATCAACGGCAGCGAGATGTCACTGACTGCATCGGTGCTCGATGAAAAAGGCGGCGAGCTTATCGAGGTGACGCGCGCGGGTCCGGCAGATCGTCCGCGCGAACTTGGCCGCGCCGTCGCGTTCGACCTGCTCGACAAGGGTGCTGCTGCAATTATCGAACGTAACCGTCCGCTGTGATCTAGCCTTTATAAGCGCGGACGCGCTTGAGCATCTGCTCGACATGGGCGATCGGCGTCTCGGGTTGAATGCCGTGACCGAGATTGAAGATCAACCGGCCCTGACCGTAGTTCTCCAGCACATCGTCGACCGCCCGATCCAGTGCTGCTCCGCCAGCGATCAGTGCCAGCGGATCGAGATTTCCTTGCACGGCGACGCGGTTTTGAACGCGCTCGCGCACCAATGATGGTTCCGCCGCCCAATCGATGCTGACTCCATCGACGCCGGTTTGCTCGACATAATTCGGCAGCATCGCGCCCGCGCCGCGCGGAAAGCCAATGATCTTCGCGCCCGGCATCAGCTTGCGGACGCCATCGACGATTCGTTTCGTCGGCGCGACCGACCATCGCTCGAACTCGCGCGGCGGCAACACCCCGGCCCACGTGTCGAAGATCTGCAGAACATCCGCGCCGGCTTCCAACTGCCGGACGAGATACTGAATTGAATTCTCGACAAGGGTATCGATGATTCGAGCGAACGCGTCGGGATGGCGATAGGCCAGCATTCGCGCAGGGGCCTGATCGGGCGTACCGTGGCCGGCCACCATGTAGGTGGCGACGGTCCATGGCGCGCCGCAGAAACCAATCAGCGCGATTTTCTTATCGAGCGTCTGCCGCACGCGGCGCAATGCTTCATAGACCGGCTCAAGCTTGGTAAAATCGGCAGCGCTCGCGAGTGTTGCGATCTTGTCCGGCGTATCGAGCGGATCGAGGCGTGGGCCTTCGCCGACTTCAAAACGCACCGCGCGTCCGAGCGCGTGCGGAATGACTAGAATGTCGGAGAATATGATCGCGGCGTCAAAACCGAAACGCCGGATCGGCTGCAGCGTGACTTCAGCAGCGAATTCTGGATTGAAACACAGATCGAGAAAGCCGCCCGCCGTCTCGCGCACGGCGCGATATTCGGGAAGATAACGTCCCGCCTGACGCATCATCCATACGGGCGGCACCGGCTGTCTGTGGCCGGAAAGAACTTCCATAAATGGCTTGGTGGTCAAGTCTTGCGTCACGCGACATATCCGATGGCAGATTTCGTTGCCGATCCTGATACACTGCGATTTCGCTTTTGGCCACGGTCAGAATGCGTCAAGGCTTGTTCGGATCGAAGCGCTTGTCGAGACCTGTCCAGCAATCCGCGTAATCGTCCTGCAATGTTCCCGACGTTGCAGCATAATCCGTCACCCGTTGCGGAAATCGCGTCTCGAACATGAAGGCCATCGTGCCGGTCAGCTTCACGGGTTTCAGTTCGACATTGCTGGCATGATCGAAGGCTTTACGGTCGGGTCCGTGGGGCAACATGCAGTTGTGCAGACTGATGCCGCCGGGCACGAAACCCTGGGGCTTTGCGTCGTACACGCCGTAAATCAGTCCCATGAACTCCGACATGATGTTCATGTGATACCACGGCGGACGGAATGTGTTTTCCGCGACCGACCAGCGTTCGGGGAAAATCACGAAGTCGATGTTCGCGGTGCCTGCGGTTTCCGACGGCGATGTCAGCACCGTGAAGATCGACGGATCGGGATGGTCGAAACCGATGGCGCCGATCGGCGAGAACGTCCGCAAGTCATATTTATAAGGCGCGTAATTGCCGTGCCACGCCACCACGTCGATAGGCGAGTGCGGAAGTTTCGTTACATATAATGTGCCGCCCCATTTCACGAACAGTTCGGTCGGAACGTCCTTGTCTTCATACGCCGCGATGGGTGTGAGAAAGTCGCGCGAGTTGGCGAGACAATTCGCGCCGATAGGACCGCGCTCCGGCAGCGTGAATGCGCCACCATAATTCTCGCACAGATAACCGCGCGCCGGACCAGACGGAACTTCCACCCTGAACTTGACGCCGCGCGGGATGATCGCGATTTCGCCAGGTTCGATATCGATGACGCCGAATTCCGTCACAAGTCGGAGATTGCCTTGTTGAGGGACGAACAGCAATTCGCCATCAGCGTTGTAGAAATGCTGGTTCATCATCGATTTGGTGATGAGATAGATATGCGCGGCCATCCCGGCTTGCGTGTTAGCGTCGCCCGCAGTGGTCATGGTGCGGACACCCTGCAGAAAGGTTTGATCGTCCTTGGGCATCGGGTCCGGATCCCAGCGCAACTGCGAGATCGGCATGTCGTGCTCGAAGCAGGGCGCGGTGCGCCAGAATTTCGCATCGGCCTTTGTAAAATGCCCCGAATGACGAACCGATGGGCGAATCCGATAGAGCCACGACCGTTCATTTGTGCCGCGCGGCGCTGTGAACGGCGAACCTGAAAGCTGCTCGGCGTAAAGCCCATAAGCGCAGCGCTGCGGCGAGTTGCGCCCGATCGGCAGCGCGCCGGGCAATGCCTCGGTCTCGAAGCTGTTGCCGAATCCCGACATGTAGCCGGGCGTGACGTTAACGTTGTTGCGGTTGACGACGCCCGGAGCGGTGTTGATGTTCATATCCTATCCTCCTTGCAGGGCAGCCCACATTTCTAAGTCGCGTTTGTCGGTCCAGATCACGGGATCTTCGATTCCCGACGCCTCGTCGAACGCGCGCGACACGTTGAACGGCAGACAATGTTCGTAGATCGCAAATTTTGAGAATTTCGGGTCCATCACCGCGCGCGCCGCCGCCATCGTTTCCTTCAGGGTGCGGCCCTTGGCGACCGACAATTCGGCGGCGCCATAGAGCGAGCCGACGAAATCGCGCGTCATGGAAATGGCTTCGTTCACGGTCGATGAGCCTTTCAGCGCACCGCCGCGTCCCGGCGCGACCGCCTTCGGATTGAAATCGCGGATTTCGTTCAGCGTCATCGGCCATTCGCGTAAGTGAGCATCGCCGCAATAGCAGGCCGAGTGATATTCGATCAGATCGCCCGAACACATGACCTGTGCGTCGGGAATCCACGCAACGATGTCGCCGGAGGTGTGGCCCGCGCCGAGATGCATCAGTTGCACCTCGCGCTTGCCGAGATAAAGCGTCATGCCTGTTTCGAAGGTCAGCGTCGGCCACGTAAGGCCGGGGATGCTCTCGGCGTCGCGAAACAATCTTGGAAAGCGTCCGAATTCGGAATCCCAATCCTGCTGGCCGCGCTCCATGATGAGCCGATGGGTTTCCTGAGAGGCGACGATGCCTTGCGCCTTATAGGCGGATGCGCCGAGTACGCGCACGGCATGATAGTGCGACAGCACGACATATTTGATCGGCTTGTCTGTCACGGTCTTGACGCGTTCGATCACGCTGTTGGCCATTGCAGGCGTCGCCTGCGCGTCGAACACGATACAGCCGTCGTCGCCCACAATGACGGCGGTGTTCGGATCGCCCTCAGCCGTAAAGGCGTAAATGTCCGGCCCGATTTCGGAGAAGGTAATGGGCTTCTCCGCCATGTCCGTCGTGGACGCGAAACCTTTGGCGCTCATGTTTTGTCCTTGTTGTTCTGGTTATTTGACTGATCGCCGGTCAATCGCCGTTTTGCGAGGGCGATCGCATCGCCAAGCACGCTCGGGTCGCCGATATGATTGGCGAGAATAAGAACCAGCGCCGTATTCAACAACGCGCTGTCGTCATCGCTGAGGCCGCGATGCGCCTCGACGATCATGCGATAGGCGGCGTCCGGATCTACGAAGTTGGATTGCGTCGACAGCGTCATTGCGTCACCTGCGTCCGCGCGGTCGCGCGTGACATCGCGGCCTGCACAGCAAGCGATGTCGGTTTCCTGAATCGCGCCGCGACATAGCCGTCGGGTCGCAGAAGATAGGCCGCGCCGTTTGAGGCTTCATAACGTTTTCCGAACAGCCCCGACGAGTCAAGCAGCGGCGAATCGCTGCCGATGCGGATGCAATGACAGCCGAGGACGCCGAGATCGGCGGCATCACCGGATTGCAGCAGCACAAAACGACCGTTCGCCGATTTGAAAGCCTCGGTGAGATAGATGCTTTGTCCGCCCGCCGTGATGAGAGTAGCGTCCACCATATGCGCGCCGGGGCACGGTCCCGCATCCCATTGATCGACGTCGTTCGTCGATAACGGCGTATCGTAGACCGATGGCGTCGACAGCCGCCCGCCATTGACCATGCGTTTGGCGAAATCGGCTTCCTTGGCCAATCTCAAAATGGCCTGACGCATCCGGCGTTCCTGCGCCGAATGCGGCGCGATGAAATCCGTGGAGCGGGTCGAGGCGCGGATGTTCTCGTCGGCGGCAGCGCTTCGCTCGATCTCATAACTATCGAGCAGCGACAGCGGCGCATCGCCGTTCAGGATGAACGACAGTTTCCATGCGATATTCTCGGCGTCTTCAAGTCCCGAATTCGCGCCGCGCGCACCGAACGGCGAGACCTGATGCGCGGCGTCGCCGGCGAAGATGACGCGCTCATGCACGAAGCGCTGCATGCGGCGGCACTGGAATTTGTAAATCGAAATCCACTCGAAATCGAATTTGCCGTGTCCCAGCATGCGCTCAATGCGTGGCCGCACGTTTTCCGGGAGCCGCTCGATGGCCGGATCGGCGTCTGGGCCGAGTTGCAGATCGATGCGCCAGACATCATCTGGCTGGCGATGCAGCAACGCCGACTGTCCCGCATGAAACGGCGGATCGAACCAGAACCAGCGCTCGGTCGGGAATGCCGCTGTCATCTTGACGTCGGCGATCAGGAATTGGTCCTCGAAGGTCTCGCCGGAGAATTCTGCGCCGACAAATCCACGCAGCGCCGAGCGCGCGCCATCGCAGGCCACCACGAAATCTGCTTTCAGATGATATTTGCCATCGGGCGTCTCAATAGCAACCACCGCATGATCGTTGCGTTGTTCGATGCCAACGACCTTGTTGCGCCAGCGCAGGTCGATCCGTGGCAATTCCTGAATGCGATCGACCAGAAACGCCTCGGCATAATACTGCTGCAGGTTCACGAAGGCCGGCATCTTGTGGCCGTCTTCCGGCAGCAGGTCGAACTGAAAGACCATCTCGTCTTTCAGAAAAATCTTGCCGACTTTCCAGACCACGCCTTTCTCGACCATGCGTTCGCCGACGCCGAGCCGATCCCACAATTCGAGCGAGCGCTTGGAGAAACAGATCGCGCGCGAACCGTCACCGATGCGGTCGGCATCGTCGAGCAGGACGACATTATGTCCGCGCTGCGCCAGATCGATCGCAAGCGACAATCCAACCGGACCTGCGCCCACCACCACGACAGGGTGGTGCGCGGCATTCGCCAGAGCGCGGTCCTGGTCGGCATGGCGGCGATAGCCGAATTGCAGTCTGAGCGGTTGCGACATGATCGACAGGCTAGACCATTGCTCATATAGTCGCAACTGCAACTATCTTTCTTGGCCTTTCGGCGAGTGGCGAATTCATGAAGGATCGATGGCGTGACCGGATTTGATCTTTTCAAATTTCTGCCGTTCCGGCTCAATCGGCTGGCCGCTGAAGTCAGTTCGGAACTTTCCAGTGAATATCGCGAGCGATCCGGCCTCGATATTCCGGAGTGGCGGGTCATTGCCACGCTCGGATTTAGTGGCGAGGCGTGCACGGCGCAGTATATTTCGCATTGCACAAGAACGCATAAATCCACCATCAGCCGCGCGGTCAGCCAATTGCTGAAGCGCAAATTGATCGAGCGGGTGGAAAACAAAGTCGACCGCCGCGAGTTCGCGCTCCGCCTGACGGGAAAGGGTCGTGTGCTGTATCGCGATCTCATTCCGCGCTTGCTCCGTAAGGAGCGCGCCATCCTCTCGTCGCTCACGCGTGAGGAACGCAGCTTGCTGAGAGGTGTGTTAGGCAAACTCGAAAAGAGCCTGGACCTTGCCCAGACCCTCGAAGAGGCGGGGGCGAGGGGCGGCTATTAAGTGCCGTGATCTTGTGATTCATTGCGCTCCGCAATGTGCTTTAATCGCCGCAATTGTAGAATCTGTGACCGATAGCTTGCGGCGGCGGGGATAGACGTTTGGAACGCGTTTTCGATCTTGCAATCATCGGCGGTGGCATCAACGGCTGCGGCATCGCCCGCGATGCTGCGGGCCGCGGCAATTCCGTATTCTTGTGCGAGATGAACGATCTGGCGAGCGGCACGTCGTCATGGTCGACGAAGCTCATACACGGCGGCCTGCGTTATCTCGAATATTACGACTTCCGTCTGGTCCGCGAGGCGTTGATCGAGCGCGAACTGCTCTGGCAGATCGCGCCCCACATCATTCGGCCACTTCGATTTGTGCTGCCCCACCACGCAGGGTTGCGGCCAGCATGGTTGTTGCGGCTCGGTCTCTTTATCTACGATCATCTCGGCGGCCGGCATTTGCTGCCCGCTGCGCGCTCGGTGGATTTGAGACGTGCCGAGGTCGGCAAGCCGCTGGTGCCGGGCAGATTTACGCAAGGGTTCGAATATTCCGATTGCGTTGTCGATGACGCACGACTGGTTGCGCTGAATGCGCGCGATGCCGCTGATCGTGGCGCGACCGTCCGAACGCGCATGAAGGCCATCAGCGCGAAGCCAAACGGCGATCATTGGCGGATATTGCTCGAAGACACCGTGACGGGCGCGCAAAGCAGCATCGCCGCACGCGCGCTGGTGAACGCGGCCGGTCCGTGGGTCGCGGAAGTGTTGAGCCAGCGCACTGGTGTCGCCGCCAAGGCCAAGGTCCGCCTCGTTCAAGGATCGCACATCGTCGTCCCCCGTCTTTACGATCATGATCGCGCCTACACTTTCCAGAATGGTGATGGGCGTGTCGTTTTCGTAATTCCCTATCGTGATGATTTCACGCTGATCGGCACCACCGACCGCGATTACGACGGCGATCCCGCGAAGGTGAAAGCCTCGCAGGAGGAGATCGTCTATTTGTGCAATTCGGTGAACGACTATCTCGCCAAGCCGGTCAAACCCGAAGATGTCGTTTGGGCGTATTCAGGCGTTCGTCCGTTGTACGACGATGGCGCGAGTGAAGCGAAAGCGGCCACGCGCGATTACGTCTTTGAGTTCGATACGCCGGATGGATTGCCGTTGCTGTCGATCTTCGGCGGCAAGATCACGACTTATCGGCGTCTCGCGGAAGAAGTGCTGGAAAAATTGTTCCCATATCTGAACGGCGACAAAGCGTCAGAAGGGTGGACCGCGCACGCGCCGTTGCCGGGTGGTGATATGGACGTTGCGGCGATACCTGCAATCGCCGACCAGCTCATCCGCGATTACGCGTTTTTGTCGCGTGTCTTCGCGCTTCGCCTTGCGCACGCCTACGGCACGCGCGCCAGCCGAGTTCTCGGCGAGGCATCGACGACCGCCGATCTCGGACAGTTATTCGGCGATACGCTTTTTGAACGCGAGGTTCGATACCTTATGGGTTATGAATTTGCACGGACGGCCGAGGATATCGTCTGGCGCCGCTCCAAGCTCGGATTGCGATTGTCGAAAACCGAAGTCGACGGGCTTGAGGACTGGATGGCAAATCATCGTCGCGCGTCCACGTCGGATGGAGACGAATCTCGCGGCAAGGCATAGGCGTCACGCTCAAGAAACGTTCAGGCATGCGGATTATTTTCGATTGCTTTGCATGCCACCATTGCCCAGCATCATGCGATGACAAATGAAACCGATTCATCGTCAGCGCTGACGAGGCTCTTTCGCTGGGCAACGACGCCCCCGCAGGCGTATGCCATGTATGTATTGGCGCTTATCGCGGTTTATGGCGTTACGTTTCTGGCGGGCTCGCTTGCTCCCAAAAAACACCTGACTGCGACGCCACCTCCGGTTTCCGTCCCAGTGAAATAATTCCAAGCGAAGTGCCAAATTGCCCTCTCAGTGAGGGCTAGGCTCGATTTTTCAGAAGAATAATCTTCGCTCTGGCTGTTCACGGGTAGTAAATTTCACTATCCTGGCCCCGTGCAACGGAATTTCCTTATTAGTTTTAGGGGGTTATGGACCGATCCCTTGGCGAGGACTAGACAGGGGCCAATATTAGAAGGCTCAGGCCGCCGAGGAATTCCGTCATGCCCGACATTTCAGTCTCTGCAGGTTTTGCAATCGGCCTCACCTTTGGGGTCGTGGGTCTGTTGAGCGGCTTCTGCCTTCTCAGCAGCTTGCGCGAATGGTGGACGGCAGACGACGGACGCAAGCTCCGCAGCTATGCGGTTGCACTGGCTGTCGCGATTGTCGGGACGCAATTCATTGCCGGTGCCGGCCTCGTGGACATCGGAAAATCAATCTACCTGCAGCCGTCGTTCTCCGTCCCGCTGATGTTCGCAGGTGGCCTGCTGTTCGGCCTCGGCATGGTGCTGTCCAATGGCTGCGCGTCGCGCGCCGTGGTGCTGCTCGGCAAGGGCAATATTCGCTCGCTGGTCGTGCTCGTCATCATCGGCGTCACCGCGCAGATGACCCTGAAGGGCCTGATCGCACCGGCGCGCCTCGCCATTCTGCAATGGACCCAATTCACGCCGTCCGCGATTTCAGCACCAGCGTTGCTGGCCTCGTTTGGAATCAACGAGACTGTCGCGCGCGTCGCGGTCGCACTGATCGCAAGCGGTGCGCTTGTCATCTTTGCATTCTCTGACCGCCAGTTTCGCCACTCTTACGGTCAGATCGGCGCCGGTTTGGCCGTCGGTCTGCTGGTGGTCGCAGGCTGGCTTGCAACAGGCTGGATCGGTGCGGATGAGTTCAATCCAATTCCCGTCACGTCACTGTCCTTCGTTTCGCCGATCGCCGACAGCGTGCAATACGTCATGTTCTCAACGGGGCTGACGCTGAATTTTGGAATCGCTCTTTTTGCTGGCGTTGCGACCGGCAGTTTTGCGACCGCGATCCTGACCGGCCGCTTTCATCTTGAAGGTTATACGTCGGCCGGGCACACAGCGCGTTCGATTTCCGGCGCGGCCCTGATGGGTAGCGGCGGCGCGATGGCCTATGGCTGCTCGATCGGGCAGGGCCTGACAGGTCTCTCCACTTTGGGCATGCCCTCGCTGATCGCAGTGGCGGGCATTTTGACCGGTGCGGCGCTCGGCATCCGCGGCGTTGTCGCCATCCCGGCGCTTGCCACGCGCTGATCGGCCGCTTGTCATTGGTCATGGCGTTCGCGATACGGTAACGTGCGCCCGTCGCCGTGACCATTTGGACACCCCATGAACCGCCGCGCTTTGCTCACCAGTCTCGGTTCAGTTGCCGCAGCCTCGCTGCTGTTTGGCGCGGCGTATGCGCAAACGCCTGCGCCGCCACGCAAGCCCGACACCGACAAGCCGTTCGCCGAGCATTTTCTTGCGCTTCAGATCTCAGAGTCAGACCCCAAGCGGCAGCGCCTCGTCCTCAGTGTCGCCAGCAACATTCTCAAATTCTACGATCTGGATAAGGTTGCGATCGAGGTTGTCGCATTCGGTCGGGGTATTTCGCTTGTGTTCGAGGAAAGCGAATTTCGCCCGCTGGTCGATAGCCTCGTCAGTCAGGGCGTCAAGTTCGATGTCTGCGGCAACACGCTGGACACGGTCGAACGCGAGACCGGCAAGCGGCCGAAGACAAATCCCCACGCTCATGAAGTCGGCACCGGCGTCGCACAAGTGCTGACGCTGTCCGAAAGCGGCTATACACTCGTTCGACCTTAATCCGAGGGATTCTTTCTCCCAAGAAAATTGGCCCAGCGCCGCTGCACGATGTCGCGCGGTGAGCCGTCGACAAGAACCGCAATTCCAATTCGCGCGCCGAGCAGCATGCCGCCGACGGCGAACGGCCATGACAGCGCCAGCACCGAGCCTGCGGTAATTCCCTGGCCGATGGTGCAGCCGCCGGCCAGAATTCCACCGATACCCATGAGTGCCGCACCGCCGAGATGACGGCGCATCTCATGGTCGTCGTCGAAGGCTTCCCATCGCAACTCGCCGCTGCGCCATGCCGCGACCCACGATCCGATCACGACGCCGAACACGCTTGCGACACCGAAGTCGGCGAAGTTCGTGACATTCTGCAGGCTCGCGTACAGCGCCTTTCCGATTGTCGACACAAACGTCAGGCTCTGCGGTTGAACAGGGGATGCGAAATCGTCGCCGAGCGATGTGGTCGCGATCCATCCGGCGATGACGCCAAGGCCGAGGACGACACCGGCGGTCAGCAATCGCGGGGCGCGCCGCAAGCGCCGGTCGCCGAGTGCGAGCGCGCAAAGGATCAGGCCGACAATCGCCGCGACCCAGAGCCGCACATCGCTGCCCAGCGCATGCGACGAC
>JAYVYQ010000081.1:0-12993 GCA_043784125.1 Afipia sp.
TCTCGGACTCGATGCGCGCGCTGCCTTCTGCGCCGCGATTGACCGCAACGGCTATCTTCCCGTTCACAACAAGATTTATTCACAGCCGCAACGCGCGGGCGACGTCGCGTGGAACACCGCAAATTCGCGTAACCGCCGCATCTTCAACG
Source organism: Afipia sp. (assembly GCA_043784125.1). Taxonomy (GTDB): domain Bacteria; phylum Pseudomonadota; class Alphaproteobacteria; order Rhizobiales; family Xanthobacteraceae; genus Afipia. Next base: position 150 of record JAYVYQ010000081.1, read on the forward strand.
ACGCTGCGGGCCTCGCTGCCGGCCGCAACATTCGCTCCTATTTGATCCAGAGCTATGCGCGCGACATGGGCAACGGCAAGACCGTGATGATGCGCGAGATCGACGTGCCGATCCGCGTCAACGGCCGTCACTGGGGCGGTTTCCGCACCGCCTACAAAATCTGAATTAGATCACCAGAAATCCGGCACGACAGGGTCCAGAATAGGACCGATGCGCACGGGCGCAACGTGCAACGCGAGGCCCGTTCTGTCGTCGGTCTCAACCGCAACTCCGCTGAGAGTGGCTATGCCCTCCGCAGGTTCAAATCGTCCGGCAGAATAGCCGCGCAGAAATCGCCCCAGCGGCTCGTCGCGCTGCATGCCGATAATCGACTGATAGTCGCCGGTCATTCCGGCGTCGGTCATGTAGGCCGTGCCGCCGGGCAAGATGCGATGGTCCGAGGTCGGCACATGGGTATGCGTGCCGACCACCAGACTTGCGCGTCCGTCGCAGTAATATCCGATCGCCTGCTTTTCACTAGACGCTTCGGCGTGAAAATCGACCACCACCGCATCCGCAGCCTCACGCAGCGGACAGGCATTCAGTTCACGGTCGATGGTCGTAAACGGATCGTCGAACGGCTGCATGAAGATGCGGCCGATGCCGTTGATGACCAGCGCACGCTTGCCGTTCTTGGTGTCGATCAGCGCTGCGCCGCGACCGGGTGTTCCGACCGGAAAATTCACCGGACGAATGAGCTTCGGCGCGCGCTCGATGAAAACCAACGCCTCGCGCTGATCCCATGAATGATTGCCGAGTGTGATGGCGTCGGCGCCCGCATCCAGCAGTTCCTGATAGATGACTTCGGTGATGCCGAAGCCACCGGCGGCATTCTCGCCGTTGACGATAACAAGCTCCAGCTTCCAGTCGCGAATGAGGCCGGGTAGCGTTTCCACGACGGCGGTTCGCCCGCAGCGCCCCACAACATCGCCGACAAAAAGGATGCGCACTTACACTCTCCGAAGATCGATCAACTCGCGTTCCGTTAGCACACAATCGAGTTGTTCGTCGTGGGGCAACGCGGGCACAATTTCGATTTCCTGTACCGCAAATGCAATGCCGATCACGGTCATTTTCTTCATCGCCCGCAACTGATGCAATGTGCGATCATAATACCCGCGGCCATATCCGATCCGGTGGCCCGCCTTGTCGAATGCAGCCAGCGGCACCAGCACGATGTCGGGATCAACATCCGGCGCATCGGACGACGGCTGAAAAATTCCGTAACTCCCGCGCACAAGTCCCTCATCCGGCGACCATGAGCGGAAGATCAGTGGATGATCGCGCTTGACGATGACCGGCAGCGCCAGTTCGGCACCCTGTTCTTCAAGCGCGCGCATCAGCGGAAACGGATCGATCTCGCTGTTGATCGGAGAATATCCGGCGACAATCGTTCCAGGCCTGATCTCCAGATGTATCGGCATTGCTGCGGCGGCCTCAGCGGCGGCAACTCGCTGCTCGACGGTCAGAAGATCGCGCCGGCTCAACGCACGGCTACGAAGCTCGTCCTTGTGAGCGTTTGTTGCTTCGACAAGATCCGTCATTCACACCGTCGCATTCGGAGAAAAGATAGAAAATGTCCGCGGCGAGCGCGGACATCAGGCGAATTGTGTCTCAAGATAAAAGTGCGAAGCCGCGATGGCCGTTGAAGCGCTCGATCCCGGAGCACCTACGAAAGTAGGTGGGCACCGTGTGTCCGAATCCACGAACTCGGCCAGGGACAGTTCCCGTATGGATCGATAAGGCCCCGGAGATATATTGGCTTCTGACGCGCGACGCAGCCTCGCTTTGACAATGTAGTGGCGAATGGGCTCCGCCGCCAGCACTCAAGCGGCAATTAACCGATTGCAACGCCCCCGCGAGCAGGCCGGTTCAGCGCTTGCGCCATCTTCTCGATCCGGTCCGAGGCGGAATTGAGCGCATTGGCCACGGCCGTCTGGGTCGCGCGGGCGCGGTCGGACGCCGTGACGCGCACTTCGCGCAACGCGATGATTTCCTCTTCGAGCGCACGAATGCGCTGCCCCGCATCGACCAGTTCGTCCGCCACCGTCAGCGCCGCCATCACGGTGAGACGCTGGTCGCCGATTTCGCCGAACTTGCCGCGCAGGCTGACGACTCGGGTTTCAAGATTTTCCGCAAGCCGCAGCAGGCGCGACTCCTGTCCTTCCTCGCACGCCATGCGATATTGCCGACCATTGATCGTGACATTGACGTGGCTCATGTTGAGTCTCCGGTTTCGATGACGGAGCGGATGGTGTCGATGGCGACGTCGAGACGCTCGGCGATTTCGCGATTGGCACGCTCGAGTGCCCTCGACCGGACGAGTGTGCCGTCGAGTTCATTGGCGAGACGTGAGCGGTCGGTGCCGAGCGCCTGAATCCGCGCTGCAAGTTCATCTTCCGCATGATCGTTGTCGCTGCGCCGCTCGACCGCGCTCTCAAGCGCATCGAGTGCCGCCGCCAGTCGCCGCGTGGCAAGTTCGATGTCGCTCTGCCCGGCGGCCGCAGACTCCAGATGGACGAAACCGTTGGCATTGCGATCGGTCATTGCGGAACATCTGCCTTTTTAGTTCCGTCCGGCCGCGCGAAAGCTGCGAACCGGCAGGCATTTAGTCGAATAAATTTAAGGCCACCTGCAGCCGAGCGCAACGCCGACACCAAGCTATGCACCGTTAAGCGAAGCAGCCGGCGCACGGCGGGCTCCACACCCTTGGACTCACCGGAACCAGATGCTATCCACCCGCACTTAAGGGCCTTTTGCAACACCGCCGCCGATTCCCTTCGGCACTGGCTTTCACCACCAGCGAATTAAGGCAGAACCTTCATGACAACGCGCATCGATCCGTCCCGTATGGCCAATGCGATCCGCGCGCTTGCGATGGATGCTGTCGAAAAAGCGAAGTCGGGCCATCCGGGTCTGCCGATGGGGGCCGCAGATGTCGCCACCGTGCTGTTCACGCAGTTCCTGAAATTCGACGCGAACGATGCAAAGTGGTTCGACCGCGATCGCTTCGTCTTGTCGGCGGGCCACGGCTCGATGTTGCTCTACGCGTTGCTGTATCTCACCGGCAACGCATCGATGACGATCGAGCAGATCAAGAATTTCCGTCAGCTCGGATCGATCACACCGGGTCATCCGGAAAATTTCGTCACGCCCGGAATCGAGACTACGACGGGGCCGCTCGGCCAAGGCATCGCCACCGCCGTCGGCATGGCGCTCGCGGAGCGCCGCATGGCTGCCGAATTCGGCAGCGACATCGTCGATCATCATACTTACGTGCTGGCCTCCGATGGCGACCTGATGGAAGGCATCAGCCAGGAAGCAATTGCCTTCGCGGGCCACCTTAAGCTGAACAAGATGATTGTGCTGTTCGACGACAACGGCATCTCCATCGACGGCGCGATTTCGATTTCGGACTCGGTCGATCAGCTGAAGCGTTTCGAGGCCGCCGGCTGGGCAGCCGAGCGCATCGACGGGCATGATCCTAAAGCCATCGCGGACGCACTCACGCGGGCGCAGAAGTCGGATCGTCCGTCGCTGATCGCCTGCAAGACCACCATCGGTTTCGGCGCGCCGACCAAAGCCGGCTCGGAAAAATCCCACGGCTCGCCGCTCGGCGCAGACGAAATCGCGGGCGCGCGAAAGAATCTCAAATGGGATTCGCCGCCATTTGAAATTCCGGCGGATATTCTTGCCGCATGGCGCGAAGCCGGATCGCGCGGCGCGAAGGCGCATGCGGATTGGACGAAAACATTTTCGTCGAAAGACGCCGGTGTGCGCAGCGAATTCGAACGCCGCATGAAGGGCGAGCTTCCGGCGAAAGCGCTGAATGACGCTGTCGCAAAGATGAAGGCATCGCTTGCTGAAGAACCGAAAGAAATCGCAACCCGCATCGCGTCTGAAAATGCGCTGACCGTTCTGACTGCCGCCGTGCCTGAAATGATCGGCGGCTCGGCGGATTTGACCGGCTCCAACAACACCCGCGTCAAAGGCATGGTCGCGGTCTCCGCCAACAATTACGGCGGACGTTACGTGAACTACGGCATCCGCGAGCACGGCATGGCCGCTGCCATGAACGGCATGGCATTGCACGGCGGGTTGATTCCCTATTCCGGCACGTTTCTGGTGTTCGCCGACTATCTGCGCCCCGCGCTTCGTCTCGCAGCGCTGATGGGCGAACGCGTGATCCACGTGCTCACCCACGATTCGATCGGTCTCGGCGAAGACGGTCCGACCCATCAGCCGGTCGAGCATCTGGCGGCGCTGCGCGCGATTCCGAACTGCAACGTGTTTCGTCCCTGCGACACGGTCGAGACACTCGAATGCTGGCAACTTGCACTGCAGGCGAAGGATCGTCCAAGCGTGCTGGCCCTGACGCGTCAGAACCTGCCTCAGTTGCGCCGTGCCAATGACGCCGACAACAAATGCGCCAGCGGCGCATATGAAATCTCCAAGGCCGATGGCGAGGCCAAGGTGTCGATCTTCGCATCAGGCTCGGAAGTGTCGCTGGCCGTAGACGCTCAGAAGCTCCTTGCGGCGCGCGGCATCGCGACTCGGGTGGTGTCGGTGCCGTGCATGGACCTGCTGCTAGAACTGCTGGAGGCCAAGAAAGCCGCCATCATCGGCAAGGCACCGGTCAAGATCGCGGTGGAAGCGGCTATCCGTCAGGGCTGGGACGCCGTCATCGGCTCGGATGGCGTTTTCGTCGGCATGAGCGGATTCGGTGCAAGCGCTCCATATAAGGAGCTTTACCGGCATTTCGGCATCACGGCGGAAGCCGTGGCTGACGCCGCACAGGCGCAATTGAAGGGCTGACAACCCTTCTTGCTTGTGGGCGAACATTCCTCGCCCCAAGACGTTGCATCGTGGCGACATTCGGGGCAGAAAACGCCTCGAAACCCATCATTTTCGTCAGTTTAAGGAGAAGTTGAATGGCAGTCCGGGTCGCGATCAATGGATTTGGCCGAATTGGCCGCAATATTCTGCGTGCCATCCATGAATCCAAGCGCACGGACATTCAGATCGTCGCCATCAACGATCTCGGCCCGGTCGAGACCAACGCCCATCTGCTGCGCTACGACTCGGTGCATGGCCGTTTTCCCGGCATCGTGAAGGTCGACGGCGATTCCATCGACATCGGTTACGGCAAAATCAAGGTCTTGGCGCATCGCGATCCGGCGACGCTGCCATGGAAGGACCTCGGCATCGACATTGCGATGGAATGCACCGGCATTTTCAACGCCAAGGCCAAGGCATCGGCGCATCTGACTGCAGGCGCCAAGCGCGTGCTGGTATCGGCACCGTCGGACGGCGCGGACGCAACCATCGTGTACGGCGTCAACCACGACAAACTCACCAAGGATCATCTCGTTGTCTCGAACGGTTCGTGCACCACGAACTGCCTGGCCCCCGTCGCAAAGGTGCTGAACGACACGGTCGGTATTGAGACCGGCTTCATGACCACGATCCACGCCTATACGGGCGACCAGCCGACACTCGACACCATGCACAGCGATCTCTATCGCGGCCGCGCGGCGGCGCTGTCGATGATTCCGACATCGACCGGTGCGGCGAAGGCCATCGGTCTCGTGTTGCCCGAATTGCAAGGCAAGCTCGACGGCGTTGCGATCCGCGTGCCGACGCCGAATGTGTCGGTGATCGACCTCAAGATCGTCGCCAAGCGCGCGACGACCAAGGAAGAAATCAACGAGGCCATCAAGCGCGCTTCGCAGCAGCAGCAGTTGAAGGGCATTCTCGCCTTCACCGAAGCCCCGAACGTGTCGATCGATTTCAATCACGATCCGGCGTCATCGACCTTCGCGATGGACCAGACCAAGGTGCAGGGCGGCACGCTGGTCCGCATCCTGACTTGGTACGACAACGAGTGGGGCTTCTCCAACCGCATGTCGGACACCGCCGTCGCGATGGCCAAGCTGATCTGATCTCAAACGAGCGCCGATGACCGGATTTCGTACCCTCGACGACGTCAACGTGAAGGGCAAACGCGTCCTGCTGCGCGTTGACCTCAACGTGCCGATGGACAACGGCCGGGTCTCGGATACGACACGTCTGCAGCGGATTGCCCAGACGATCATCGAGTTGTCTGAAAAGGGCGCAAAGGTCATCATTCTCGCGCATCTCGGCCGCCCCAAGGGCGTCGACCCGAAAGAGTCGCTAAAGCCCGTCGCGGTTGCGCTCGGTTACGTGATCAAGAAGCAGGTGCAGTTCGCCGCCGATTGCGTCGGCGAGGTTGCAGAGAAAGCCGTGGCGGCGATGAAGGACGGTGACATTCTCTGCCTGGAGAACACGCGCTTTCATCCCGGCGAGGAAAAGAACGATCCGGCCTTCGTCGCCCAACTGGCAAAGCTCGGCGACATCTGGGTCAACGACGCTTTTTCGGCGGCGCATCGCGCTCACGCCTCCACGGAAGGCCTCGGCCACATACTCCCCGCCTATGCGGGGCGCACGATGGAGGCCGAGCTTGATGCGCTGACAAAGGCACTTGAAGCCCCGACACATCCGGTCATCGCCATCATCGGCGGCGCGAAGGTCTCAACCAAGCTCGATCTCCTCGAGAATCTGGTGAGCAAGGTCGATGCGCTGGTGATCGGCGGCGGCATGGCCAACACATTCTTGCATGCGCAAGGCATCAAGGTCGGCAAGTCGCTCTGCGAAAAAGATCTGACGGCGACGGCGCTGCGGGTCATGGAAAAGGCCGAGACCGCGAATTGCGCGATCATTCTGCCGGTCGATGCAGTGGTGGCGTTTCATTTTGAGGCCAATGCGCCGTCTCACGCCTACGGTCTCGATGCAATTCCCGCCGACGGCATGATCCTCGATATCGGCCCGCTATCGATCGAGCGCGTTCGCGCCGCTATCGATGACGCGGCGACGCTTGTGTGGAACGGTCCGCTCGGAGCCTTCGAGATAGCCCCGTTCGACCGCGGCACGGTTCAGGCTGCCAGACACGCCGCAGCGCGCACCAAGGCCGGCAAGCTGGTGTCGGTCGCGGGCGGCGGCGACACCGTTGCGGCATTGAACCACGCTGGCGTGGCGCAGGATTTTTCCTATGTTTCCACTGCCGGCGGCGCGTTTCTTGAGTGGATGGAAGGGAAACCTTTGCCCGGCGTCGAGGTTTTAAGAATACGCTGAGACGTCGGATTCGCGTCCGCGCGATCTCGATACAATTCACGGAACAGGGCGCCGCTGGCGCCGTTCACAAGTCGGAGAATGAAGGCCCATGGCTCGCATCACGTTGCGTCAATTGCTCGATCACGCGGCGGAGCACGACTATGGCGTGCCGGCTTTCAACATCAACAATATGGAACAGGCGCTCGCCATCATGGACGCGGCGTCCAGCCTCGACGCTCCCGTCATCATTCAGGCCTCACGCGGGGCGCGTGCCTATGCCAACGACATCATGCTCAAGCATATGATGGACGCGGTGACGGAGATTTATCCGCAGATTCCGGTCTGCGTGCATCTCGACCACGGCAACGAGCCTGCGACCTGCATGACCGCGATCCAGGCCGGATTCACTTCCGTCATGATGGACGGCTCGCTGAAAGCCGACGGCAAGACGCCGGCCGACTGGAATTACAATGTCGCCGTCACCAAGACCGTGACCGACATGGCGCATCTGGGCGGCATCTCGGTCGAAGGCGAACTCGGCGTGCTGGGCTCGTTAGAGACCGGCATGGGCGACAAGGAAGACGGCCACGGCGCGGAAGGAAAATTGTCGCACGATCAGCTTCTGACCAATCCGGACGAGGCCGTGAAGTTCGTCAAGGAAACGCAGGTCGACGCACTGGCGATTGCGATGGGCACCTCGCACGGCGCATATAAGTTTACCCGCAAGCCGGACGGCAACATTCTGGCCATGAATGTGATCGAGGAAATTCACCGCAAGCTGCCCAATACACATTTGGTCATGCATGGCTCATCTTCGGTGCCGCAGGATTTGCAGGACATCATCAACAAATTCGGCGGCCAGATGAAACCCACATGGGGCGTGCCGGTTGCGGAAATCCAGCGCGGCATCAAGCACGGTGTGCGCAAGATCAACATCGACACAGACAACCGCATGGCGATGACGGGACAAATCCGCAAAGTCCTGAGCGAGAACCCCAGCGAATTCGATCCCCGCAAATATCTCAAGCCCGCGATGGAAGCTATGACAAAGCTATGCAAGGCGCGGCTGCAGGAATTCAACACCGCGGGTCAGGCCAGCAAGATCAAGAAGGTGCTGACCACCGCCCAGATGGCGCAGCGCTACGCCAAGTGCGAACTCAACGCCAAGATCGCATGAGTTGAAGGGCGGGACACGATCCCGCCCCTTTTTTGGCCGCACTCCGAAGGCATCACCTGCATCATGGCGACCAAACCGAAACCCGTTTCTCCGCGTGCGACACCGCGACTCTATCTCGCGACGCTGCCGATTGCGGACCCATCGGCTGTTACCGCGGCGCTTCCAGAATTGCTGGCTGCGGCCGATGTCGCGGCTGTGTTGCTCAAATTTGCATCCGCCGACGAGCGCGGCATGATTCAGTGCGCCAAGGCGATTGCGCCGGTTGTGCAAAATGGAGGTGCGGCATTTCTTCTCGACGGTCATTTCGAATTTGCCGCGCGTGCAGGTGCCGATGGCGCGAACATCTCCGGCGTCGAAGCCCTCGAGGACGCGCTTTCAACACTGAAGCCGGATCGCATTCTCGGCGTCGGCGGATTGAACACACGGCATGATGCCATGATGGCCGGAGAAGCCGGCGCGGATTACGTGCTGTTCGGCGAACTTGATGAAGACGGCGAACGCCCGTCAGCCGAGGCCATTTTCGAGCGACTGCAATGGTGGGCGGAAGTATTCGAGCCGCCTTGTGTCGGCTATGCCGCAACGCTGGACGAAGCGGGATTGTTTGCCGAATCCGGCGCAGATTTCATTCTCGTCGGCGATTTCATCTGGCAGGATTCGCGCGGGCCTCGCGCCGCACTGATCGAGGCCAGCGAGATCGTCAACAAGCATTTCGACCGCGCATCCGGGCGATCGAAGGTCACTTGAGGATCATGTGAGAATGCCGGCGCGCCGTCATACACAGCTTTTCGGAACTGTCGCCATCGTCACGCTGGCGCTGATGACCGCTGCGCCTGCGCAAATATCTCTGACCCCGCAAACCGGCACGAAAGCCGCACCGCAAGCCAAGGCCGAAAAACCAAAATCAGCCACTCCGCCAAAGCCGCAAAAAGCCGTGACGCCCGCGCCAAAAAAATCCGCATCCCCAAATCCGGCTTCTGCCGCAGCCGATCCCAACGCCGATCTCGCCTATGGGGCGTTTCAGAGCGGCGCGTATCTCACCGCGCTCAAATTGGCCCAGCAACGCGCCGAGCAATTCAACGATCCGAAGTCCATGACCTTGATCGGCGAACTTTATGCCAACGGCTTCGGTGTCAGGCCGGACGATGCGAAGGCGGTCGAGTGGTACACGCGCGCCGCCGACATGGGAGACCGCGAAGCGATGTTCGGTCTCGCGATGCTGAAGATTGCCGGGCGCGGCGGACCGCCGCAACGCGAGGAAGCGGCGAAACTGCTCGCTGCCTCCGCGAAACTCGGAAAAGCAGCCGCCGCCTATAATCTCGGACTGCTCTATCTCGAGGGACAGTTGTTTCCCCACGACCTCAAGCGCGCCGCTGAACTGTTTCGTCAGGCGGCTGACGCGGGGAATCCCGAAGCCAAATACGCGCTCGCCACTTTCTACAAGGAAGGCCGCGGCGTTGAGAAGGATCTCGAGGAGGCCGCGCGCCTGCTGCGCGCAGCGGCGGTAGCCGACAATGTCGATGCCGAAGTGGAATACGCCATTGCGCTGTTCAACGGCACAGGAACGCCACGGGATGTTCCGACCGCGCTTACAGTGCTCACGAGGGCCGCGCGTCAAAACAGCGCCATCGCGCAAAATCGCCTCGCCCGCATCCTTGTCACCGGGACCGGCGTTCCGGTCGACAAGATCGAAGGCTTCAAATGGCACCTGATCGCCAAGACCGCAGGTAATGGCGATCCCGACCTCGACGCACAATACCTCGAGCAAACGCCGGAAGATCGCAAGAAATCCGAGGACCGCGCCAAGAAATGGTTCGGCACCAAATAAGCCTTGGCCCGCGCCTTCGCCCTTGACCCGCATTGGCTTTGACGCCAAGCATCGCTTCTCAATCGACGCCGCAATCCCGGCGCTTACGAAGAAACCGTTCAAGACGATTCATGCTTCATTCAGCGCTCATCAACGTCATGGTCAAAGCCGCGCGCCGCGCCGGCCGCAGCCTTAAACGCGATCTCGGCGAGATCGAAAATCTGCAGGTCTCGCTCAAGGGACCGGCGAATTTCGTCACCGCCGCCGACAAGCGCGCGGAGCAGATGCTGTACGAAGATCTGCTGAAGGCGCGTCCGGGCTACGGCTTCATCGGCGAAGAAGGCGGCGAGCGCGAAGGCAGCGACAAATCCAATACATGGATTGTCGATCCGCTCGACGGCACCACCAATTTCCTGCACGGCATTCCGCAGTTCGCGATTTCGATCGGCCTCCAACGCGAAGGCGTCATGATCGCAGGTGTCATCTACAATCCCGCCAACGACGAGCTTTACATCGCCGAGCGCGGCAAGGGCGCCTTCCTGAACGATCAGCGTTTGCGCGTCGCGGGCCGAAAAAGGCTCGACGAGTGCGTGATTGCATGCGGGCTGCCGCATATCGGGCGCGGCGATCATGAATTGTCGCGTCGCGAGATGGCGGAGTTGCAGCCCAAGGTCGCTGGGCTTCGGCGTTTCGGCGCAGCATCGCTCGATCTCGCTTTCGTAGCGGCGGGACGGCTCGACGGCTACTGGGAGCGCAACCTCAAGCCGTGGGACATCGCGGCTGGATTAATCATGGTGCGTGAAGCCGGCGGCGTCATCAGCGGCATCGAGGGCGGTGACACAGCACTCGCGAGCGGCAATGTCGTCTGCGGCAACGAGTTCGTGCAAAGCGAGCTGGTGAAAATTCTCAAGCCGCTGGGATAAGCACTCAGGCTCTTTTCATCCGGTAATGGCTGACGCCCCATTCGCTGCCATCGGCGTAACCGAACAATCCGGCCGTTGCGAGGAAGAACCAGCGCCAGCGCCGCATCCATAACGCGGTGTCAGCGCGATAGACCGGACGAAACACGGCTTCGATCTCGTCGCGATTGCGATCGAAGTTCGCCAGCCAATCCAGCGCCGTGCGCTGATAATGCACCCCGCTCCAGCGCCATTCCTTTTCGACCACGAACAAGTCTGAATATTGCTGGATCAGATGATGACTCGGCATCACGCCGCCGGTGAAAAAGTGCTGCGCGATCCAGTCTTCCTTATCGGCGCGGTCGAACAGATACGCACCCGACCGATGGGTGAAGATGTGCATGAAGAAGCGGCCATCGGAATTGAGCCATGTGCGAACGCGCGTCATCAATTCGCGCCAGTTCATCATGTGCTCGAACATCTCGACCGAGACGATGCGGTCGAACTTTGATTTCGGGTCGAACGCGTTCATGTCCTGCGTGACGATCGTCAGATTGGTGAGGCCGCGCGACTTGGCCGTCGCCTCGATATATTCGCGCTGCGAATTTGAGTTTGATACTGCGACGATCCGCGCGTTCGGAAATTGCCGCGCCATCCAAAGCGACAGCGAACCCCAGCCACAGCCGAGCTCAAGGATCGATTGCCCGTCGGCGAGATCGGCGTGTTCCACCGTCTGGCGCAGCGCCTCCTCCTCGGCTTCCTGCAGCGTCGAATCCGAGTCGTTGTAGAAACAGGACGAGTATTTGCGATTCGGGCCCAGCGCTAGCGCAAAAAACTTCGCCGGCACTTCATAGTGCTGCGTGTTGGCCTCATCGGTGTTCTCCGCAATAGCCCGCGTCGCCATCTCGCGGGCAAATTCAGCGTCGGTTTCCGCATTGCCGGTCGAGAGTTTGCTGGCCGTGCGCGAACACAGCGCGTTGATTCCTGCGCGGATCATCACGTCAGGAAGCGGCGCACGTTCGGCCTTGTCGATAATCGCCGAGATCAAACTCATGGCCAGTCCTCAGATTTGTTGCGGCAAAGGAAAAAACTTGCTCGTTCGTTTTTGATAGGCGCGATAGGCCTCACCGCGCGACTTGAGCATCTGCTCTTCGAGCGGCGGCACGCCCGTGACGTGCACCAGAATCCAATACATGAAGATTGGTGCCAGCAGCGTCACCCATCCCCATCCGTAATCGAGCGAGATCGCGATCATCGGATAGGCGAGCCAACCGAACCACTCGAAGAAATAATTCGGATGGCGCGAAAATTTCCATAGCCCCACATCGCACACCTTGCCCTTATTGGCAGGATCGGCGCGGAACGATTTCAACTGCGCGTCGGCAAGTGCTTCGCCTGCAATTCCTGCAAACAAGATGAGCGCGCCGAGATAGTCCTGAACGCGTAGTTCAGCGGCAGGAAAATGCGCGGCGACGAAAATCGCAAACACCAGCGGGATCGAGCCGAAGCCTTGGTTCTGCAAAAAGATAAACATCTTGCGTGGCGAATCCACGCCCCACTCTTTGGCGAACGCCGCGTAACGCGGATCGTCCGTGATGCCTGCGGTACGAACGGCGATGTGCGAGCCGAGGCGCAGCGCCCAGATCGCAACCAGGATCGCAACCAACCATTGACGCGACGTCGTGGGCTGACCCGCCATCGACCACAGTGCGCCGCCGGCACCGACAAGACCGAGCGAGAAGGTCCAGATGGTATCCACCCACCCCGAATTGCCGGTGCGCTGCTGTACGACCC
>JAYVYQ010000082.1:0-18641 GCA_043784125.1 Afipia sp.
CCACCGGCACCGCAGACATCAGTCCCGACAACTCATCTAGATCGGAGCCAAGCTATGCAGTAGTCTCTATCCCGCTGGTCCAAAATATCCGTCAGGTCAGCCGGACGGCTCGCGGAAACGGCATAGATATTCGCTTTTTACGAGATCCAAGCAAGCAGACCGGTGAGAGATCTAGTGGTTCTCTCCCATTCCAAACCAGCTAGGGTTCGAGATTAGAGAGAGTTTGTTGGCAGGCCGTCTTCCACCGCCAGCAAATTCCGCGACCTTGCGCCCCGCACCCAGGACGTAATTGAAACGGCCTGAGCGTTCAACGACAGCAGCGCTTCGTGTTGGCGCAGTCCGCGACCGCCCTTGACCAGTCCGAGATCGCGCACCAGCGCAAGATGCCCGTCACTCATTCGCACCAGACGAAGATCGACCAACATCCGCTTGATCGTTTTCAGCATCGCGCGCCCTCATGCTCCTGTGCAGAGAATGCATCGTCTCGTGATTCGGTCAAATCTTGACACCGCGCGAATCTGCGCCGCCTGCGGAGACGATGTGAGCGCTGGCCGATATGCGTGGAGGCTGAAAGTGGGGCCGCCGCTTGGGCGAAAAACGCGGCGGCCCCTGTCGCTCAATCGAAATTGCGAGCCGTAAGGCCGGCTTTGAACGACGCTCAATCGGTAGCACCCGACCGCGCCGGCGCAACGCAAGCCGCGTCTTAACCTAACCGGTCAACCTTACCGGCGTCGCGCGCCGCCATCGCGGCGCACGCAAGTTAACGCCGCGCCACGGCCTTCCGAAAGCCAACAGTTTGACGATAGACCCTGTTCAAATGCGCGGCGGCGACGTAGGTATCGCGCCAAGATAACGAAGATAATCCCTGTATCGGCCCGGAGTATCGGCTTGGACAGCTACGACCCGCTTCGCGATTACCTCTCGCAGCAGCACTTGCCTGAATTCATTATGTCGTTCGAGGCCATCGAGGACATTCTGGGCTTCGCGCTTCCGCGCGCGTCGCAGCGCGCCTCCTGGTGGGAAAAAGAACGCAATCCCGAAAACGCGCGTCCGCAGCGCGACGCGATCCGCGACGGCGGATATGAGGCCACGCGCCTGCCCGGCGACAAGGGCGTGCGCTTCCGGAAATTATCCGCCGGGCGCTTTATTCCCAAGCACTAGATTATCAAGCGCTAGATTATTACGGCGACGCGAATCCTTTGCTGTCGCGCAAGCCGCGCTGTGCATCCGCCGACATCAAGTCGATCAGCATCCGCGCCGCAGAGGCGTTCGCGGCTTTCGCCGGAATGGCCGCCGCATACATCGAAGATAGTTCAAAGCCTTTCGGCAATGTGCCGACCAGGTGCAAGCCCGGCGTGGACACGATCTCCGTCGTTTGCGTGGCGCCGATGGCATGAGGCGCCGTCGAGGCAGCGAGATTTTTCATCGCTATTCTGCCGGCCGGAGATTCCCGAATCTTGTCCTTCACCCTGTCGGCAATGTTGAGCTGGGCGAGCACCTTGGCGAGATGGATGCCGGCCGTGGAGGCTTTGGTGTCAGGTAAAAATATTTCATCCGCGGCCAGAAACGCGTCGTGCAATGAATCCGCGCTGTCGATGCGCGGTGAGGGATCGTTTGCGCGCACAGCGACCGCCGTATCGACGAGGCCGACATTTCGGAATTCGCCGGGCTGCAGCAGCGAATCTTTCGCCAGTTGATCGAGGACAGTTGTGGTCAGGACGACGAGATCGGCAGGCTCGCCGCCGCGTAACATGCCCGCCATCGCGCCGACCGCGCCGTACTGGCCGGCGATGCTCCAGCCTGTGTCTTGTGCTTGAATTTCGGCGCGAGTGTCTCGATGAGACTTTGCGCCGCGCCACCACTCAGAATGTGAAGGGTCCGCGGCGAATTGTCCTGCGCGTGTAACGGCGTCATGACGGCGACCATGGCCAGCGCACCCGATAGGCCAGAGAGGATAGGATTTCGGCGCATGTCCAGCCCCTTGGGTTTTGGTGCGCCGCAAAATTCCCGCACACGGCGCTTGTAAAGTTTGAATGACCCCGGCGATCATGCAGGTATAAGGAATGCCAGTCCAACCAGAAACTTTGGGAGATCTTGTATGACATCGAAATTCTTGGCGGCTGCGGTCACAGCGGCAGGCTTGATGACGGCGCTGCCGGCATCGGCGCAGCAAGGCGTGAAGATCGGAATTCTCAACGACCAGTCCGGCGTCTATGCGGATTACGGCGGGAAGTGGTCGGTCGAAGCCGCCAACATGGCGGTCGAAGAATTCGGCGGCACGGTGCTCGGCCAGAAGATCGAAGTTGTTTCGGCCGACCACCAGAACAAGCCGGACCTCGGTGTCAGCATCGCGCGCCGCTGGTATGAAGTCGAAAACGTCGACATGATTACGGAGCTGACGACATCGTCGGTGGCACTCGCGGTTCACGATCTGTCGAAGCAGATGAAGAAGATCGATATCGTCGTGGGTGCGGCAACGTCGCGCCTGACCGGCGATGCCTGCCAGCCTTACGGTTTCCACTGGGCCTACGACACCCGCGCGCTCGGCGTCGGCACCGGCGGTGCATTGACGGAAGCCGGCGGCAAGACATGGTTCTTCATGACGGCGGATTACGCGTTCGGCTACGCGCTGGAAAAAGACACCGGCGATTTCGTCAAATCGAAGGGCGGTACGGTCGTGGGGTCTGTTCGCATTCCGCTGAACACGTCGGACTTCTCGTCGTTCCTGCTACAGGCGCAAAGCTCGAAGGCGCAGGTCATCGGCCTTGCCAATGCGGGTCTCGATACGACGAACTCTATCAAGCAGGCGGCGGAATTCGGCATCGTCAAGGGCGGCCAGAAAATCGCCGGTCTGCTGTTCACGCTGGCTGAAGTTCACGGCCTCGGTCTGGAAGCAGCCCAAGGCTCGGTGCTGACGGAAGGCTATTACTGGGATCGCGACGACAAGTCGCGCAATTTCGGCAACAAGTTCTTCAAGCGCACCGGGCGCATGCCGAACATGATCCAGGCCGGCACCTATTCGGCGACCTTGCAGTATCTCAAAGCCGTCAAGGCCGCAGGCACCAAGGACACCGAAGCCGTCTCCAAGAAACTTCACGAGATGCCGGTTGACGACGACTTCGCGCAGGGCGGCAAGGTGCTTGCCAACGGCCGCATGGTGCATGACCTCTATCTGTTCGAGGTCAAGAAGCCATCCGAGTCGAAGAAGCCTTGGGATTACTACAAGCAGATCGCCGTTGTGCCAGGCGACAAGGCGTTCTTCACCGTTGCCGAGTCGGGCTGCAAGATCGGGCAGTAAACCAAACCATCGCGGTCCGGCAGCTTAGTCGTCGCCGGACCGTGGTGGGTTCTGCATTGTCCCGCTAAATTTTAGACCGTTCACTTCCTTCGTCTCTTGTTTTCGGCAGGTTCGGCGTCATCATCGTGACGCACCGAAAGGCACGACATGATCCGCTCGATTTTGTTCACGTTCAGTTTTGCGATTGTGCTGACGCCGCTCGCGGTTCACGCGCAGGCGCCGTCTTCCAACAACGCGCTGTGTGTCTATGACAGCAAGGACTACAGCGACGGCGCCTATATCTGCGCGCAGAAGTCGATGATGTTGACGTGTCAGACCGATGGCGCGAAAGCCACGTGGAAGATCGTGACCGACAAGGACATCAACGATCGCTGCATCGCGCCGATCGTTCGCGCCAACATTACCGAACCTCGCGTCCGCCGCCGCCATTACGTCCGGCCGGCGAGCGCCCGCGTCTACGCCGACCCCAACGCCAGGTGCTTCCACTTCAACGGCAAGCGCTATTGCGAATAAGCATGGCTGCATGAGCGCGGCCTGAGGTTCAACGCACTGATTTTCTGCTACAGGGAGGCTCGACAGCCCCTTTCAATTGCAGAAGCGAAAACCTGATGTCCGTCCGCATCGTCGATGTCCGCGAGATCACCAAGCCGATCTCGTCCCCGATCCGCAACGCCTATATCGACTTCACCAAGATGACGACGAGCCTTGTCGCCGTCATCACCGATGTGAAGCGCGACGGCAAGACGGTGGTGGGCTACGGCTTCAATTCCAACGGCCGCTACGGGCAGGGTGGGTTGATCCGCGAGCGCTTTGCGCCGCGTATTCTCGAAGCCGAGCCGAATTCATTGCTCGACGCTGGCGGCAACAATCTCGATCCGGATAAAGTCTGGGCTGCGATGATGTCAAACGAAAAGCCCGGCGGTCACGGCGAGCGTTCGGTCGCGGTCGGCACGCTCGACATGGCGGTGTGGGACGCAGTGGCGAAAATCGAAGGCAAGCCGCTGTTTCGGATGCTGGCCGAGCGCCACAGGCGCGAGGCTAATCCGCGCGTTTTTGTGTACGCGGCGGGCGGTTATTATTATCCGGGCAAGGACAACGACGCGATGTGCAAGGAAATGCGCGGTTATTTGGACCGCGGCTATAACGTCGTGAAAATGAAAATCGGCGGTGCGCCGCTTGCCGAAGATCAGGCGCGCATCGAAGCGGTGTTGAAAGAAATCGGATCGCAGGCGCAGCTTGCGGTCGATGCCAATGGCCGCTTCGATCTTGAGACCGCGATCGCCTACGCCAAGATGCTGCGGCAGTATCCGTTATTCTGGTACGAGGAAATCGGCGATCCGCTCGACTTCGCATTGCAGGCCGCGATGGCGGATTTCTATCCGGGGCCGATGGCGACGGGTGAAAATCTTTTCAGTCACCAGGATGCGCGCAATCTCATTCGCCACGGCGGCATGCGACCGGATCGCGACTGGCTGCAATTCGACTGCGCGCTGTCGTATGGGCTGTGCGAGTACCAGCGCACGCTTGAAGTTTTGAAAACCCACGGCTGGTCGCCGTCGCGTTGCGTGCCGCATGGCGGACATCAGATGTCGCTGAACATCGCGGCGGGCCTCGGGCTCGGCGGCAATGAAAGCTACCCGGATCTGTTTCAGCCTTACGGCGGATTCCCCGACGGCGTGCGCGTCGAGAACGGCCACATCGTGATGCCGGATCTGCCGGGCATCGGCTTCGAAGGCAAATCCGATCTCTATAAAGAGATGAAGGCGCTCGCTGCGTGACGAAAAAGCCCCGCGCGATGCGGGGCTTTTGTTTTTGAAGAAGCTTTCAATTTACCGAGGGACCTATCTGCCGTTGCCGCGGCAGCCGCCATTCGGGCCGATGTGATACCCGCGCGGGCAGGGATGCGCCGCCGGGTCGGCAAAGTTTTTGCGGCATCCCTCAAATCGACCGCGGTGGAAGCCGGGACCGCAGCCCCCTGCGACCTGAATGATTTCGGTCGGATGACCTGTGCCTGCGCCAAGCGGCATGCCGAGTGCGGGCGCGATTGCGGTACTCACGAGAAATGCGGCGGCGATCAAGGTTTTCATGTGTTCCTCCCGATTTTCTGATTACTGTGCGAATACGATGCCGGCGCGGACTTCGCCGATGGCGTTGTCGATCAGGGCCATCGCGCGTTCGCGATGACCGCCTTTGTTGGGTGTCGCGGCCTGCAGCTCGCCGCGCGCGCTTTGAAGAAAGGCGAGGCTCTCGGCCATGTGCGGCTGCGCGCCGATGGCGTATCCGATGCCGACGCTGGTTGCGATAATGCCGCTGAGAAGCGCGATGCGGGCCGGCGAGAATTTCATCATGGGTTTTCTCTGTTTTGAGGGACCGTTTGCGAATCGCACGCGCTTTGGACGCGCGGATTCGGTCGCGACGCTAGTCTCCGGATCGCGCCGCGTGCTTGGACTCGACGGCGCTTGGCCGTCGGCGCGCGGACTGACCGGCGCTATTTGCGGCGAATTGGCGCATCCTCACGGCAATGTGCTGGCTTGCTGCACCGCAGCTACATTATCTTCACGGCACGATCTGGAATGTGCTGGGACTGAGATTGCCGTGAGCATCATCCGCAAGGTTCTGTCCACTGACCTCCTGCCGGGTCATCTCAACGACCGGCAGCGCTACATGACGTTTGCCGAATTATTCGAGCATTTCTCGAACACGGGCGAACTCGACCCTGCGGATGACGTGCCGTTCAAGGCGTCGATGAATTCGATCTCCATCGGCACCACTCTGATCGGCCGCTGCGATGGCACGTTCAAAAAGGTGCGGCGCGAAAAGCGCCAGATTCTCGCCACCAATGACGACCGCTATTGCCTTGCGCGCAACGCGCAGCCGCACGACGCATGGGTCGTCCATCGCGGCAAGGAATTCCGGTTGCGGTCGGGCAGCATGGCGATTCTCAAGCTCGACGAAACATTCACCGGCGCGGACGGTTCCAATCACAAGCGCTTCACCAACGTGCATCTGCCGATGCTGGCGTTGAAGGCCATGGTCAACAACATCGACGACATGGTCGGCGTCGAGCTTGCGGCGGGTGGCGCATTGTCGCTGGCGATGGATTACAGCGAGCTTGTTCTCGATAACGATCGGGTCGCGGATGAAGCCGGACCACTGGTGGCGGCGCATCTGCTCGATCTCGTCGCACTGGGTCTCGGCTCGCAGGGCGACCCTGCGGACGTGGCGCGCGGGCGCGGGTTGCGCGAAGTCCGTCTTACTCAGGTGGTGCTGATCCTGAACGAGCGGTTCGCCGAACCGGATTTTTCCGCGCATAAGCTCGCCGCCGCCGCGGGACTCTCGGAGCGTTACGTCAACGAGTTGCTGTTTGAGGCGGGTGCGAGCTTCAGCACGCGGCTGCTCGAATTGCGATTGCGCAAGGTGGTGGATCTGCTGGCGCAGTCCGATCAGCGGCGCATCAGCGAAATCGCCTTCGCGTGCGGATTCAACGATCTGTCGTATTTCAACCGCTGTTTTCGCCGCCGCTTCGGGCTGACGCCGACCGCCGCGCGCGGGCAGAAGTCGTAAGGCAAATCAGGCCGGCACGCGTCCGGTGTGATGGCGCTCCACCATCCATTGCGGGTATTCGGTTTTGAATGCGCTCGCTTTGTCGAGCGTCGCGAGCTCGTCCGGCGACAACTTAATGTCGGCCGCCGCGAGGTTATCGTTGAGCTGCTCGACCGTCTTGGCACCCACGATGACGCTCATGACTGCTTTTTGGTGCAGCACCCACGCAATCGCGATGCGCGCGACCGATACCTTATGGGCTTCGGCGATAGGACGCATCGCGTCGACCACGTCGAAGGCATGCTCCTTGTCGACCGGCGGGAAGTCGAAAACGACGCGTCGTGCATCGTTCGGCGTCGCCACTTCACGTCCGAACTTCCCCGACAGCAGCCCGCCAGCCAGCGGCGACCAGACCATGATGCCGAGATTTTCCTCGAGCGCCAGCGGCGCGATCTCGCGCTCCAGATCGCGGGTTGCGATTGTGTAGTGGACCTGCATGGTTTCAAACCGGGCGTAATCGTGCTGACGGGAGACGCCGAGAGCTTTCATGACCCGCCACGCCGGCATGTTCGAGCAGCCGATGTAACGGACCTTGCCCTGTCGCACGAGGTCATCGAGTGCGCGCAACGTCTCGTCGATCGGCGTTGCCAGATCGGTGCTGTGGATCTGATAGAGGTCGATATGATCGAGCTTCAGCCGCTTCAGGCTGGCCTCGACCGCATCCATGATGTGACCGCGCGACAGGCCAACCGCATTCGGTCCCGGCCCGGTGCGGACGCGCACTTTGGTCGCGATAACGACTTCGTCGCGTTTCACCTTCAGGTCGCGCAGGGCCTGACCGAGAATCGTTTCGGACAAGCCTTCGGAATAAACATCGGCGGTGTCGATGAAATTGACGCCGGCTTTCAGCGCGGCATCGACCAGCGCATTGGAGCCGGATTGATCGACCTGACCCATCTTCTTCCACATTTCGCCCTGGCCGCCGAACGTCATGGTGCCGAGGCAGAGTTCGGAAACGAACATGCCGGTGCGGCCGAGCGGACGGTATTTCATGGGATGACCTTCGGGCTGAATGGGAGCTTGCGGATGACCGCGCGGGGGCAGGAGATTAATCGGCGAAAATGCCGAAGCCGATAGCCAATCGTATGCGGGGTGCAACGCGGCGGCAAGACCTCCTCAATTCAAGACACGGTCAATTGAAGACGTCGTGCCGGTCATGTTTAGGAGCGCCGTTTGGCGGCTTCGGCCTTCGGGGTTTTGGATCGCGATTGATCGGCCGGGTTGTCGGTCCGCTTATTCGCATCCGCAATCTTGTGCATGATGGCAAGCGCATTGCCGAAGACCGCCTCATCGTGCTCGAGCGGATAGACCACATAGGCGGGCAAGAAAAATTCCGGTGCACCGCCGACGAGATAGAGTTTCTTGGCATCGAGATAGGACCGCACGATCCGCAGCGCAAAATAGCCGGACCCGCCGTTGTTGAGCACATGCTGGAGGCCGAGCCAGCCGATATTCGCCGTCAGCGGCGGTCCGCCGAAGTTGGGAAAGAATGTGCTGTGCCGCGTATAAAATTCCGGTCCCCAGTCGACATACACATAACCCGGCTGTGGCTCCGGCTTGCTTTTCGGATCTGTCGAAACCATCACCAGTCGTTCTTCGAATAATTGCTCGACCTTGAGGCCGGGACGGCTCTGCGGCGTATACATCACGCCGATGTCGATCCGGCCTTCGATCAATCCCTGCATCAACTCGGGTTCAAGCGCGCTGTCGACGCGGATCGAGACATTGGGATTGTGGGCCTGCATCAGCGGCAGCCATTGCAAAAGGAATTCTTCCCACAGGCCGATGCGCCCACCGACCGTCAAAGTGCCGCTGAAACCCTTCGGTATTCCGATGTCATGCCGCGCCTGTTCGACAGTGCGCACCAGCGCGGTCGCGTGTTTCTGAAATTGGCGGCCTGCGGCGGTCAGCGTGGTCCCCGCTTTGTTGCGAACGAACAGCGTGCATCCGAGTTGATCCTCAAGCGTGTGGATGCGGGTGCTGACGGTCGACTGGCTGACGTGAAGTTTGTCGGCAGCGCTGATGAAATTGCCGGCGGCCACAACAGTGAGAAACGTCCGGGCGAGTTCTGTGTCCATAAGCAGCATCCAACGCCATTAGGGTGAAATCGGCTCTTTTATTTATATCGGCAAAATCGATTTTAACATGCGAAATTATTCGTTTGCTAAAATGATGGTCGAGCCTACCTTTCCCTCAGTTGAACGCAATACCGAAGCCCAAGCCGGCCTTTGCTCGGGGAATGCCGGCGTTCCGTTGCCCGCGCCGGTCAGCATGGAGGATCACGATCATGAGCACGATGAAGCAAGCGCAGTCGCCGTCGATTCTGACCTGGATCGCCTACCAGCTTTCCTACGCCGTGGCGTCGATGAAGCCGAAGCTCCGCGCCAACGATGTTGCTGCGGCGGTTGCCGGCAGCGGACATCCTGCGGGTTTCTGAATTTTTGACTTAGGCAGGAATGGAAATTCTTGCCTTACCACCGGGACGCCGACGCATCGCGTGATGCCGACGTGACCTGTACGTTTCTACCCCAAAGACTACGCCGATGAACGACTGCTCGCAGACGTTCATCGGCTTTTTTTGTTTTGGAAGGCGTGGCGGCGTCCGTCGTGCGAAGATTCTGAAATCAACGGATCAGGAATTGACGTGGATGAAATCCCGCAGCAGCGGATAGATTTCGTTGTTCCACTTCTTGCCGCTGAACACCCCGTAATGACCGACACCGGCCTGCATGTGATGCACCTTGCGATAGGCGCGCACGCCTGTGCAGAGGTCCTGGGCTGCGAGTGTCTGGCCGATTGAACAGATGTCGTCCTTCTCGCCCTCCACCGTCATCAGGCCCATCTTCTTGATGGAGCCGGGATTCACCGGGCGGCCCTTGTAGGTGAGCTTGCCCTGCGGCAGCAGATGCTCCTGAAATACGTCGCGGATGGTGTCGATGTAGAAATCGGCGGGCAGGTCCATCACGGCGAAATATTCATCGTAGAAGGTCTTGATGGTTTCGGCCTTCTCGATGTCGCCATTGGCGAGATGTTCGAGCAGATCCTTGTGCGATTTGACGTGGCGTTCGAGATTCATCGACATGAATGCCGTGACCTGAATGAAGCCGGGATAGACCTTGCGCCACGCGCCCTTGCACTGCATCGGCACGTAATTGATGAGATTGTTCTCGAACCATGTCAGCGGCTTCGACATCGCGAAGTCGTTCACTTTGGTCGGCGCAATGCGGGTGTCGATCGGCCCTGCCATCAGTGTGAGGCTCGCGGGCCGCGCGCGATGATTGTCTTCCGACATGATCGCGCAGGCGGCGAGTGCCGACACCGACGGCTGGCAGATCGCCACCATGTGCGATTTCGGGCCGAGCTTGTCCATGAAGTCGATGAGATGTTCGGTGTATTCGTCGAGGCCGAATTTTCCTGCCGACACCGGAATGTCGCGCGGATTATGCCAGTCGGTGATGTAGACGTCGTGATCCTGCAACAGCGTCTGTACCGTGCCGCGCAGCAGCGTCGCAAAATGTCCCGACATCGGCGCCACCAGCAGCACCTTCGGCTGATCCGGCGCGCCTTCCTTCTTGAAATGCAGCAGCGAGCCGAACGGTGTCGCGAATGCGACTTCCTCGGTGATGGGGAATTTGCCGTTGCCGACCTGCACGGGTTGGATGTCGTAGTCGGGCCGCGCATAGGTGAGCGACGTGCGCGAGATCAACTCGAAGGCGGCGGCGAGCCGGCCGAACACCTTGTCCGATAATCCGTCCGGCAGCAGCTTGATCGCCGCCTTGGCCGATAAAGCACCGCTGCGCATCGGCGCCATGAAATCCATGGTGTTCTGGTAGGCCTGGTACATCATGGGCGACATCCGGATCATTCCTGCTTTGTGCCATGCAACATTGAAGCCAGAGCGTCGTCAATCCGTCATCCAGACTGGCATGTGGTTTGCTGTGTTGAATGAGACGCAGGCGCTTAAATAGCGGGCAGGTTCGGCACGCCGGTTAGGCGCGCGTCCCTTCCGATCGGGTTCGTTCGGCGTGCGGAGGTGACCTCATGGCGAAAGCCACACTGACCATCAGCAGCAAAAACTATTCGTCATGGTCATTGCGAGGTTGGCTGCTGACGAAATTTTCGGGCCTCGAATTTGATGAGATCATAACCGCCGCCGACGATGCATCGGCGCGCGCTGAAATTCTTCTGCTGTCGTCGTCGATTCTGGTGCCGTGTCTGCGCCATGAGGGCGCAACGGTGTGGGACACTTTGGCCATCGGTGAATACCTCAACGATCTGACGCCGGAGGCGGGTTTGCTGCCGAAAGAGCGCATTCCACGGGCGCATTGCCGCTCGATCTGCGGCGAGATCCATTCGGGCTTTGCGACGTTGCGCGCGTCGCTTCCCGTGAACATCAAGGGACATTTTCCCGGCTTCAAGATCTGGTCGCGGGCGCAAGCCGACATCGACCGCGTCTGCGCGATCTGGAGCGATTGCCTCGAAAAGTCCGGCGGACCGTTTCTGTTCGGCCACCGCTCGATGGCGGATGCGATGTATGCGCCTGTCGTGACGCGCTTCATGACCTACGATGCGCAGATCAATTCCACGCTGGCGGCCTATTCAAAACGGGTGATCGGGCTTCCCGAAATGGCGGAATGGATTGCGGCGGCAAGGCTTGAGCCCGCCGAGATCGAAGAGCTTGAGGTGGAATATTAGGCAATGCCGGCGTGCATTTGCCTGATCGGTGGGCCTTGGGTGACGAGCGTTCGGTTTGCGGCTGCCTCGCGGGGTGCCACCGGCTGAGTGGCTTTGCTCTATCGGGGAAATCGCCCCGGGGCGAAATCTGATTCGCACTTCAAATTCAGCCACAACTTTCATTGCTCAAAACTTGTTCTGGCATCCCAGAGAAATTCCCGGCGCGTGGCGTGGAATTCGCATGGTGCATTGCAGAAACAGCCATGCGGCACCCCGCCTGGCTTGGAGCGTGCGATGAACGTCCATACTTCGGTCAATCTCAAATCATCCGGCCTGACCCACCCGAACGGCGATCCACTCCGCCTGAACAATCAGGATTTTGTCGCCATTGATCGGCACAAGGACACAACATACGAGGCGACGTATCGCCCGCAGGCGCTCTACAGCCGCGCGAACGAAGGCTTTCATGCGAACAACGAAACTTTCCTGCTCCATGAGGTCGCGACAAATCTGCCGATCTATCTCGAAGACACCGGCCCCACCGATTTCCATCTTCACCTGCCACCGGGCGGGTTTCAGTTGGTGCTCGTCACCTCGGGGATGTTCACTTTCGATTACGATGGCCGCTTCTACAATGTCGGTCCCGGTGCGGTGATGCTGCAAAGCGCGATCGTGCATCGTCAGCTTTTTTACACATGGTCGGGGTTGTCGACCGAAGAAAACCTCAAGACGCTGCAGACAGTGGTGCCGGATGCGATGTCCATGGGCTACTCCGGAAAATTTCTGGAAGCCTTCATCACCGATCCTTTGACCTTTCCGAATCCGACAATCGTCGGTCCCGATCAGATCAATGAATCTGAGACGCCGCGCATGGCCTGGACCCATGCGATGCACGATCGTCCGGCCGATGCAGGCTTCTGGCTTCAGGACCCGTTGGCGCTGGATGCGCTCTACAAGCCGCTGGCCGATAGCGCTGTTAAATCATCGACGCCTGTTTACGTGCGCGACATCGGCATTGAGGTGCCGAGCGGTCATCTCGTCACCGGCCACATCATCGCGACCGACCCACGTGGAAAGTCGCTGTTGCCGAAGAGCACATCGGCAGCGGCCGACGCCGTGTCGCTCGCGAAAGGTGAGGTCGTTATCTATCGCGTCATTCGCGGCACGGCCGAATTCAAGGACAGTTCGGGCAAGACGTTTGAACTTGCAACCGGCGACGTGGTGACGGCCGGCAAGATGTCGCTCACGCTCATCGGAGTCGGCGAAAATACCCAGGTGCTCCGGCTCGGCCTGCTCAAGGGCATGAATGATCTTCGCAGCTGGACGCCGGCGCAGCGTGACGAGATTGACGGCTTGGCCAGTCAAATCATCACGCAAAAGAGCATTCGTCCCCTGCGCACCGAAGGCGCGCCGGTCGGGTATCTTTACGCGTAAGCGCTGGCCACCTGCGAAAGCCTCATAAGGTCATGACGAAATGACCTGACGCGCGGGTCATCGCGGCTTTGCAGAACTCAGCTTTTATGATCCTCTCCCGGTGGTTTCTGCCGGGAGACTTTGTTATGCCTAGTCGCACGCGCGTCGATGAATTTATTGCCGTCGTTGAAAGCGGCGATCATGCCGGCGCCATCGAGCGCTATTACACCGAAGACGCCAGCATGCAGGAGAACACCGCGCCGCCGCGCGTCGGCCGCGACGGGCTGGTGGCATTTGAGAAAAATATCCTCGTCCAGATAAGCAAGGTCGAATCGCGCGCGGTCGCGTCCGTGGTCGAGGGCGACCGCGTCATGATCCATTGGATTTTCGACATGACCAATAAGGCCGGACGCACGCGCCACTTCGACGAAGTCGCGGTGCAGGAATGGCGCGGCGATAGAATCTTCCGCGAGCGGTTTTTCTACGATCCCGGCACGCCTCCCGCATGAGCGTGCCGCAAAGCGCCGATGAAACTTCGTTCCGTTACGAAGGCTGGCTGGTCGTCGTCGTCTGCTTCATCGTGGCAACTTTCGCGTGGAGCATCGGCTTCTATGGGCAGGGCGTTTATCTCGCCGAGTTGCAACGCATCCACGGCTGGCCGGCGTCGTTGATTTCGACCGCAACCACCTGCTATTACCTGTTCAGTTCGATCCTCGTCGTGTTCGTCGCCGAGGGAATCCGCAGGCTCGGTCCGCGCGCATTTCTGATTTCAGGAATCTGCTGCATGGCGGCGGGCGCGGCGCTGGTCGGGCAGGTGACGGCGCCGTGGCAACTCTATGTCGCCTATGCGCTGATCGCGTTCGGATGGGCCGGAACGAGTCTCGCCGCGATCAACAACACGCTCGGCCTGTGGTTCGACAAACGCCGCGGCATGGCGATCAGTTACGCGTTGAATGGTGCAAGCATCGGCGGCGTGATCGGCATTCCGCTGATGGTCTGGGCCATCGGCAAATTCGGATTTCCCGCCACGCTGATTGCATCCGCAGTGATTATTGTGACGATTGCGGTGCCGGCAATTCTGGTCTGGGTCGGCACGCCGCCTCAAAAATCATTGCCGCCCATCGACGCGCGCGATCCCACGCCGTCCGTCGCGCTGACGGCAGCGAAAATCCGCAGCGACGCATTTGCGACACTGTCGTTCTGGACCATCGTGATTCCATTTGCGCTGGTGCTGCTCTCTCAAGTCAGCTTCATCGTCCACCAGATTTCATTTCTCGATCCGATTATCGGCCGCGAGAAGGCCGGTGTGGCGGTCGCCCTGATGAGCGCCATGGCGGTGGTCGGGCGCGTGATCTTCGGCGCCGTGATCGACCGGCTCGATCAGCGTCTGGCATCGTCGATCTCGTTTGTCAGTCAGGCGCTGGCGCTTCTGGTTGCGATCAACACGCATAACGAATATGTGCTGCTGGCGGCGTCGGCGGTATTTGGATTTACCGTCGGCAACGCCATCACGCTGCCGTCGCTGATCGTGCAACGAGAATTCAGCGCAACGTCGTTCGGCGTTGTCGTCAGCCTTGTGATCGCGATCTGCCAGTTCACTTACGCGTTCGGTCCGGGCCTGATCGGGCTGCTGCGCGACTGGTCAGGCGGTTACGCCATGCCGTTCTATCTTTGCATGGCATTCCAATTGATCGGCGCTGCAATCGTGCTGGTGCGCGGAAAGAAACCGCTTACGGTTTAGGTTTGTATTCTTTCAGCAACCCATCGACATCCAGCCGCCGGGTGAACATGGCGAGCTTGCCGTTCGCATCCCGCGGCCATTCTGCTGGCGGCCTATCCCAATATAACTCGACACCGTTTTCGTCGGGGTCGCGCAGATAGAGCGCCTCGGAAACGCCGTGGTCGCTGACGCCGTCGAGCGCGATGCCGGCCGTGACGACGCGATGAAGCGCGTCTGCCAGCGCCGCCCGCGTCGGATAGAGAATCGCGGTGTGAAACAATCCCGTGGTGCCGGGCGGCGGCGGATGGCCGCCCTTGCTCTCCCACGTATTGAGGCCGATGTGATGATGATAGCCGCCCGCTGAAATGAAGGAGGCATCGTCGCCATAACGCTGCGTCAGTTCAAAGCCGAGCACGCCGGAATTGAAGCCGAGCGCGCGATCGAGATCGGCGACTTTCAGATGGACGTGGCCGATCCGCGTTCCGGCGTTGACGGCTTGGGGGGCGACGGGATGCGATGTCATGGTGGTCTCCGGCAAAGTGACGAAACCTGATCTATGAACGATCGCTCACGGTACAAGATCGGATGTCTCGCCATCCGGCAGCGGCACCTCGAATGTGTTCAGCGTCATCGACACCAGCGTGTAGTACCCAAGCAGCCCGACCAGTTCGACAGTACCCCTTTCGCCGAGCTTCGCGACGCACTTGTCATAGAGCGGTTTGGGGACGACGTGATTGACGTGCAGCGATTCGCTGAATTCATAAACCAGCTGGGCCTTCTCGTCGCTGAAATCGGGCACGCGCCGATGGTTGATGTCGTCGATGATTTTCGGCTCCAGCCCTGCGGCCAGCGCCATCTTCTTATGCGCGTACCATTCATATTGCGCGCTCCAGTATCGGGCGGTGACGAGAATCGCCAATTCCGAATAGCGCGGCCCCAATGTGGTGTCGTAGCGCAGATAGGCTCCGAGCCGGTTGGCATGACGCGCCACTTCGGGCGCGTGAATCCATGCGCGTGCCGGCGGCGTGAATGTACCGCGCTTTCCGGCAGTCGATTCGTCGCGAATTGCTTTCTGGTCGTCGCTCATTTCGCTAGGCGAAAGCGTTTTCAAACGCATGTTCGTTTCCTTTGCCTTATTGCCACCCCGCAACGTAGCACTGCATGGCTACCATATCTCGCGCGACATATTGAATTCCAGTCGCTGCCCGTTACAGTCGGGCCAACATTTATCTTCGAGGGAACGACGATGGCCGATCTGGAAAAATTCCGCGCCGAGACGCGCGCATGGCTGGCGGCGAATTGCCCGCCGGAGATGCGCAAGCCGATAACGCAGGAAAGCGACGTGTTCTGGGGCGGCCGCAACACCACATTCGCCTCGGAGCCGCAGCGCGTCTGGTTCGAGCGCATGCGCGACAAGGGCTGGACCGTGCCCGATTGGCCGAAGGAATATGGCGGCGGCGGACTGAGTGCCGAGGAAGTGAAGATCCTGCGTCAGGAAATGGCGTCGATCTCCGCGCGTCTGCCGCTGTCGAGCTTCGGCATCTGGATGCTGGGGCCGGCGCTTTTGAAATACGGCACCGACGCACAGAAGAAAGAGCATCTGCCGAAAATCGCCGCGGGTCTCATTCGCTGGTGCCAGGGCTATTCGGAGCCCAACGCAGGTTCGGACCTCGCGTCGTTGCAGACGCGCGCGGATATCGATGGCGACGATTATATCGTCACCGGCCAGAAAATCTGGACGTCATACGCGAATTACGCCGACTGGATTTTTTGTCTGGTGCGCACGGATTTTTCCGCGAAGAAACATGACGGCATCAGCTTCCTGTTGTTCGACATGGCGTGGAAGGGCGTATCGACCAAACCGATCTTGCTGATCTCCGGCAAATCGCCGTTCTGCGAA
Source organism: Afipia sp. (assembly GCA_043784125.1). Lineage (GTDB taxonomy): Bacteria > Pseudomonadota > Alphaproteobacteria > Rhizobiales > Xanthobacteraceae > Afipia. The sequence goes on from JAYVYQ010000082.1 coordinate 16,609, forward strand.
ACCTTCTTCGACGGCGTGCGGGTGCCGCGCGCCAATGTGGTCGGCATCGTCAATCGCGGCTGGGATGTGGCGAAATATTTGTTGCAGCATGAACGTTCGATGATCAGCGAACTCGGAGAGCGGCGCGGAGGTCGCCCGATGGGGCAGGTCGCGGCGAATTCCATCGGCACCGACGAGAACGGTCTATTGGACGATGCCGTTCTGCGCGGCCAGATCGCCACCTTCGATGTGGACGAGGCAGCACTCGCGTGTGCGGCGGAGCGTGCTGTCGATCTGTCCAAGGCGGGTCAGGGCCATCCGGCCTATTCGGCGGCGTTGAAATATTACGGCACTGAACTCAACAAGCGCCGCCATGAATTGATGATGTCGGCGGGCGGCGCCGATGCGCTGGAGTGGGACAGCGAACGCTCGCGCGAGGGACTGGCGGCGCGATCGTGGTTGCGCACCAAGGCCAACTCTATCGAGGGCGGCACCTCCGAGGTGATGCTCGGCATCGTCGCCAAGCGCATTCTCGATTTGCCGGGGGCGTGATCCTGAAAACGAGTGCCTCATCCTGAGGAGCGGCCATCGGCCGCGTCTCGAAGGATGAGGAGTTCAACTGCCTCATGGTTCGAGACGCGCGAAGGCGCGCTCCTCACCATGAGGAATGAAAAATTGACAAGAATAATTTTAGGATAATCAGATGGCGCTCGTCCTCAACGAAGAACAGTCAATGCTGCGCGACAGTGCGCGCGGCCTCATCGGCGACAAGGCGCCGGTCGCGCATTTGCGCAAATTGCGCGATTCCAAAGACCCGACCGGCTTCTCGCGCGACTTGTGGGAGGCATTTGCCGAAATAGGTTTCGCAGGTCTGCTGGTGCCGGAAGAATTCGGCGGCAGCGCGCTCGGTTGCGTCGAGGCGGGTGTGGTGATGGAGGAAATCGGCCGCACGCTGATGCCCTCGCCATTTCTGTCGACCGCCGTACTCGCCGCATCCGCACTGACGCGCGGCGGCAGCAAGGCGCAGAAATCCGATTATCTGCCGAAAATCGCGAAGGGTGATCTTGTCGCCGCACTCGCTATCGATGAAGGCGCGAAACATCGTCCCGCCAAGACCGCGATGACGGCGACGCGTTCCGGCAACGGTTTCCGGCTCAAGGGTGCAAAGGCCTTCGTTGTCGATGGTCACGCGTCTGACTTGCTGATCGTTGCGGCGCGCTCATCGGGCAAACCCGGCGATGCCGAGGGCCTGACGCTGTTTCTGGTCGATCCCAAATCCAAGGGCATCGAGATCGAGCGCACCGCGATGGTGGATTATCACAACGCCGCCCGCATCAATTTCAACGATGTCGACGTCACCGCCGACAGCGTGCTCGGCGAAGTCGATCAGGGATCGCGCTTGCTCGACGGCGTCCTTAATATTGGGCGCGCGGCGGTCGCGTCCGAAATGGTCGGCACCAGCGAGGAAGCGTTCAGCCGCACCATGACCTATCTGAAAGAGCGCAAGCAGTTCGGCAAACTGATCGGCGAGTTTCAGGCGCTACAACACCGCGCGGCGCATCTCTACACCGAGATCGAAATCACCAAGGCCGCCGTGATGAAGGCGCTGACGATGCTCGACAGCGACTTCGACAATGCGGGCGCGGCAGTTGCGGTCGCGAAAGCAAAGGCGGGATCGACCGCGACGCTCGCGGTGCAGGAAGCCGTGCAGATGCATGGCGGCGTCGGCATGACGGATGAATTCGACATCGGCTTCTTCATGAAGCGCGCGCGGGTATGTCAGGAATTGTTCGGCGATACGGCTTTCCACGCCGATCAGGTGGCGCGATTGAAGAAATATTGAGCGTCAGCGAATCGGCGGTGCGTATTGCAGGCCGCCATTATTCCAGAGCTGATTGAGGCCGCGCGGAATTTTCAGCTTCGATCCCTCGCCGACATTGCGGTCGTAGACTTCACCGTAATTGCCGACGCGGCGGATGATGCGCGCGGCCCAGTCCCTGGTGAGGCCGAGTTCTTCGCCGTAAGCGCCTTCGGTGCCGACCAGCCGCATCACG
>JAYVYQ010000083.1:0-12898 GCA_043784125.1 Afipia sp.
CGCCGTTCGGCCGGTCGCTTGTGGGCATCCGCGAAAATGCCGTGCGGATGACGGCGATCGGCGTGCCCGTCCAGCGCCGGAAGCTCATTGTATTCGCGCTCACTGCTGGCATGGCGGGACTGGCTGGCGCGCTTTCCGCGCAAACCAATCAGTTTGTCGGTCTGAACGTCCTGAGCTTCGAACTATCCGGCACCGTTCTCATCGTGCTGGTTATTGGCGGGGCAGGGCGCCTCTACGGTGCGTTCCTGGGCGCGCCGATCTATTTCGCTGCGCAGGACATCCTCGCCAAGGGAGATCCGGTATTCTGGCTGTTCTGGCTGGGGCTCATCCTGATCATCGTCGCAACATTCGCGCGGGGCGGGCTGCTCGGCCTGTATGACAGCCTGGCACGACGTCTTTGCGCGAACAGGGGCATGTCCATGGATCGGGCTGGCGCGTAATGATTCCGGAGCAGCCCCACGCCGCGATCGAGGCGACCAACCTTCGAAAGAGGTTCGGCGCAATAGAAGTCGCCAACGATATCAATTTTCGCCTGGAGAGCGGGGCCCGTCATGCATTGATCGGCCCGAACGGGGCGGGAAAGACCACCTTTGTCAATCTTCTGACGGGGCAGATCAAACCGTCCAGCGGCACCATCCATATGAACGGCAAGGACATCACGTCGTTATCGACAGACCGGCGGGTTCGGATCGGATTAGCGAGAACCTTCCAGATCAATACCTTGCTGCGCGGGCTGACGGTTCTTGAAAACGTTCAGATGGCCGTGCTGGAGCAGCGCAGGTTGGGCGCCTCGGTCTTCTTCGGAAAGAATGCCCAGATCGAGGCCGCAGATGCAGCGTTCGATTTGCTCAAGCAAATGAATCTCTCCGCCGACGCCGGCCGGATTATTTCCGACCTTCCCTATGGCCGTCAGCGCCTTGTCGAGGTGGCTATCGGACTGGCCTTGAAGCCCTCGGTGTTGCTTCTCGATGAGCCTGCGGCCGGCGTGACCCCTGCGGACTCGCACCATATGTTCGACCTCATCGAAGCTCTTCCGAAATCAATTGCCGTTCTTATCATCGAGCATGACATCAAGCTGGTATTTCGTTTCGCGGAGATGATCACCGTGCTGGTGCAAGGCAAGGTCCTTTTGACCGGAACGCCCGATGAAATCTCGCGCGATCCGCAAGTACGTGATATCTATTTGGGGCGGCGGCACCATGCCTGATCTGATTGCGCCGAACGACCCCTTGCTGGTCTGTCACCGGCTGTCCGCCGGATGGGGGCCGACCCAAGTGCTTGATGAGGTATCGCTCACGATCCGCGCCGGCGAAACACTCGTCGTGCTCGGTCGTAACGGCGTTGGAAAGTCGACGCTTCTTTCAACGATCATCGGGCGGTCCGACTACAGGTCGGGATCGATCACGATGCAGGGCCGCCGGATCGAGAAGTTGCCGAGCAATATCCGAAGTCATGCGGGAATCGGTTTTGTGCCTCAGGAGCGGGAGATATTTCCATCGCTCTCCGTCGAGGAAAATCTTTTGATCGCCGCCCGGCCGGGCAAGTGGAGCCTTGAAGGCATTTACAATCTGTTTCCACGCCTGAAAGAGCGAAGGGCAAACGGCGGAAACCTGTTGTCAGGCGGCGAACAGCAAATGTTGAGCATTGGACGCGCCCTGATTGGAAACCCGCAGCTTCTTCTGCTCGATGAGCCGCTTGAAGGTCTGGCGCCGGTCATCATCGATTATCTCGTTGATGTCATCAACAAGATCCGCTCGGAGGATGACCTCGCGATCATGATTGTCGAACAGCATGTCGATATTGCGCTGCAATTTTCCGACCTCGTCATCGTCATAGATCGGGGGAAAATCGTCTACGAGAATCTTGCTGAGAACTCCAAGCCGGACAGATCGGCCATTGAAGGTTTCATCGAAGTGCGGGTTTGATCCAAATAATATCGCTGATGCGGCATCGCACATTCAATTTTGTGATTGAAATAGCTTCGTATAGTAGCTATCTTTGCTAATCGTATCAGCCGTTTGATGGGATTAACTCCCGCATCAAAAGAGAAACCGTCCTATGACCAGTTCAGGGTTGCCGCAATCTCACTCGGTAAAAAACGGCGCGGAGCACATCGAAAGCGTTCGCGACGGTCGCACAGTCTATTTGAATGGGAAGCTCGTTCACGACGTTTCCGAGCATCCGGCCTATCGGAACGCGGTGGCGTCGGCGGGTGCGCTCTACGACTATCAGGCAAGACCTGAGAACGTTGAGCGCATGACCTTCGACATCGGCGGCGGCCGGCGGGTCAATCGCTGCTGGCAGTTGCCTCATAGCTACCCCGAAATGGTCGAGCGCCGTAAGTCTCTCGTCGAATGGGCCGAAGTCTCATGCGGATTTCTGGGGCGCTCTCCGGATCACGTGGCTTCCTCCGTGTCCGGCATGTTGATGGGCATTGAAGTCTTCGACAATTACGACGAGAAACGTGGCCGCGCCTTTCGTGACTGGTACGATCACGCACGCAAGAATGATCTGTTTCTGACCTATGTGATCAACAACGTGCAGGGCGACCGGTCTAAGGCATTTGGCGATCAAGGCAAGAACGCCGAAGACATGGTTGCGCGCATCGTCGATGAAGACGCGTCCGGAATAACGATACGTGGCGCCAAGCTATTCGCCACCAGCGCGATCATGGCCAATGAGATTTTCGTCGGTTCCGGTCAACCACTGAGACCTGGCGAGGAACATCTGGCTTTCTCCTGCGCGCTGCCGATGGGGACCAAGGGTATCAACATGCTGTCGCGCAAGTCCTTCGAGGCAAGCGCCGTCAGTGAATACGACAACCCGTTGTCGTCCCGTTTCGATGAAAACGATGCGCTGATTTTCTTCGATGACGTTAAGGTTCCTTGGGAGCGCGTCTTCGTGCTGCGGAACACCGACATGTGCCGCGCGCAACTTCATGACACGCCGGCTCACATCTACCAGAACTATCAGGCGCAGATCCGGCTGTCCGTGAAGTTGCGATTCCTCGTCGGTCTCGGCCGAGGTATCGCGCGGACCATCGGCACCATCAATTTTCCGCCGGTCATCGATGTCTTGGGCAAACTGGCGTCGCAGGCGGCCCTAATCGAAGGCATGGTGCTCGGCATGGAAGCCGGCGGCGCCATGCGCGGCGAATATTTTCTGCCTAACAAGCATCTGCTCTATGCGGCGCAGGTTCAGTCGCAAGAAATGTATCCGCTCGTCATCAGCACGATCAGGGAGCTGGCGGGCGGGGCTCTCATGATGCTGCCGTCGTCGGCGGCCGATTTCGACAATCCGGATGTCGCCCGCATGATTTCGCTGACGCAGGTTTCTCCGGTCATGAGCGGTCAGGATCGTGTCAAACTGCTCAAATTGACTTGGGACGCGGTGGGTTCGGAGTTCGCTTCCCGCCACCTGCAATACGAGATGTTTTATGCTGGCGCTCAGTTCGTGACCCGAGGTCACAGCTATCGCACCTATGATTGGGATCGTGCCACGGCGATGGCGACCCGGATCATGGACGGCTATGATTTGTCGGATTCGAAGGAAAGCGCGGGGAACGCGGCTTGACGAGGATGATCCAGTTCGCCCAACACCTTCGATGACGCGAGATCCCTTGCAGACCAATCTCTGACTTTTGTTCAGGAGGCCTTCATGAAACTCGATATTTGCCGCTTGCTGTCGTTTTGTGATCACAAGGAAGTAGAGGCTGGCCATCGGCATGAGCTGCCGTTGCGGCGCGTCGCATCGGTCGCAGTGGTGAGCAATCCTTTTGCCGGAAAGTATGTCGAGGATTTGAGTGCCGCGATCGAGGCAAGTGCGGAAGTCGGCCGGGTATTGGCGAAGCTGGCGGTCGAATTGATGGGGCCTTACCAGATCGAGAGTTACGGCAAAGGTAGTGTCGTCGGCCTTGGCGGCGAGCTGGAGCATGCCAATGCCATGTTGACGACGGTGTTTGCCACACCGCTGCGCGAAGCGGTTGGCGGCGCCGAAGCCTGGATTCCCTCGTTCACGAAATTGGCGGCGCCGGGCAGTGCTATCGACGTGCCGCTCGCTCACAAGGACGCGCTCTACGTCAGGTCGCATTATGATGGCATGTCGATCACATTGCCATCGGACGCTCCGGCGGCCGATGAAGTCGTGTTGATCGTTTGCCTCGCCAACCGCGGCCGGCTGAACGCGCGGGTCGGCGGCCTCGCGGCAAAGGATATCGTCGGCAAGGATGGGCTGCGGTAGGAGGCGGTTTTGCGCACGGCTATTGTCAACATTGGCGTCATCGTCACCGGCGATCTGAAATCACCGGTTCGATCCGGCGACAGCATCCTGCTTCATGACGGCATGATCGCGGAGATCGGCACCTTGTCATCCGACAAGGTCGCAGCCTGCGACGTGGTGGTGGATGCTGCCGGCACGACGGCCATTCCCGGTCTGATCGACAGTCATGTCCATATCACGTTCGGGGATTACACGCCGCGGCAGCGCACCGTTGGATATCTCGAGAGCTATCTGCATGGCGGCACCACGACCGCAATCACTGCGTCCGAGGTTCATGTGCCCGGCCGGCCGAAAGATCCGGCGGGCGTCAAGGCGCTCGCGCTGGCGGCGCGCGCCTGCTTTCTTGACTATCGGCCCGGAAGCATGCGCGTCCACGCCGGTTCGGTCATCCTCGAGCCCGGACTGACCGAAGCGGACCTTGAAGATCTGGTGGCGCAGGGCGTGTGGCTGGCCAAGGCGGGCTTCGGCGCGTTCGATACGCCTTTCGAATATGCGCCCTTGATGCAGGCCGCGCGCCGGCTCGGTATGGTCACCACCATGCATACCGGCGGGTCATCGATTCCCGGCTCGTCCGGAATATGGGCCGAGCACGTACTGGCTTCCAATCCGAGCGTGTCGTTCCATGTAAACGGCGGCCCGGTCGCAATGCCCGAACCGGGCTTTGCGCGCCTCGTTAATGAAAGCGATATCGCGCTGCAGCTTTGCACGGCGGGAAATTTGCGAACGGCATTGCTGACCGCGAAATTACTGGATGATGCAAGTCAGCCAGAACGATTGCTGATCGCAACCGATACGCCCACCGGTAGCGGAATCATGCCGCTCGGAATGCTGTACACCATCAGCCATCTCGCGAGTCTCGGAGGCATGCCGCCGGAACAGGCGATCGCGGCGGCGACCGGAAATAACGCCAAGGTTTACCGGCTCAATTCGGGAATACTCGAAGCAGGCAAGGATGCCGATGTCGTGTTGATCGACGCCTGTGCCGGTGGTTCGCAACCGGATGCGTTGTCTGCCTTGCGCAATGGCGACGTTCCCGCAGTCGCGGCCGTGTTTACGGATGGCGTTCCGCGATTCGTCGGCCGCAGCCGCAATACGCCCGCATCGATACGGAACGTTCGGGTCAGCCACTGTGTGTTACCGCGCGATTTCTCGGGAGCGGCTCACTGACGACATCATGGGCATTGTAGGCGGGGACCGAACCGGCCAAGGTGTCTGGAACTCATCTGGATACGGAAATTCAATGGAACGAAAACGTAACGCGGCCCTGTCATCGGCCAAGCCGGTCGCGCTCAAAACGCCGAGGCGGGCGGCGCTGACCATCAGCAAGCCGGAGCTTCTGGCAGACGGTTCCGATCAGAAGTTTCGCGGCCTGGTCCATAGTCTGTTTGGCTTTCTCGCGCGCCATTCCGCCATTCGCGAAGGTCACGGCGCGGTCATCGGATTAGCCGGTATAGAATATACGATGTTGATCTCGATCGGGCATCTCGCTGCCGCAGGGGACGTCAGCGTCAAGAACGTTGCCGATCATCTTCATCTAAGTGGTGCCTTCACCACCGTCATTACCAATAAGCTTTTGAGCAAGGGACTGATCGAGAAAGCCGGTCATCCCATCGACAGGCGTCGCCTATGCCTGACGGTGACGGCGCGGGGCGCGGACATGCTCGAACGGCTTGCGCCAACGCAGACGCAGGTCAACGACGTCCAGTTCGGCTGCCTCACGGCCAAGGAATTCGCTTCGCTGGCCGATATGATCGAACGGCTGGTCAAGTCGAGCGAACAGGCAATGGCGCTGCAGCGATATCTGTCGGACCTGAACGCCAGGCCTAGCGTCGCCGAATTTGGCGGTCGGTCAAGGACGCCGCGTAAGACCAAGGCGTGCTGAATCGGTTGCGGTTGGGCGTTGTGCATCCTGACGGGAGGCTGACGACCGTACGGTCGTGCGCGCCTTTTTGCAGCAAAACAGGGCGTGCCCCGTCGAATCGTGCGCGCTCGGATACGCCGCGCCAAGCCAAACAGCGTCAATACCTTCTATAAGAACCTTTATTTGAAAGTTGTTTGTAATTTGTTTGTCATTTGCCCTATTTTGGGGAATCATCCTGCGACGGCAGGACGATTGGCATCGCTCGTGCAAATGCCAACAAGGCCCCAGAGCCGCGCATGGATGCATCGTTTCCAAATGGAGGAGTGGTCTCAATGATATTGACGGGTGCCAAACTTGGCGGACTATTTGCCGCAGCCATCATTTCATCCGCGACGATCGGTCTCGCGCAGGCGCAAAGTCCTCGCGAGATCGCGATCGGTGCGATTGTCCCGAGCAGCGGACCGTTCGCAGAATGGGGACGCACCAATACGGTGACGCTTAAGATGCTGGAGCAGCAGGTCAACAAGGCGGGCGGCGTCAATGGCGCCAAGCTCAAGATCGTTATCCTCGACGACGCAACCAAGCCGGCCCAGGCCGCGAGTTCGCTACGTAAGCTGGTCGACGACGACAAGGTCGTTGCTGTCGCCGGTCCGTTGACGAGCAGCGCGGCGGAGGTGACGTTTCCGGTCGCCAACGAAATGAAGGTGGTTGCGATGTCGCAGGCGTCTTCGAAGCCCGGCGTTGCCAAAGCAAACCGGCCGTGGGCGTTCCGCAACACCATTGACGAAGGGATTCTGGCGAAAACGACGGTGCCCTATTTCAAGAAGACGTTCGATATCAAGACGGTTGTGATCATCTTCGATGCCAAGGATGCCACTGCCGCAACGGTAGGCACCAAGATCATGCCGCCGCTGCTGAAGGAAAACGGCATCGCGATCGCCAACGAGAAGGACCCGCTTTCTTTCAACACCGGCGATCTGGACGTCAGTGCGCAGGTTACCAAGATAAAGTCCCTCAATCCCGACGGCGTGGTGCTCAGCGCCGATTACAGCCAGGCCGTGACGGTGCTTCGTGAAATGAAGCGGCAGGGTTTCATCAAGCCGGTGGTGGGCGCAACCCAACTGATCTCGTCGGCCATTCTTAAGGCTGCTCCGGAGGTGCCGATCGTCGCACCCGCCACGTTCTTTGCTTCGATGCAAGGAGATCGGCCGAGCGCGTTCGTCGCCGAGCTTCAGCCGCTGTTGCGGAAGGTATCCGGCCTGCCGGCGGAAATCGAACCGAGCATGTACGATGCCAACATTTACGAGATCGTGAGCATGTATGTCGATGCGGCCAAGCACGCCGGCGTGACCGGCAAGCCGGAGGACATCCAGGCCGATCGCGTCAAGATTCGCGATTATCTGGTCAAGCTTAAGGATTTTAAGGGATTGGGCGGCCCGATCAACTTCAACGATGACGGCGACGCCATCAAATCGTTCTACGTGTTGCAAGGACAGAACGGCGCATGGGCGACCAAGGTCCATGGCTGTAGCTCGGTAGCTGGCCATCCGGCCTGCTGAGCCGACTAGCCCGCCGGTTTCTCAGGATACGCGGGATCGTTATTGGTCCCGCGTACGTCCCGGTCCGCGGCGTTCGTATTATTCATAGTGAAGATCATGTGCGCGAGATACTTACGGCCTCTCGTCGTGAGATCCCCCGGCAATAACGGTGCAAGATGTTTCTGCAGCAGCTCGTGAACGGCATGACATTGGGGGCGGTCTATACGCTGCTCGCGTTGTCATTCTCGATCGTGATGGGGATTCTCGGAATTCTCAATCTGGCGATCGCGGAGCTGTTCATGATCGGCGGCTATCTGGGCTTTGCGGTCATTTCAGCGCATCTGTCATTGCCGCTGGCGGTCGCCGCCGGCATGGCCGGGGCGGCGCTGATATCCGTCGTGATCGAGAAAGTCGGTTATGAGCCGTTGCGCGATGCGCCAGAGGTGACGCCGATGCTGAGTACGCTCGGATTCTCCATTATTCTGCAGAATGTCGCGACCAATTTCTGGGGATCGGATCCGCTGCAGTTGCCGAACGACGTGCTGGGAGGCCGCATCACGCTGGGACCGGTCAGCGTCGGAGACATCCAGCTCGTGGTTCTTGGCGCCACCGTGGGGCTGGTAGCGATTATCGCCTACATCGTGCAGCGAACGCAGATCGGGCGCGCCTTGCGTGCGGTCGCTGAAAATCGCGACGTCGCCCGGCTGCTTGGCGTTCCCGGGAGCCGCATCATGCTGATCGCCTTTATGATGTCGGGCGGGTTGGCCGGCGCGGCGGGCGTGCTGATCACGCTGCACTACGCGGCGATCACGCCCTATGTCGGTGTCGAGATAGGGCTAAAGGCGATCGCTGTCATGGTGATTGGCGGCACCAGCCGGATCTGGGGCGCGCTGATCGCAGGGCCGCTGATCGGCATCGCGGAAGTGCTGACGGTCGCCTATGGCGGATCGCAGATTCGTGACTTCGTGGTCTATGGCTTCATGATCCTGATCTTGCTGTTACGGCCGCAGGGTTTGCTCGGCGGCACGGAGCAGGGGCAGCGCGTCTAATGTCGGCCTATTACGCGAGTCTTTTGGCGGATGTCGGTATCCTCACCTTGGGCGCGCTCAGCGTCTACATCATTCTGGCGACCGGCCAGTTGTCGCTGGGCAATGCGGGCTTCATGGCGATCGGCGCCTATTTGACCTCCTATCTGACGGTCAAGGGCGGCATGGCGCTGACGCCTGCTCTGTTGATCGCCGCGGTCACGTCGGGACTGATTGGCCTGTTGATCGGTTTTCCGGCGCTGCGCTTGAAAGGGCTGTTTCTCGCGATGGCCACGCTTGGTTTCGGGGAAATGACGCGCAGCCTGTTCCTCAACCTCGCTGCGACCGGCGGGGCCGAGGGATTCCACGGCATGGTGCACGTCTCGGTCTCTTACATCTGGGTCTGGGTGGGATTGATCCTGCTCCTGGTCTGGTTGATGGAGCAGTCTCGACTCTGGCTGGAAATGCGGGCCATCGCCGACGACGAGACCGCCGCAAACCTGATCGGCCTCAACACGACGATGACCAAGGTGGGCGCGTTCGGACTGAGTGCCGCGGTCGCGGCGATCTCGGGCGGCCTGTTCGCCCATCATCAGGTCTATATCGAGCCCGGCAATTTCGGCTTCGAGCGATCGATCGATTTCGTCCTGGCTGTCATCCTTGGCGGATCAACGATCGGCGCGGGATCGCTGGTCGGAGCTGTATTGCTGGTTCTATTGCCCGAGCAGCTTCGTGCGCTTGCCGATTGGCGGCTCGCCGCGTTCGGCGCTCTCCTGATTATCGTGCTGCTGGTCCGGCGCCAGGGCATTCTCGACCGCGATCTGTTCCGGCAGATCACGTTCCGAAGGCGCGCGGCATGACTCAATCCTTGCTGCAGTTGAACAACGTCACCAAATCCTTTGGGGGAATCACGGCGCTCTCCGGGCTTTCCTGCGACGTGCCGCAGGGGCGGATCGTCGGTGTCATCGGTCCGAACGGCGCCGGCAAGACCACGCTGTTCAACGTCATCACCGGCACTTACCGCGCCGATGGCGGCGAGGTAGTTTTCGACAATTCGCCGATTACGCAGTGGCGTTCCTATCGCATTGCCCGGGCGGGCGTCGTGCGCACCTTCCAGAACATCAGGTTGTTCGGAAGCATGACAGTGTGGCAGCATTTGCTGGTGGCACAACCGGCACAAGGCTCGCTGCTGCGCCGGGCGTTGCCGACGCGCTGGGCCGATCCTGCCGCGATCGCACGCGCCGAACAGGTGCTGGCGTTTTTCGGGCTTGAAAGTGTGCGTGACCAAAGTGCGCGCTCGTTATCTTATGGCACGCAGCGGAAAGTCGAGATGGCGCGGGCATTGACGGCGGGACCGAAGATCCTGCTGCTCGACGAGCCGGTAGCCGGAATGAATCACGACGAGGCGGAAGAAATCCGTCATCTGATGTTGCGTCTGCGCGATGACGGTCTGACCATACTCCTGATCGAACATGACATGAGCTTTGTCATGAACCTCTGTGATTATCTTTATGTGCTCGATTTCGGGGCCTTGATCGCGCAGGGACGCCCGGACGAAGTGCGGGCGAATCCGGTCGTCATGGATGCTTATCTTGGGGCGGACGCATGATGCTGTCAGTCCGAGGCCTCAAGGTTCACTACGGCGCGGTCGCCGCGGTTCGGGGAATCGATCTTGACATTCATGCCGGCGAAATCGTTGCGTTGCTCGGTGCCAACGGCGCCGGCAAGACAACCATTGCACGCGCGATCGCAGGCCTGTTGCCGTTCCAAGGCGAAATCCGTTTCGAAGACCGCCTGTTGAAGCCCAACGCCGCCGAACGAAACCTGAGAGCCGGCATTTCCCTGGTGCCGGAGGGGCGGGGCATTCTCTCCCGCATGACGGTCGACGAGAACCTGCTGATGGGAATCTACTGCCGTCCCGACAAGCGGGATGCGGCGTCAGACGTCAAGCGGATGCTGGCCCGGTTTCCCATTCTGGAGCAGCGGCGCCATCGGCTGGCGAGCCTTCTCAGCGGTGGCGAACAGCAATTGCTCGCGATCGCGCGGGCCTGCCTTTCCAGACCCCGGCTGCTGTTGCTGGACGAGCCGTCACTGGGACTGGCGCCGAAAATGACCGAGCACGTCTTCGGCATGATAGGAGAACTTCGCGCGGAAGGCTTGACGATCCTGTTGATTGAACAGAAGGCCCGGCAAACGCTAAAATTCGCTGATCGGGCCTATTTGCTGGAGACCGGTCGCATGGTGACGTCGGGGACGGCGAGCGAGCTCGCACAGGATTCCATCGTCTCCGAGACGTTCCTTGGCGCCGGTGCGAGTGAGGCCCGTCATGCGAAAACGTGAACCTTCGCGACGTCGCGCTTTCAAGCAAGCCTGTCGCCGGCAAGCGTGCGGACGGATACGCCACGCCGGCACGCTATTTTGCCGACCGTGCCGCCGCGATCGGGGTGGTATATTCCAGCAACCCGATGGCCTGGTCCGCGGTCCCCACCAGTGCGGACATCAGCTTGCGGATTTTGCTGAAATCCTTTGCGGACAGACAGCTGAACAGGAGGTCGTTGGCAGGCCGTTGTACCGGCGTCAGCTCGTTGAGCAGGGCGCGGGCCTTCGGCGTAATGCCAAGGACCACCCGCCGGCGGTCTTCCGAATCGGTTTCCTTCTCGACCAGGTCGGCCGCGACCAGCTTGGTGATCTCGATGGTGATGAAGGCACCGCTGAAATGCAGATGCTCGGCCACAAGGTTGACCCCGACTTTTTCATCCATCTCCCGCAGATGGGCGATGGCGATCAGCACCGTGTATTGGGTTCCGGACAGGCCTATGACTTGTCCGAGCTGGCTGCGCACCTGCTGCAGCCGCGCGGAAAGTGCCAGCGTGTCGTGAACGAACTGGCGAAAGGCCGCGTCGGACCCCTCGACCAGCAGTTCGTGCCGCGTCACCGTGGATTCGACCGTTACTTTCCGGGATCGGGGTTTCGTGGTCATTCGGGGTCCGCGCATTGTTGGCATTTCTATAGCGACCGATCACACCGACAACAAGGTCGGTCGGCTCCGCAGCACCTGCCGGCCTCCCGATAACAGATCGGTTGCTGGAGCCGGTTCTTGACATCGGCAGTGTCCATCATATAGCTTTGTAACAAAGGTAAATAACGGAGCTGAATATGAGCGGTGCGCTCGACCTGGATCCGCGGGCTTTTCGGCAGGCGCTTGGCCAGTTTGCCACCGGCGTGGCGATCATCACCGCACAGGCCGTCGATGGCAGCGCCATCGGCCTGACCATGAGTTCGTTCAATTCTGTCTCGGTCGATCCGCCGCTGATTCTGTTCTCGATCGACCGCAGGTCGTTCAGCCTCAATGCTATGATCGAGGCCAAGGGATATGTCGTGAATATATTGGGCCGTGATCAGGAACATCTGTCCGACAAGTTCGCCAAGGCGCTGGGCGACAAATGGACCGCGGTCGAGCATACGCTCGGTGACACCGCGGCGCCGCTGATCGCAGGCGCGCTGGCGCATTTCGAATGTACCCCCTACGCACACCACGACGGTGGCGATCACGTCATCTTCGTTGGCCGGGTCAAGCGATTCACCGCCTATCTGCAGAACGAGCCTTTGATTTTCTTTCGCGGAACGTACCGAAGTCTTGCCAGTAATGAGCGCAGCCCCGAATGGCCGCTTCCGATGCACTACTGAACTTTCGTCAAACAACGAAAATGATCGAGGAATGTCATGATTAAAAGTGGCGAACAGCATATTGCGAGCTTGCGCGACGGCCGCGAGATATATCTCGACGGCGAGCTTGTCGATGACGTCACCACGGATCCCGCCTATCGTGGCGCGGTTGCCTCGATCGGCGGATGTTCGACTTTCAGAGCGCTCCCGAAAATCGCTAGCTGATGACATTCGAGACCGAGACCGGTACGCGCGCCAACCGGATCTGGCAGCTTCCGACCAGCTACGACGAACTTGTGACCCGCCGCAAAGGTCTCGAAGCGTGGACCGAACTTCATGCGGGTTTCATGGGGCGGGCTCCCGACCACGTCGCGTCCTGCATTTCGGGGATGTATATGGGTCGCGATGTTTTCTAGGCGTATGATCCCGCACGCGCCAAGGCGCTCGCCGACTACTACCGTTACGCGCGGGACAACGATCTTTACTTGACCTATGTCATCATCAACCCGCAGGCCGACCGCTCTAAGAGC
>JAYVYQ010000084.1:0-3906 GCA_043784125.1 Afipia sp.
CATACTCCCTGAGCGATCTGATTCTTCCGCGATGCTCATAACCTTCGGTGGTTATGGGTCCCCGCCTTCGCGGGGACGACGCAGAATATGCGGGCGCACTGGCGCTTCACCTTTCACTCCGATTCAAATTTCAAACAGCATGCGCGCTTGGGGCTCGCCCCATTCGTGCGAAAATTTTTGCACGCGCCATCCGCCCTGTTGTTTGAGGCGCGGGCGCGCCTGAAGTCTCAACTTGCCTCGCTCCAGCGCGCTTGGGGTTTACCCCGTTCGCGCCACACCCAATGAGGGCGCACGGAAGGCCGGATGCCAAAACGCATCCGCAGCCTCGCGTGCAAAATAAAAAAAGCACACGAGCGATAGTCACCACGAACACGCCGGGATCATCCGGCGCTCCGCACGCAATGGCTCTGACGGAGTTTTGCGTGGCGCCCCCGGCGAACGCTCCGGGTTTCCGCCGTTTGCCGAGGGTCACGCTTACCGCCAACACGACCTTGGCTGGAAGCCATGATCGCGAAGGCCGCCCCCGGCGCCCATCTGGTTGGGGGGCGGCCCAACCGGGACAACCACGCCTCTCGCCGTCCGCATCTGGCGCTGTCGTCATCCGGCGTGCTTTTCACACACCGGCCCTCGAACGCCGTCACGCGACCACCGCACCCCGCCTCGCGTATCGTGACGATCGCGAACGCCCCTCAATGTGAGGCGAGGTATCGGCGAAGATAAATGCGGTTGCAGGAGCGGGGATAAGTATTCCGTCACGAAATGTTTCAGCGTGACAACTCGCGCCGGAATTTTAACCTGCGATTCACCGTACCGGAGATGCCGCCGCGTCCGGCGCGCATGCATCTACTTCTCGTTGCACCCGGTCATTCTTTGGAAAGCCTGTTTGGCGCAATCGGGCACGCATCTCTTTGACGACACCCCGTATTAATGCGGATCGCGTCCGGTAACATCCGGAGGCGCGAATGCTCGACAATCCGATCTGGCTTGCTGTCTATCATCACGCATTGATCGCGGTGGCCGCCGCCGTGTGCCTGTTCGGCACATGGGTGGGCATGCGCCATTTCGCGCGTGCGCGGGCAACCGCAGGGCCGATGCATTACGGCTGGGTGTTCATGGCCTCGCTGGGTACCGGGGCAGCGCTCTGGGCCGCGATTTTCATTTCGATTTTGTCGCAAGCTCCGCTGCTCGATAACGGCTTCGAGATGGCGCCTGCGGCGTTCGCGCTGCTGATCGCCATCGTGACCTGCGCTATCGGCTTTGAGATCGGCAGCAACAAGCACCTCACCCTCGCGCCTGAAATCGGCGGCCTGATCGTCGGCGGCGGAATTCTGGCGATGCATTATGTCGGGCTGAACGCATGGCATGTCGCGGGCGTTGTGACCTGGAGCTGGTTCGGAATCGGCGCGAATGTCGTATTCGGATTTGGACTGGGTGCGCTGTCGGTCAGCCGCGCCAATCGTCCCGTCACCAAGTACTGCCGCCATGGCGCGGCCATCGTCATGACGTTCCTCATTTGCGTGATGCACTACACGATGGTGGCCTCGCATGAGGTCGTCGCCGATAACGCCATCGTGCTGTCGCCAAGTCTCGTGCCGGGTCATACGTTGGCGATTTTCGTCACGGGCGCGGTCTTGTTGGTGATCGGCAGCGGCTTCTCATCCTACATTATCGATCTACGTCAGCGCACCGAGGCCGCCGAGCGGATTCACCAGCTTTCATTCAACGATACGATGACGGGGTTGCCGAACCGCATCGCGTTCAACGAGAAGCTTTCGTTCGACGTATCCGACGCCCACGAGAAAGCCTACAAGCTCGCGGCGTTCTCGATTGACATCGACGGCTTCAAGGACATCAACGACGTGTTCGGTCACGCCGTCGGCGATCTTGTGCTGATTCAGGCGGCCGAGCGGATGCGTTTGGCGTTGCGCGACGGCGAGTTTCTGGCGCGCCAGAGCGGCGACGAATTCCTAGCTTCGCAGATGTCAGGCAACATGCCGCACACCGCGCAGGAGATGGCCGAGCGCATTGCGGCTGCATTGGACGCGCCGTTCAAGGTGCGCGACAAATCCGTCAAGCTCACAGCCTCCATCGGCTATTCGATTTTCCCGACCGATACGCCGGAAAACGACCATCTGCTGAGTAACGCAAAATTGGCGATGTATCGCGGCAAGATCACCCAGCGTGGGATGATCTGCAAATACGATCACAAGATGGATGAAATCGCGCGGGATCGCCGCGCACTGGCGCGCGATCTTCATGATGCGGTGAAGAACGGTGAGCTTGAACTGCACTATCAGCTTCAGACGTCTCTGGCCGATGGTTCGATCCGCGGTTCCGAAGCTCTGATGCGCTGGCGTCACCCAACGCGCGGTCTGATATCTCCGGCAGACTTCATCCCGCTGGCTGAAGAATCTGAACTGATTACGCCGATGGGTGAATGGGCGCTGCGCCGCGCTTGTGCCGACATGGCGGCAGGGAGCCTTCCCGGCGTCGTCGCCGTCAACCTATCGCCGGTCCAGTTCAAGCAGAACGATCTGGCCGACATGATTCATTCCATTCTTATCGAGACCGGCGTATCTCCGTCGCGCCTCGAAGTCGAAGTGACCGAATCCACCATGATGGCTGACCAAAACGGCGCGCTGCATACATTGCGCAAGCTGAAGTCGATGGGTATCGCAATTGCGATGGACGATTTCGGCACCGGATATTCGTCGCTCGCCACGCTGCATGCGTTCCCGTTCGACAAGATCAAGCTCGACCAGTCTTTCGTGCGAAAAATTCCGCAGGATTTGCCGGCGATGGCGATTGTGCGGACGATCCTGGCGCTCGGAGAGAGTCTCGGGGTACCTGTGCTCGCTGAAGGTATTGAAACTGAAGAGCAGCTAAAGTTTCTCGCCGACGAAGGCTGCAAGGAAGGGCAGGGCTATCTGATGGCTCGGCCGGTGCCGCTCGATAAAATTTTGCCTGCGGTCGCGAACATCATGCAACGCGCAGCCGGTACTGCTGCGCCTGCGGCCATTGCGGCCGCCTGACTTTACCCATCCTTCTCACGCGACACCGTGATGCGCACGCCGGTTTTCGCCACCGAGCAGCGGATGTCGAGCTTGCGGTAACGCGAGCCGATGTCGTAGCCGCGCAAGATGTTGGTGCGCGAGACGCAGCGCCTGGCGCCGCGCAGCGTGTCGTCCTTGGTGATGGTGAACACCAGTGCTGCGGCCTGCGCGACGAAATCGTAATAGGCGTCGGTGGGTTTTTTCTTGTCGGTGGATGCCGTCATCGAATTGGTGGCGTTCTTACTCGAACAGCCCAGTGACGCCTGCGTCACCGCCGGATGTGTCAGCGCAATCTCGCCGCCGCGCGTCGCGCCCACCTTGAGGCCGGTCATCTGGTCGGCGAGCATCTTGGCGAGATCGTCGCAGCGGTCGGCGCGGGCAGGGGCGGCAAACGCGACGATTGCGGCGGCAAGTATAAAGACTGAAAGAAATTGACGTGCGATCATGAGCGCCTCCCGCGCCATTGAAGCGTGAGTGTCAGCTTTGCGCAAGTCTGGTTCGAAGTCTCGTTGCTCGCCCGGTGTCAGAAGCCGTAAATCGTCACGGCGATGGCGAACAGCGCCATCTCGAAATTAAGATAGACAATCGGCACAGCGGCCAGCAGCGTCGCGAGCCCGAGGTGCTCGTTGCGCTTGGCGAGCACCAGCGCGCACACGGCCAGCAACGGTGGAACGACCAGCAGCATGATCGTGGGTTGCAACAGCACATAAAGGTCTTTGGAGGCCGACGATCCGTTCGGCCCCGGCAAGAACCACAGCCATCGCCCCAGCACGACACCGGCCAGGGCGATCACCGCCCAGCGGACGCGACCGGTGAGTGCGCAGAGGAGGGCAGACAGCGCGAAGAAGGGTTG
>JAYVYQ010000085.1:0-37179 GCA_043784125.1 Afipia sp.
ACGCCGACACTCGACGATTGGATATTTAAGCCCTATGGAGTTCGAGAGGCAGGCTGGATTAGCTTAAGCGGGTGTCAACAGAACCGGGTGCAGCTCAGACCTAGCTTGCGTCAAGTTAAGTACTTGGCGATATTTGGAGGATCCCTGATGAAGGTCGTTTGTTGTTTCGCGCTTGCTATGCTCGCGTTTCCGATCGGAAGTCCTGCACGAGCGGGCGCCGTGCCTGCTCAGTTGCACAACAAGACGGTCTCCGTCGTGTGGGGGCTAAGCACAACATGGCGCCGCATCTCCGACGGTGTGACGGGGTCGAGTACCTCGATCATAGATCGGAGCATTTATGTCAGCAGTAATGGACGCACGTTCGTGCGCCAAAATGCAAGAACCGGGAACAATACCAACAAAATCGAAATTGGACCGGAGGCGCAATCGGGCCGCTTTGCATTCGAAGGCAACACGTTGTCCAACATTGTGGATCGCGGAGGGCTGCTGTGGCGCATCGCTATAAACTTCGACCCAGCATTCTCCAGCTGCAGCGCAACAGTCCATATTGGACGAGAGGGCAAAGTCGCGAAGACGACCGGCATCGACGGAGCCCCATACGAAAACTTGTCAGCAATGGCTGGATCAACATCGTGCTCGGTGAAAGTGGGGAATATATTTGCCGGGCAATAGATGCCCGGGCTCTTTTTAAATCCAAGCGTCGGTGAAGGCGGAGGGCCCGTCGCGTCTCGCAGCGAAAATAGCGGGTATCCAATGTCCGTTCTGGGTCATTCGCGTCAATTTTGGATGTCCGGGATATGGCCGGTTACGGGTAATCTGGGAAGTACCGGTCCAGCGGGTTTTGCCGGTTGAAGGCATCGGCTTGGACCTGCCGGTCCACCTCGCCTTCACTCAGCTGTGTTCGGTTCTGCTAAGCGTCTCGAAGGCGCGCAAAAATATCGCTCAACAATTTGAATTGAGCTCATCGGTCATTCAACTGCGTTCCGCCGGTTGCCAAAACCGTGTGGACGCAGAAGACCCCTCCCCATATGTAACTGTCTAAAAACTTCTGGGATAAAATTTTCGAAGGTCTTGCAGCGTGAGATAGATTTGACGTGTGTATGAAGCTACCACCGCTCCAAAATCCCCACCTAATGCGTGGCTGACCATTTGTAATACAGATTGCAATCAACTACTTGGCACCAACTTTTTTAGGAAAATCGAACTTTTCAACAAGGCCGGTTCTACCACAACCTCGGGACGCATAATATCCGAGATCATTAGACATTCTCGTACCCAGCGGTTGAACACGTAATACACACCTGTCGAACTGAATGTCGCAGAAATGGCGGACAAAAATACCGAGCTAGTAATGTGATGACGTAAGACAGGCGGACTTGCAGGCACCTGCAAATTCGCTTTGCCTTCATAGCTTTTTTAAATCACTTTTTTGGTTACGCGCTTTAAGCCTATCCGGACCGAACGGAAAATTGAACTCCCCCGAACAGAATTGCACGTACGAACAGGTCATCAGGCTTCTCAGTGGTACACATATCTGGCATACCTCCTGTGGATCAGCGCGAATTCAGGCGGGAAAAGCGGGGCTTTTTTTGGGGGGTTTCGTTTCCTATAGGCGGCACCACCTTTTCATACCTTAAAAGTAAAAAGCGCTGCCGTACTGCGCCGCCGCATGTGCGGCCAGGCCGCCCTATCCGCTCTGAAATTTATCGTTACACTCCCCGCACTTTTAACAGTGCTGACCGCGCGCAAGCCGCGGCAGTCGGGAGGAACAACATGGCTTCACGTCGCGCTGCGATCAGTCTGATCGCAATGAGCTTCTTTGCAATTTTTTCCGTCCTCGGCGCGCAGGCGCAGGATTATCCGACGCGGCCCGTGCGCTGGGTTGTCGGTTATCCGCCCGGCGGCGCGACCGACATTCTCGCCCGCCTGGTTGGCCAGCGGCTATCGGAACGGCTGAATCAGCAATTCGTCATCGAGAACAAGCCAGGTGCTGGAAATAACGTCGGCACCGAATCGGTCGTCAATGCCGATCCCGACGGTTACACGATCTTGCTGGTCAATCCGGCCAACGGCATCAACGCGTCGCTCTACGCCAAACTCTATTTCAATTTCATCCGCGACATCGCGCCGGTCGCGGGCATCACCCGTTCGCCTAACGTGATGGTCGTTCCTGCGGACTTTCCCGCGAAGACGGTCGCGGAATTCATCGCATACGCAAAAGCCAATCCGGGCAAAATCAACATGGCGTCGTCCGGCAATGGCACCTCGGTTCATCTGTCGGGCGAGTTGTTCAAGTCGATGACCGGAATCGATATGCTTCACGTGCCCTACAAAGGCGCCGCGCCTGCGCTGACCGACATGCTTGCCGGGCGTGTGCAGGTTATCTTCGACAATTTACCGTCAGCTATTCAGCACATCAGAGCCGGCACATTACGCGCGCTCGCGGTGACGACCGAAACACGCTCGCCGCAGTTGCCAGATGTGCCGACAGTGGCGGAGACCGTGAAGGGTTATGAGGCCAGCGCGTGGTTCGGCGTTGGCGCGCCGAAGAATACGCCGAAGCCGATCATTGAAAAACTCAACAAGGAGATCAACGCGATCCTCGCGGAGCCGGCGATGCAAAAGCGCCTCGAAGAACTCGGCGGCGTTCCGCTAATCGGCACACCTGAGGATTTCGGCAAGATCATCCAGTCTGAAACCGACAAATGGGCGAAGGTTGTCGAATTCGACAAGATCAAGGTCGATTGAGAGTCGAAGTCATCCGGGCGAGTGAGACGCAGCTCGCTTCGCCCGGTTGACCGCTTGGCTTCCGCGGCCTAGCTATTTCCGGTCGATCAATTCAACCGCGAGGCGCATGTGAGCACAGCCGAGACTGTCGATCGTCCCGCCGCGCGTTCGCCGCTGATCCCGCCGCACCCGCCGCGTGCGCCGGAAAATCTCTCCGCGCTCGGCCGGCTGTCCGCTATCCGCAATAACGCGATCGCAAGCTGGGGTCCGCGCGCATACGAAGAAGACATTATTCGCGGGCGATTTCTCGGCCGCAGCAGTTTCATTCTCAACCGGCCCGATGCGATCAAGCATGTGCTGGTCGATAACTACGAAAACTACACCCGCACGCCTGCAGGCATCCGCGTGCTGCAGCCGATCCTCGGCGAGGGGCTACTGCTTGCCGAGGGCCGCGCCTGGAAAAATCAGCGCCGCACGCTGGCGCCCGCATTTGCGCCGCGCGCAATGTCGACCTTGGTGCCGCACATGATCTCGGCGACCGACGATGCCGTTGCGGCTCTCGCAACATCCTGCGGCACGCCTGTCGATCTGCGCGAAGCGATGCAGCGCCTTGCGCTCGATATCGCCGGACGCACCATGTTCTCGTTCGAGATCGCGCGTCACGGCACGGCGCTTCGTAATTTCGTCAACGAGTATGGCATGCGGCTGGCGCGTCCGCGATTTCTCGATCTGCTGCTGCCGCTCGGCTGGCCAAGCCCGCAGGATATTTCGCGCGCACTGTTCCGGCGACGCTGGACGCGCTTCATGCGCGGATTGATTACCGAGCGCCGTGCGATGAGCAACGGCGATGCCGCGCCGCGCGATTTGTTCGATCTGATGGTGGCGGCGCGCGATCCCGAAACCAACGCGGCGTTCTCGGACGAGCAACTGGCCGATCAGGTCTCCACCATGATCCTTGCCGGACACGAGACCACGGCGACGGCCTTGTTCTGGTCGCTCTATCTTTTGTCGCTCGATCCGGCGACGCAGGATGAACTTGCTGCGGAGGCGAAGACCGCGCTTGCGGCTGGCGCGCTCGATGTCATGAAGCTGCCATTTACGCGCGCAGTGATCGACGAAACACTGCGCCTGTATCCGCCGGCATTTCTGATCGTGCGCGCGGCTGCGGGCGCAGACATCATCGCGGACATGCCGGTCGTGAAAAGCGATGTTGTGCTGATTTCGCCGTGGCTGTTGCATCGCCATGAGAAATTGTGGGACGCGCCGAATGAATTCCGGCCTTCGCGGTTCTTGCCTGGCAGCACGCCGCCGGATCGCTTTGCGTATCTGCCGTTCGGTGTCGGGCCGCGCGTGTGTATCGGGGCGCAGTTCGCATTGACCGAGGCGACGTTGGCACTGGCGAAGATCGTCGTGTCATTTCGAGTCGAACTGCTCGATAAGAATCCGGTGACGCCGACCGGCGTTGTGACGACCCAGCCAGATCGTTCGCCGATGTTTAGGCTCGCACGCCGCTAGCAACCGATCGAACGCGTGACGCGGCGCCTTGCTGCGATGCAATCACCTGCATCGTGCGCGTGATCGAACCGCAATCCTAAGTCGAGCGAGAGAGTCATTCCGGGCACGTCTAAGCGTCGCATCCGCCTGATCGTTGTTGCCAAACGCATCCTCAACCCTTTGTCTTGCGCGCAATCAAGAAGGGCTGGTCCGCCAAGGACCGGAATAAAAGGGAGACGTCATGACGACATCGAAGAAAGACAAGACCGCAACACGCCGCCGCTTCCTCGAAGTAGCTGTGGCAGGTGCTGCGACCGCTGTTGCCGCGCCTGCGCTCGCGCAGACCGGCCCGATCAGCATGCGCTGGCAGAGTACGTGGCCGGCGAAGGATATTTTCCACGAATACGCGCTCGACTTCGCCAAGAAGGTCAACGACATGACCGGCGGCGATCTCAAGATCGAAGTGCTTCCGGCGGGCGCAGTCGTTCCGGCATTCGGCCTGCTCGACGCAGTCTCGAAGGGCACGCTCGACGGCGGCCACGGCGTGCTGGTCTATCACTACGGCAAACAGAACGCGCTGGCGCTGTGGGGATCGGGTCCGGTATACGCGATGGATGCCAACATGCTGCTGGCTTGGCACAAATACGGCGGCGGCAAGGAGCTTCTCGAAAAGCTCTATGCCTCGATCGGTGCCAACGTCGTCTCGTTCCCTTACGGGCCGATGCCGACGCAGCCGCTCGGATGGTTCAAGAAGCCTGTCACCAAGGCTGACGACATGAAGGGCGTCAAATTCCGCACTGTCGGCATCTCGATCGACGTCTTCTCCGGAATGGGCGCCGCCGTGAACGCGCTGCCCGGCGGTGAAATTGTCTCGGCGATGGATCGCGGCCTCCTCGACGCGGCCGAATTCAATAACGCGTCGTCCGACCGCATTCTCAGTTTCCCGGACGTTTCGAAGACCTGCATGTTGCAGAGCTATCACCAGAACGCCGAGCAGTTTGAAATCATGTTCAACAAGGACAAATACAACGCGTTGCCGGACAAGATGAAGGCGATCATCTCCAACGCCACAGAAGCTGCGGGCCAGGACATGGCATGGAAGGTGATCGACCGTTACTCGCAGGACTACGCGGATATGCAGAGCAAGCAGGGCGTCAAGTTCTACAAAACGCCCGACTCGGTGCTGCAGAAGCAGCTCGACATCTACGACGAAGTGGTCGCCAAGAAGTCGACTGACAATCCGCTGTTCAGGGAGATCGTCGCGTCGCAGCTCGCTTTCGGCAAGCGGGCAACCCAATGGGAGCAGGATACGGTGGTGAACCGCCGCATGGCCTACAACCATTACTTCGGGCCGAACGCGAAGAAGAAGACCTGATCGAATAACGTAGACGCAGAGCAACATCCGGGGACGACGCCCCCGGGTGTTGCTTTGTGGTTGCAGTTATCGTCTTCGGATCAATCCTCGCACCATTGGCGCACATGAACGTCCAGCGTTTTCTTCATACCATCGACGGTATCAGCACGTTTACGGGCAAGGCTGCGGCGTGGCTCATCATCGGATTGACCGGACTGGTCTGCGCCGAGGTCTTCAAGCGCTATATTCTCAACATGCCGACGGCGTGGATCTTCGACGCCTCGAACATGTTTTACGGCACGTTGTTCATGATCGGCGGCGCCTACACGCTGGCGCAGAATGCCCACGTTCGCGGCGACTTCCTTTACAGTTCGATGAAGTCACGCACGCAGGCGTCGCTGGACATCGTGCTCTACGTTGTCTTTTTTCTGCCGGGCATCGCCGCATTGGCCTATGCGGGATGGGATTATGCGGTGGATTCCTGGCGCATCAACGAACACTCCAACATCACCGCCGACGGTCCGCCGGTCTATCAGTTCAAATTCATGATCCCGCTGGCCGGCGTGCTGTTGCTGATGCAGGGCGTCGCAGAGATCACGCGCTGCGTTGTCTGTCTGCAGACCGGCGCATGGCCGAGCCGCCTCAAGGACGTGTCTGAAATCGACGTCGTCGAGGAGCAACTCGCCAACAGCGAATATGTCGACGAAGAGTCCAAGCAGATTGCGATCGCTCACGCGCAGGACATCGAGGAAAGCGCCCGGCAACGCGGCATGGTCGGAGATTTACAGAAATGAGCGATCCCGCACTCGGACTGTTGATGCTCGGTCTCATCGTGGTCGTCATCATGATGGGCTTCCCCACGGCGTTTACGCTGATGGGCCTCGGCATGTTCTTTGGCTTCTTCGCCTATTACCGGGCCGGAGAATCCTGGGCCGACAATCATATCTTTGATCTGATGGTCCAGCGCACTTACGGCGCGATGACCAACGACGTGCTGATCTCCATTCCGCTGTTCGTTCTCATGGGTTACGTCATGGAACGCGGCGCGCTGGTGGACAAGATGTTCTACTCGATCCAGCTCGCGTTCCGGAGGGTGCCTGCGTCGCTCGCGGTCGCGACGCTGATCGTCTGCACCTTCTGGGGCATCGCGAGTGGCCTCGTCGGCGCGGTCGTCGTGCTGATGGGTGTGATCGCGTTCAATCCGATGCTCAAAGCCGGATACGACGTCAAACTTGCATCCGGCGTCATCACGGCCGGCGGCACGCTCGGCATTCTGATTCCGCCTTCAGTAATGATTATTGTTTACGCGGCGGTCGCCGGCTAGTCCGTGGTGAAGCTCTATGCGGCCGCGATGTTTCCGGGTTTTTTCCTGGCATTTCTTTATCTCGTCTACATCATCGGCTGGGCGCTGATTAATCCGAAGATCGCGCCGAAATTGCCTGAGAGCGAAACGCGCGTGCCGGTGCGGCCGTGGGTGACGCAACTGCAGCGCGATTATTCCGACAAGATGCTGCCCGCGCTGCTCGCGGCTGTGCTGTCTCCCGGCAGGGCATTGGGGATCACGGCGGACGGCGTGCGCGTGAGCTACGCGCTGCTTCTGAAAAGTCTCGGCTTCGCACTGGTGCCGCTGATCCTCACGCTCGCGACCTTGTGGGGCGCGTGGTGGTACGTCACGATTCATCAGCAGGTGGATGCGCCGTCTCAGGTGGTGACTGCAGCATCGGAGCGTATGAAAGCTGCATCGCAGACGGCGGCGACGCTCGCCGAACCCGAAGAAGAAAAACTTCAGGAACTGGGCGGCTCTGCCGAGAAATCCGATTCATCGAGCGCCTCGAACGAACGTGAAGTGCTGCAACAGATGGGCAGCGCCGAATTGCAGAATCAGGTTCAGGCCGCACCCGCCGATGCCGGACCGCCGCCGGAGTTCTATACGTACTTTGCGTTCGTATGTGGCATCTTCGGATTGCTGCTGCTCTATTACTACAGGACCATGGGTCCGGAGCAGTTCGAAGTGCTTCGGCTGCTGACGACTTCGACCATGCCGCTCGGCCTTCTCACCGCCGTTGTGCTTGCGGTGATTTTGCTTGGCATCACGACCGCGACCGAATCGGCGGCCGTGGGCGCGGCAGGTGCCTTCCTGTTGGCATTCCAGGCGCGAACGCTCGACTGGAAGCGCACCAAGGAAGCGGTCTTCCTGACTGCGAAGACCACGTCGATGGTGTGCTGGCTGTTCGTGGGCTCGGCGTTGTTTTCGGCGGTGTTTGCAATTCTCGGCGGTCAGGCACTCCTTGAGAACTGGGTGCTGTCGCTCAACCTGACGCCGATCCAGTTCATGATCCTGTCACAGGCGATCATCTTCGTGCTCGGCTGGCCGCTGGAATGGACCGAGATCATCGTGATCTTCGTGCCGATGCTCAAGCATTTTGGCATCGATCCGATCCTTTGGGGCACGCTGGTGTTCGTAAACCTGCAGGCGGCCTTCCTGTCGCCGCCGGTCGCCATGTCGGCGTTCTATCTCAAGGGCGTGGCACCCAAGCACGTTACGCTGAACCAGATATTCTCCGGCATGATGCCCTATATGCTGATTGTCATCGTCTGCATGGTGCTGATGTATATCTGGCCCGGCATGACGCTGTGGTTGCCGAACTACCTCTACGGAAATTGAGACGGAATGTTACGCGAGCCGCACCGCATTTTGTGCGGCGGCTCGCCTTGCTTGCAATCACTCCGGTTCCTAGATCGACCGGATGAACGACTCCCAATCGCTGTTCACAGTCCTGCGGCAGACCGCCGATGCGCCGGTTGCAAGCGCAATTGAAACGCTGGTTGCGAAGGGTGCGGATCACGAACTCAACCGCATCAATCTGATCGATTTTTCGGCGCAGTCGGGTTTGCCGGAGGAGAGGGTGCTGTCCGGCTTTTTGCATGCGTCCCGGCTCGGCATTTTCGACATGACATGGAATGTGCTGTGTCCCGGCTGCAGCGGCGTACTCGGCGCGCATGACACGCTCAAAGCGCTCAAGCCGGAAGACTATCATTGCGGGCTTTGTGCCGCCGGTTACGAGACCTCCATCGACGAACAGGTCGAGGTGGTCTTCACGGTCAGCCCGCGCGTCAGGCGCATCGCGGCGCATGACCCCCACACCATGCCGATGTGGGATTATTGGCGGCAGATGTTCTGGAGTTCGGGGATCGACATTTCGGACGATTCATTCGCGCGTCTGGTTGACGACGCGACACTTGAGGCCATCGAACTGCCTGCGGGCGAAAAGGCAGTGTTGTCGCTGCAATTGCCCGCGCAATTCGTCATTATTTTCGAACCGGTGACGCATGCGGCTTTGTTTCTGGACGTGCAGGGTGAGCCGACGAAAGAAAAACAGGCGGCGGCACTGATTTTCGACGGCGTCCACACGCCGACCGGCACGCTCAAGATGCGTCCGGGTCCGTTGCGTCTCACGCTTGAAAATCGTTCCGGCACTCGCGTGCTGCCGGCCGTCTGGATCGCGGGCGAAGCGCTTCACGACCTGCTCGGCAAGCGCAAGCCGATCGTGACCGCCAAGCGGATTCTTGCCAACCAAGCGTTTCGCGATCTCTACAAAGCCGATAATCTCAATATCGACCAGCGTCTCAAGATCACGTCGCTCACATTTCTGTTCACCGATCTCAAGGGCTCGACAGCGCTTTACGAACGGGTCGGCGATCTGGCTGCGTTCGATCTGGTACGTGCGCATTTTCGCGCTCTGCTGGAGATCATCGCATCCGAGGCCGGCGCCGTCGTAAAGACAATCGGCGATGCCGTCATGGCAACCTTCGTGCGCCCGGATCAGGCGATCGCGGCGGGTCTGCGTATGCGCTCTGCGATGGAGCAGCTCAATCGGGAACGCGGGACCAACGACCTCCTGGTCAAGATTGGAATTCACGAAGGCGCGTGTCTGGCCGTGATGCTCAACGAGCGGCAGGATTACTTTGGGCAGACCGTCAATATCGCCGCCCGCGTCCAGGGGCAGGCAACCTCGCAGGCCATCAACGCGACTGAACCGGTGGTGAAATCACCCGCCGTGGTGGAATTGCTTCGCAAAGCAGGGCTGACGCCGACCGAGAAAAGCGTGGAACTTCGGGGCATCGCCGACAAGGTCGTGATCTACGAAATTCCATGACAGCGGTGTTACGCTTCGGCTTCCGCCGATTTCGGATCGTTCTGGCGGAAAGCCCGTTGCGGGGCGCGGGACATGCCCGGTAACATTGCAAGAGTTTCATTTTCGGGCCATAGAACGGCAAGATTTTGAGCCCTAGAAATTACCGTCACGCGTTTTCGATTGCAGGGATTGATGCTGGATAAACTGCGCCAATTCATTTCCGACGTTGTCGCTCCTGCAGGTCAGGGAAACCGCACATTTGCCGACGGCGACTATCGCCTCGCAGCTACCGCGCTCTTGATTCACGTCATCTCATTGGACGGGGAGCCGTCCGACACCGAAAAACGCAAACTCCACGCTTTGCTCGAATTTCGCTTCGATCTCGATCCCGGCACCGCCGACAGGCTGATCGCCGACGCGACCCTGGTGGAAGGCGAGGCGGTCGATCTCTATCATTTCACCAGCATCATCATGCGGGAAGTGGATGAGCAGGGGCGGCTTCGCATCGTCGAAATGATGTGGGAACTGGTCTACGCCGACGGCTATGTGAGCGAGTTCGAGGACAATATTGTCTGGCGAGCCGCCGATTTGTTGGGTATTTCATCGCGCGATCGGATCAACCTCAAGCATCGAGTCGCCGACGGAAGGCTGGCTTCCGATTCGGCGTCGTGACTACAGTCAATCGGTATTTGCTGTATTTACATGCTTATGGATTTGAACCGTTTCGGGCTCCGGACCGACAAGATCAAGACAACATTGAAGTGGGCGTATGGCTGATCGCGTCACGTTGATTACAGGTGCCTCGTCGGGCATCGGGGCGGAGCTGGCCCGCATTTTTGCGGCGAACGGGCACAAAACGGTGCTTGTCGCGCGGCGCGAGGATCGTCTGAACCAGTTGGCTGACGACATCGCCGCCACCGGCAAACCGCGTCCGACGACCATCTCCTGCGACCTCCGGCAGCCCGGTGCCTGCGACGCCATTGCGGACAAGCTTTCGGCGATGGGCGCGGACGTCGAAATCGTCGTCAACAATGCCGGGTTTGGGCTGTTCGGAAACGCAGTAGAGATGGATCGCGCCGAGCAACTCGCCATGGTGGACATTAATGTCCGGGTCCTGACAGATCTCTCCCTGCGCTTTGCCGACAGCCTCATCAAACATCGCGGCGGGTTGCTAAATGTCGGCTCGATTGCGTCGTTTCTTCCCGGCCCCCGCATGGCGGTCTATTATGCCAGTAAGGCGTTTGTGCTGTCGTTCACCGAGGCGATGCGCGGTGAGTTGGGCCCGAAGGGCGTCCGGGTCACGGCCTTGTGTCCGGGGCCGGTACCGACCGAATTCCAGGACCGTGCCGGCTTCGTGCCGGGCCTCGATTCGGCAATCCTGAACGTATCGGCTGCGGCCGTCGCACGCGCCGGTTATCGCGGGTTGATGAGCAACAAGCGGCTGGTTATGCCCGGCGTCGGTGTGCGGATGATCCCGTTTTTGTTGCGGTTCGCGCCGCGCAGCATGGTGTTGGCGTCGGTCGCAAGGGTCCAGCGGCAGCGCTGATTGCCGCCTTTTTGCAGGCGGCCTGCGCGAAAAGTCGGCTCGACGGATGGCGCGCGATCAGCAAAAGTGGACACCGGTTTTGCATCCGAGCGCGCGCAAAATCGTTGAACAGCGCATGATCTAGCCGCCAAACCGCTCACACTTTGGCGGATCATGCACTGTCAACAAATTATTCTCACAATCGCGCTCTAATGCTTTGGCTTCGTTGTCGCGCGCGTTTGAAGAAGATCACTCATGCGGCCCCCGGAATACGGTCTGACGACTTGCGGCAGGTTCACGGCGCTCCCCGTGCTCATCATTCTGCACGGGCCGATGTCCACGCCGGGACGTGTCGGCAATGCGCTGCGCGCGATGGGTCATCCGCTCGATATTCGCAAGCCGGTGTTCGGCGATTCATTGCCTGAGACGCTTGAGAATTATGCCGGCGCGGTGACGTTCGGCGGTCCGATGAGCGCCAACGACAGCGACGAATTCATCAAACGCGAGATCGACTGGCTCGCCGTTCCGCTCAAAGAGGACAAGCCTTATCTGGGCATCTGCCTCGGTGCGCAAATGCTGGCCAAACAACTCGGAGCCAAGGTCGCGCCGCACCCCGAAGGCCGCGCGGAAATTGGTTATTATCCGATCCGCCCGACCGAAGCCGGCCGCAGGCTTTGGGCAGATTGGCCCGAACAAGTTTATCACTGGCACCGCGAAGGCTTTGACCTGCCGCAGGGCTGTGAGCTGCTGGCGGAAGGCGACGACTTTCCGGTGCAGGCCTATCGCACCGGACGCAGTTTCGGCATCCAGTTTCATCCCGACCTCACCCAGGCGATGCTGCATCGCTGGACCACGCGCGCGCATGAGCGCATGTCATTACCCGGTGCGCGCAGCCGCGACGAGCATTTCACCGGACGCCTGATTCACGACAGGTCCGAACGCGCGTGGCTCTCGACGTTTCTGGACGGCTGGCTGCATCGCCCGCCGGCCAATGCTCCGCCGGCTGTCTCTCAGGCTGCCGAATAATCTAGGGCGCAGTCTCTGCCGCCGTGGTCACGATATCGATTTCGTGCGTCAGCGTGCGGTGAACCGGGCACTTGTCGGCGATCACCATCAGCGACTTGCGCTGCTCGTCGTCCAGCTTGCCTTCGATCATGATCGAACGCGTGATCTGACTGATCATGCCTTCCTTGGTTTCGCAGCTCTCACAATCGCTCGCATAAATCTGGCTGTGCTTGAGTTTGACGGTGACGCGGTCCAGCGGGAGATTCTTGCGCTGGGCGTACATCCGCATCGTCATCGACGTGCAGGCGCCTAGCCCCGCGAGTAGCAGATCGTAAGGGCCGGGGCCGCTATCGAGTCCGCCGACCGCAACCGGCTCGTCCGCCAGCAGCCGATGAGGTCCAACCGCCACAACATTCTGATACATGCCCTGCCGCGTTTCCATCACCACCACGCCATCGGTCATCTCCGGCACGTCGACTTCCGGCGGCATATCCAGATAGCGCGTCGCCCATGTCGCAATCATGTCGGCGACGAACACCGCGTCGCGCTTCTGCGTCAAAAGATGATCCGCGCCCGTCAGCGAAATGAAGTTCTTGGGGTGCTTCGCCGCGACAAAAATACGCGTGGCATTGTCGATGCCGACATGGTCGTCGGTCGGCGAGTGGAAGATCATCAGCGGCTTGTGAAGCTGCTTCACCGCTTCGGTGAGATTATGCTCGGCGATGTCGTCGAGGAATTCACGCTTGACCTTGAACGGCCGTCCCGCCAGCGACACTTCGACTTCGCCTTTTTGGCGGATGGCGTCGAGGGCTTCCGTAAACAAGTGGGTCACATGCGCGGGATCTGATGGCGCGCCAATCGTCGCGACGCATTTGGCTTCCGGAATTTTCGCCGCCGCCGCCACGATGGCCGCGCCGCCGAGGCTATGCCCGATCAAGATCGAAGGGGCCTTGCGGGATTTGCGCAAGTAATCCGCCGCCTGCACAAGATCCGAGATATTCGACGAGAATGTCGTATTGGCGAATTCACCTTCGTTGGCGCCGATGCCGGTGAAGTCGAAACGCAACGTCGCGACACCGCGCTTGGCCAGTTCTTCGGCGATGCGCCGCGCCGCAAGTGCATTCTTGCCGCAGGTAAAGCAATGCGCCAACAGCGCGAATGCGACCGGCGCGCCGTTCGGCAAATCGAGTGCGGCGTCGAGCATTTGGCCGTCGGCGCCCGGAAACTGGAATCGTTCGGTGGGCATGGAGCCTCCTCGTGTCGCGACATTTGCAAACGATAAACGCGAACAATACGCCGCGATGATGCGCAGCGTTACGCGCGAACCGGTGCAGCTTAATGCATCGGCGGCGGCGATGGAAAACAAGGAGTGGAGTTGGGTGATGCCCAGGACGTTGGTGGAGCCAGGCGGGATCGAACCGCCGACCTCGTCATTGCGAACGACGCGCTCTCCCAGCTGAGCTATGGCCCCTTCTTGGGCGGGCCAAGCGGCCCGTCCGCGAATTCGGCCATTTACAATCCGGGCCGAGGGCAAGTCAAGAACGGCCAAAATCCCTGATTTCGGCGTGGTTTGGCCACGTCCTCCCTTGTTTGCAGAGCAATGACCCGATATTTAATCGGAACTTCTTTTGGCAGGATCTTTTCCGAAAACCGGTAGCCACTTTTCGGGATCATGCCTTAGGTTCCTCTCGCGGATCACAATCGCCATGCGCGCTGTTCTCGACATCATTCTCATCATTCTCGACCTGTATGTCTGGCTGCTGATCGCCTCGGCGATCCTGTCATGGCTCATCGCCTTCAACGTGGTGAACACCCGCAACCAGTTCGTCGCAGCGGTTGCAGAGTTTCTCTACAAGATTACGGAGCCGGTGCTGGCACCGATCCGTAACGTGATGCCGAATTTTGGCGGCCTCGATATTTCGCCGATCATCGTCATCCTCATCATCATGTTTATCCAGCGCGTCATCACCTATTACATCTATCCCAACGTCATCTGATCCGCGTTGGCCTTTCCTTGACCTTCCCTTGGCGCTTCTCGGCTCAAGGCGTCAGCGTTGTATTGCGCGTCACGCCGCGCGGCGGCTCTGATGCAATCGACGGTGTTGAGACACTGGCCAACGGCCGCAGCGTGGTGAAAGTTCGTGTCCGTGCCATCGCGGAGGGCGGCGAAGCCAACAAGGCAGTCATCGAACTTCTGGCAAAGTCATTGCGCGTGCCGAAAAGCCATGTGCGCGTGATGTCGGGAACGACCTCGCGGCTCAAGCAGATCGTCATCGACGGCGATCCGAAAATGCTCGGCGAGGCCCTGCAAACCCTGACTCAGGTGAAAGACAGCTGATGTCCGCGAAAATCATCGACGGGAAAATCATTGCGGTGGATCTGCGCGCGCGTGTCGCCGACGAAGTCGCGCGCGTGAAGCGCGAACATAGTCTGACACCGGGACTTGCGGTGGTGCTGGTCGGTCACGATCCGGCGTCCGAAGTCTATGTCCGCACCAAAGCGAAGCAGACCGAAGCCGCCGGCATGGCGTCGTTCGAGCACAAATTGCCTGCGGAGACTTCACTCGACGATTTGCTGTCGGTGATCGCGCGGCTCAACGCCGATCCGACCGTGCACGGCATTCTGGTGCAACTGCCGTTGCCGAAGGGGCTCGATTCGCAAAAGGTCATCGACGCTATCGATCCCGCGAAGGATGTCGATGGCCTCAATCCGATCAATGCGGGGCGGCTTGCGACGGGCTTGCCCGCGCTGACGCCCTGCACGCCGCTCGGCTGTATCATTCTGGCAAAAACCGTTCATGCGTCGCTGGAAGGCCTAAACGCCGTCATCGTCGGGCGCTCAAATCTGGTCGGACGTCCGCTGGTGCAATTGTTGCTCAATGAAAACGCCACGGTGACGATTGCGCATTCGCGCACCCGCGATCTTGCAAACGTCTGCCGTCAGGCGGATTTGCTGCTCGCCGCGGTCGGTAAGCCCGAAATGATCAAGGCCGACTGGGTCAAGCCGGGCGCGACCGTCATCGATGTCGGCATAAATCGCATCCCAAGCCCTGACGGCAAAGGCCGTCTGGTCGGCGATGTCGATTATCAGGGTGCGCTGAGCGTCGCGGGCGCTATCACGCCTGTACCCGGCGGCGTTGGGCAAATGACGGTGGCGTGCCTGTTGGTGAATACATTGCGCGCCGCCTGCGCGATCAAGGGCATCGCGGCGCCGAAGGTTTAACGATCAATCGCGCTCAATGGCGAAATGCTGCGGTCCAGTACGGCCACATGCATATACGGAAGCCGAGGCGATCGCGTGAGCGCCAGCCGCGATAGGGGATGTGAACGCCCATATTGGCCTTCGCGCACATTCCTGCTGCGGTCCTCGGCTCACGCGGCATTCCGCTTTGCGCGTTGAGTGCAAAGGCGGGCGCTGCGCTTGCGATGACAAAGGCTGTTGCGAGAATCGCAACCCAATTGGTCTTCATCTCAATCTCCGGCCAAAATCGATGATGTCAGAATAAACCGTCGGCGAAACAGCCCAAG
This sequence comes from Afipia sp., assembly GCA_043784125.1. Taxonomy (GTDB): domain Bacteria; phylum Pseudomonadota; class Alphaproteobacteria; order Rhizobiales; family Xanthobacteraceae; genus Afipia. The sequence continues at coordinate 15,769 of JAYVYQ010000085.1, forward strand.
AATACACCTTTTGACGCGACCGGACGAGCCCGCCCCATCCGTGATCGGACAAGAATCGTTGCTGCAGCGCGAAACGGATTAACCCGCCGTGTTCTGCAACAACCACCCGTAAAATCGAATCATGTCGGCGTAATTCGAGACACTCAGCCGCTCATTGGTGCCGTGGAATCGCTTGAGATCCTCAACGGTCGCGCGCACCGGCGTGAAGCGATAAATCGTGTCGGTAACGTTGAGGTAATTGCGTGAGTCGGTGGCGGCGACCATCAGACCCGGCGCGACGAGCACGTCCGGAAAAATCTCCCGAATGGTGCGGTTCAGCAGGCGGTAGGAATCGGCGTCGGTTCGCGAAACCGGCGGCGGATTGGTATTGCCGTCATGTGGTGTCACGGTGATCTTGTCGTTGGCAATCGCACCTCGCACATGATCGAGAACGCTGGCTTCGGTGTCGCCGGGCAGCAGCCGGAAATTCACTGTCGCATCGGCCTTGCCGGGCAGCACGTTTTCCTTGTTTCCCGCATTGAAGATTGTGAGTGCGGTGGTGGTGCGAATCGCCGCCGCTGTTGTCGGGATTTGCTCAAGCTGTTTGCGGACCACCGGTTCGAGCAGCCAGAGGTTCGACAGCACAACGCGATTGAAAAGAGCCATGTGCGGGGCGGCTGTTTCCAGCGTGTCGCGCATCACACCCTGAATGGCGGAGGGGAACGGCTTTTTTTCGAGCCGGACGAGCGCTTTGCTCACTTGTCCGATAGCTGTCTCCTTCGGCGGGAGCGAGGAATGCCCCGGCGTTGCGGTCGCGCTGACATCGAGGGTCACGTAACCCTTCTCGGCCACGCCGATCACCGCAACCGGCTGATCGACGCCCTTGATAATTCCGTCGGTGATGAGAAGACCCTCATCGAGAATGAAATCCAATTTCACGCCGCGCGATTGCAGAAGTTTCGCCATCGCGGTCGCGCCACGCTTGCCTGAGATTTCCTCATCGGCACCGAAAGCGAAGTAGATCGTGCGCTTCGGTTTGAAGCCTTGTTTGGCAAGCTGTTCGGCGGCTTCCACCATCGCGAACAGATTGCCCTTGTCGTCCCACGAGCCGCGGCCCCAGATGAACCCGTCCTTGATGACGCCCGCGAAAGGCGGCACGTCCCAATCGCCTTCGGTGCCGGGCGCAATCGGCACCACGTCCTGATGCGCGAGCAGCGCAATCGGCTTGGCGTTGGGATCGCTGCCTTCCCACGTAAAGAGAAGGCTGTAATTGGCGACGACCTCGCGCTTCAAAGCGGCGCCGAATGCCGGATAGTTCGCCTCGATATGCGCGAGAATTCCCCGAAACGCATCCGCGTTCTTATCCGGATCGGCGACTTCGGCGATGGTTTGAAGCTGGATCGCGACTGCAAGACGCTTCGACACGGCGTCTTCGTCCACCGCCGCGCGCGGAATTGCCGCGACATCGATCTGGCGCGATGGGTTGGTGAGGGTGTTGTAGGCAAGCACGCCGGCCAGCAGAACGACGGCCAGCATCACAAGTGCTGCGATATTGCGGACTATTCTTAGCAGGCGGCGCATGAATTTTCCTTCTGCGCGATTATTTCTTCGCGCGCGCGATGCCTTCGAGAATGAGTTTCTGCGCATCTTCGGCGCCGCCCCAGCGGATCACCTTCACCCATTTTTTGGGTTCGAGATCCTTGTAGTGCTCAAAAAAATGCTGGATCTGCTGCAGCGTAATTTCCGGAAGATCGCTGTAGGTTTTCACCTTGTCGTAGCGCTGCGTCAGCTTCGACGTAGGCACCGCGATGATCTTCTCGTCGCCGCCGGCTTCATCTTCCATCAACAGCACGCCGACCGGACGCACGGCGATCACCGCGCCCGGAAAGATCGCACGTGTATTGGCGACCAGCACGTCGCAAGGATCGCCGTCGCCCGACAGCGTGTGCGGAATGAAGCCGTAATTTCCCGGATAGCGCATCGCGGTGTAGAGGAATCGGTCCACCACCAGCGCGCCGGATTCCTTGTCCATTTCGTATTTGATCGGCTCGCCGCCGATCGGCACCTCGATGATGACGTTCACCTCATGGGGCGGGTTGTTGCCGATGGAAATGGCGTCGATACGCATCGCGGGTCAGGCCTGTTTGAATTTTGGAAAATGTATGCGGCGATTCGCTCGGTGGCGAATCAGGAATTCCAGGCGAACGCGACCTTGTCGAGCGACTTGGCGCCGAACGATTCGGAGGAGCGCGCCACCATGCGGCCGCCGAGCGTGCGGTAGAAATCAACCGCCGGTTCGTTGTCCGACAGCGCCCAGATCACCATGCTCTTGAGTCCGCTTTGCACCAGATCGCGCTTGGCGGAGGTGAACAGGCGGCGGCCGAAGCCAAGGCCCTGAAATTCCGGACGCAGATATAGCTCGTAGATTTCGCCCTCGAAATGCAGGCTGCGTGCGCGGTTGCGGCCGTAATTCGCGTAGCCCGCGATGCGGTCGCCGAACGACAACACGCTGACGCGGCTGCCTTTGCGGATCGCCGAATCCCACCAGTTCGGGCCGCGGCGATTGATGAGCTTTTCGAGTTCGGCGCCGGGAATGATTCCCTGATAGGCGGCGCGCCACGCTTCGTCATGCGTCGCCGCAATGGCCGTCGCATCGGACGCCCTGGCCGGACGGACCTCGATAAGGATCGTGCTGCTCATGGTGCAATCAAAGCAAGTCGGCGCGCCGCCTTCAAGGTCCATCCTTAATTATCGGTTAATATGTGAGGTTTTTGCACCACGTGTTGCTTTCGCGTGTGCCGAAAGAGGACAGGAAAACAAAGGTTGCGGCTTGGCTTGGCTTCGGGTGGCGGGCAATGATCCGGGAACATGAGAAAACTGGAATTGCTCAAAGCCATCCCGCTCGCCCTCGCGGTTAGCCTTTCGTATGGCGCGCCTGCTGCAGCGCAAGCAAAGCTTCTGCAAAAACTCGAACAGAAACTGGGGCTGCAACCCAAAGTCGGCGCTCAGGGTGCCGAGGGATCGCCGAATCACCGGCAGGAATGGCTGCTGCCGACGGCAGACCAGATTACCATGTCGCGCGCGATCCTGTTCCGGCCCGACGGCAAGGGTCCGTTCCGGCTGGCTTTGATCGCACATGCGTCGCCGCAAACCCGCCAGGAGCGCGCGAAGATGCCGCAGCCGGAATACCCGGCGCTCGCGGCGGCTCTGGTGGCGCGGGGATTCGCGGTCATCATTCCGCAGCGGCTCGGCCACGGCAAAACCGGCGGGCCTTATCTCGAAGATCCCGAGGGATGCGATAACGGCGAATATGCCTTGTCCGCGCAGGCGACCGGCGAAGCTATCGAAGCCGCGATGACTTTCATGCGGGCGCAGCCTTTCATCCGGAAAGACGCCGCCGTGATCGTCGGTCACGATGCGGGTGGATGGGGCGCGCTGTCGCTGGCTGACCAGAGTCCGAAAAGCGTCACAGCGATCGTCGTGTTCGCGCCGGGACGCGGTGGACGAAAGGACAATCGCGCTGGGTCGGTCTGCGCGCCGGAGAAATTGATTGCCGCCGTAACCGATTTCGGCGACGGCGCGAAGGTGCCGGTGACGTGGTTTGTGGCGCAGAACGATTCTTATTTTACGCCGGAGTTCTCAAAGCAGATGGCGGATGCGTTCGCCGAGGAGGCGGGTGCCGTCGATTTCCAGATCGTGGCGTCTTACGGCGACGAGGGACACGCGCTGGCGGAGACGGCGGATCAAGCGCTGATGGAGCAACTTCTCGCGGGCGTGAAAGGTTTGGCCCTGCAAGTGCCGGCGGCTCCTATTCAAGGGGCTGCGGCGAAGGCGAAGCAGTAATCTCAACTCGAATGAGGTTTGCCCATTACTTCCGCCGCTGCCCGCACGCCGGTCTCCTGCGCGCCGTGGGCGGTCGAGAAGAAATACGGCGAGGTCGCCTCGCCCGCAAAAAACAGCCGGTCATCGACAGGCGTTGCGAGAACTGCGCGCTTGTCGGCGTGTCCGGGCAGCGCATGTGAATACGATCCGCGCGCGAATGGTTCATGCGCCCAGCGCGATTCGCCAAGCGGCTCAGTTTTGCGCCGATAGTCCGATCCCAGCAGCGCGACGATCTCGTCGATGCTTGTCGCCATCAGCGCGCCGTCACCGGCATCTTCAAGGTCGCGCGCGAAGCGCCCGCCGAAAAATCCCTCGATGCAGTTCTGGCCGAACGGACGCAGATGATAGGTGCCCATCGCGGTGCGCATGGTCACGCCTCGCAAGCTGCCGTCCTTCGGCAGATCGTTTGGTTCGTCGAGTGCCAGCATGGTCTTGTCCGCGAGTCCGAGCGGCAGATGTGCTGCGGCGTCGACTTTCTGCGGTAACACCGGATAAAAGCGGATCGAGTCGTTCGCGATCAGGTTCGTCGGCACGGTGACGATGACTTTTCCGGCGGTCAGCGTGCCGCGCGATGTCTCAACCCGGATGCGCGCGCCCGAATGATCGATCAGCGTCACGTGCGTACTGAGCGACACCTGACACGGCGCGCCGTAGGCCGCGATCAACGCGCCATAACCGCACCGCACTCGCCAATTTATTTCCGTGTCCTCATAGGCGTCCATGTCGAGAATGGACACCAGATCCAGCTCCACGCCGTTCACGTAAGTTGAAATCGCGTCGATCATCGGATTCCAGCGGTTGCCGGGTTCGAGATATTGATTCGCGGCGCTGTCGTGTCCGGTTTGTGCCGCTATCTCGCAGCGTTCGTAGAACGCGTCGAGCGCTGCGCTGAAGTCGGCACGCTCAACTGTGGGAAATCCTTTGTCGTAAACCTGTTCGCGCCACGGCGGTCGCGTCTTGTCGATCTCGAATCCGAGCTTTTCGGCAATCGGCACGAAATTGTTTTCATCTGCCGAGTGCAGCCAGCCGCAGCCGAGATCGAACGGAATGTCGTTCGGCATCATGATTGTATGGCCGCGTCCGCCCAGACGGTCGCGCGCCTCCAGAATCAAAACCGAAAGGTCCTTCCCCTCAAGCGCGCGCGCGGCAGCGATGCCGGCGGCACCTGCGCCGATGATCGCAACATCGATGTCGGAGGGGAGAGACATAGACATGACCTATAAAACAGAAAGGCCCGGAGCAAGTCCGGGCCTTCCGAAAAATATATCTGTCAAGCGGAACGCTTAGCCGACCAGCGCTTCCTTGGTCTTGCTGGCGCGCTTGCGGTCGGTGGCATCGAGCTGACGCTTGCGCAGGCGGATCGACTTCGGCGTGATCTCGACCAACTCGTCTTCCTCGATATAGGCCAGCGCCTTCTCCAGCGTCATCTTGATCGGCGGCGTCAGACGCACCGCTTCATCCTTCGAGGTGGTGCGGATGTTGGTGAGCTGCTTGCCCTTGAGAATGTTGATCTCAAGATCGTTGTCGCGGGTATGCTCGCCGACGATCATGCCTTTGTAAACTTTCCAGCCCGGCTCGATCATCATCGGGCCGCGATCTTCCAGCTTGAACATTGCGTAAGCGACAGCCTCGCCCTGATCGTTGGAAATCAGAACGCCGTTGCGGCGTCCCTGGATGTCGCCCTTGTAAGGCAGGTAGTTGTGGAACAGGCGGTTCATGATCGCGGTGCCGCGCGTGTCGGTCATCAACTCGCCCTGATAGCCAATGAGGCCGCGCGTCGGCGCGTAGAACACCAGACGCAGGCGATTGCCGCCCGACGGGCGCATCTCGATCATCTCGGCCTTGCGCTCGCTCATTTTCTGCACGACGACGCCGGAGAATTCCTCGTCGACGTCGATCACAACTTCCTCGACCGGCTCAAGCAACTGGCCGTTCTCGTCCTTGGTCAGCACGACGCGCGGACGCGACACCGACATCTCGAAGCCTTCACGGCGCATCTGTTCGATCAAAATCGCGAGCTGCAATTCGCCGCGTCCGGAGACTTCCATCGAATCCTTGTCGGCGGCTTCGACGACTTTCAGCGCGACGTTGCCCTCGGCCTCGCGCAGCAGGCGGTCGCGAATGAGGCGGCTGGTGACCTTGTCGCCTTCGGTGCCGGCCAGCGGTGAGTTGTTGACGATGAAGGACATCGACACGGTCGGCGGATCGATCGGCTGCGCCTGAATCGGAATCTCGACAGATGGATCGCAGAACGTATCGGCCACGGTGCCTTTCGGCAGGCCTGCGATGGCGACAATGTCGCCGGCTTCGGCGAGTTCGATTGGCACGCGCTCAAGACCACGGAACGCGAGAATTTTCGTGATACGTCCGGTTTCAACGGTCTTGCCGTCGCGCGACAGGACCTTCACGGGCTGGTTCGGCTTCACACTTCCCGACGCGATGCGGCCGGTGATGATGCGGCCCAGATAGGGGTTGGCTTCCAGGATGGTGCCGAGCAAACGAAACGGGCCTTCTTCGACGACAGGCGGCGCGACATGCTTGATGACGAGATCGAACAGCGGCTTCATGCCGACGTCGTGCGGCGCGTCGGGCGTGGTGCCCATCCAGCCGTTCTTGCCTGAACCGTAGAGAATCGGGAAATCGAGCTGATCGTCGGTGGCGTCGAGTGCTGCGAACAGATCGAACACTTCGTTGACGACTTCAGTCACGCGCGCGTCGGGACGATCGACCTTGTTGATGGCGACGATCGGCTTCAAGCCGAGCTTGAGCGCCTTGCCGACCACGAATTTGGTCTGCGGCATCGGGCCCTCGGCGGCATCGACGAGAACGATCACGCCGTCAACCATCGACAGGATGCGCTCGACCTCGCCGCCGAAATCGGCGTGGCCAGGTGTGTCGACGATGTTGATCTGGGTGTCTTCCCAATGCACCGATGTGCACTTGGCCAGAATGGTGATGCCGCGCTCTTTTTCCAGATCGTTGGAATCCATCGCGCGCTCGACCTGGCGCTGATTGTCCCGATAGGTGCCGGACTGCTGCAGCAGCTTGTCGACGAGCGTGGTTTTGCCGTGATCGACGTGGGCGATGATGGCGATGTTTCGCAAGTTCATTGTCTTACGTTCCGGCCGCGCTCAACGCGGTCCTCAAAAGGCGGCTTTACGAAGCATCGCCCAAAAAAATCCGGCCCGGTCCACAATGAACCGGGCACGCTTACTTCTGCGGCGCAATATAGTCAGAAATCGTTCAAAAACAATCGAGGAATGCGAGTTTTTGGATGTTTTGGCGGTTGGGTTAAATGCCGTCAGGCGACGTGAGAACGGCCGGTTCGCGCCGGTTTGTCAGGCACTTCGATCAAAACGGCCTTCCGGTCGGCCACCGCGTTGTGGAACTGCTCAAGCGCGATGCTGAAGGCGGTCAAGGAACCTTCCTCAATGGCTCCGTCCTCAAAGCAATGCAGCGTGTCAGCCATGATCTCGTCGGCCTCGGCCTGCATGGCGTCGAGTTCGTCCATGGAGGTGGACTTGCGGGCAATCTTCAGCATTTCGAGCAGCCGTTCGCGCAGCGACGTGTTGGACTCACGCTCATCGCGCCGCATGTAGCCGGCAAACCACGCACCGATTGAGCCGATGGCCGAGAGGCCCATCACGCCGCCCCAGAGATAATCGCTGTATTTGTCGAGGAACGATTTCTCGTCGCCGTCGACGTAAGCCGCTGCGCCAGGATGCACCGGAATCGCCGCATCCTTGTCGGTGTCGGGCGTCTCCAGCTTTGCACCTTGCGGAAATTCGCTCTGAACCTGCTGACGGATGGAAAAAAGCTGGCGCGTCAACGCTGCGGCAGTGGTTTCCGAGAGCGACTTTCTCGCGACGATATGGTGCGCGAACGTGATGGTGTCGATCTTGTCGTCGGGCCGCGCGGGTTTTGCGCCGAAGGAGCCTGCGGGAATCTCTCCGGCTTCATAGGCTTGATACTTCTGCGCGATGGCGTCGCCGGTATCGAGGCTGAGGAAAGTCGGCTCTCCGTTCTTCGACGTGGCGGCAATCGCGTCAGCGGTGATCTTGCTGTTGAGCGGCCCGACGGCAAGAAAGGCGTCGATCTTGTCCGTTTGAGCTTTAAGCGCTTCGGGGAAACCGTAGGTGCTGAATTGCGTGATCTGAACGCTTTCGGGCTTCACGCCGGATTGGGAGAGAATGACGTTCAATAGCTTGACGTTGGCCTGCGTGCGTCCGATCACGCCGATCCTTTTGCCGGCAAGTTGTTCGATCTTTTTGATGGATTTTTTGCCGCCGGCCGGTGCCCACAGTACAGCGAAATTCTTGCGGATAATCGCAATTGCCTGTGCGTCTTTCGGCAGATCCAGATCGCCGCGCACGATGGCAAGATCTGTTGTGCCTGCGCCGAGACTTGCAGCGCTGGCCGTGGTGTCGTCGGTCACGATGGGCCGAAGCTTGATGTATTTACGTTCGTTCGTAAAAATTTGCGCAATCGACTGGACGATTTTCACGTCGTCGCTGTTGGGCGGCCCGACCGCGATCCGCAATGTCACCGGGCGCATCGCATAATAGGTTGTGCCGCCGACGGTTGCGATGATCGCCAGTACGGCAGCGATGACGATGAGCAGCCCCCTGGACGATTTCTGACGCTGAGGCGTGCCGGCGCGCGCGGGTGTACCGGACGCGATTGATCTGTTGAACATGTCCCCGAACCCCATGAGTCACCGCGCCCTTGGCCGAGCTTCTGGCATTGGTTCATCCGCCCGCAAAGACTACCATATCCGCCGCGCCCATGACTATCTCTGGACCAACGTGGCCCTCATGGACCCAATCCCGCGCGATGGCGTTGATACGGGTTACAGTGCCGTAGTCGGGGGCCGCGGCGGTCAAGTTCAGGTGAACGAGGAGAAAATCATGGTCGAGCGGCTCGCGGTGGATGCCCGGAAAGCGGCGATGGGCAAGCTCAAGGGCTGGTCGGATGTCAGCGGGCGCGACGCCATCACGCGAACTTTCACGTTCAAGGATTTCAACGAGGCGTTCGGCTTCATGACCCGCGCCGCGCTGGTGGCGGAGAAAAGCGACCATCATCCCGAATGGCGCAATGTCTATAAGACCGTCGAGGTTGTGCTTTCGACGCATGACGCGGGTGGCGTGACGGCCAAGGATATCGCGCTTGCGGACGCGATGAACAAGATCGCGGGTGCCTGAAATCCCCCTACACGCAATCTTGTGACGGCGTGCGACGGTCCCCACTTAATTGAGTGAAGATAGCGACCGTCCATTCGGGCAAGGACAATCGTCAAGGACAATCGATATGGCATCCGACGACACCGTGCATTTCGGACCGGCTGAAAAGCTGGCGAAGGATCCGGAGCGCGTGCGGAAAAATTTCTGGATCAAGATCAAGCGCGTCGTCGCGAAGCTGCCATTCGCTGAGGATTTGCTCGCCGCTTATTATTGCGCCTTCGACCGGCAGACGCCGCGCCATGTGCAGGCGACGCTGCTCGGCGCGCTGGCGTATTTCATTCTGCCGTTCGATTTCATTCCCGACATGCTGCCGATCCTCGGCTTCACCGACGATGCCGCAATCCTTGCGACCGCGATGCGCATTGTCGCGAGCCACATCACGCCGGAACATCGCGCCGCCGCGAAGGCCGCGCTGGCGCGTGGGCTGAATGAGGAAGCGGCATAGCCGCGATAATCCATTATTTATCCGCTCATTCCCGCGTCAGCGGGAATCCCGAACTGGGTCCCCGCTTTCGCGGGGACGAACGGAGACGTCACGGATGCAGAATCACCTTGCCCATCGCCTTGCGCTCGGCGAGCACCTTTAGCGCATCGGTCGTCTTTTCCAGCGGGAATGTGCGATCGACATGTGATGAGATTTTTCCCTCCGCCGCCCACTGCATCAGTTTCTCGAGCGCGGCTCGGCCGTGCTTCGGATCGCGCTTCATATAGGCGCCCCAGAATACGCCGCGAATGTCGCAACCCTTGAGCAGCGCGAGGTTGAGCGGAATTTTCGGAATCTGTCCGCCGGCAAAACCGATCACCAGAAAACGGCCCTTCCACGCCAATGAGCGCACGCCGATTTCGGCGAAGTCGCCGCCGACCGGATCGAACACGATGTCGATGCCTTTTTCGCCGCCGAGACGCTTCAGGCCTTCGCGCAAATCTTCCTTGGCGTAATTCAGCGTCATGTCGGCGCCGTGCCTTTTGGCGAAGTCCAGCTTCTCATCCGACGACGCGCAGGCGATAACTTTCAAACCCAGCAGCTTGCCGAGTTCGCAGGCTGCCAGTCCCGTGCCGCCCGCCGCACCGAACACTGCGAGCGTCTCGCCGGGTTTCGGATCGGCGCGATCCGCCAGCGCGTGATAGGCCGTGCCGTAAATCACGATGACGCCCGCTGCGCGGTCGAAGTCGAGGTTGTCGGGAATTTTCACGATCGAGGTTGCGGGTGCGGCGACTTTCTGACGCGCGCCATTGTGGCCGATGGAGGCTGCAACGCGGTCGCCGACTTTCAGATCGGTGACGCCGGCGCCGACGCTCTCGATCACGCCCGCGATTTCGGCTGCCGGAGAAAACGGAAACGGCGGCTTCACCTGATACTTGCCCTGGATCATCAGCAGGTCGAAGAAATTCAAAGCCGCGGCCTTGATGGCGATGACGGCTTCGCCCGGACCCGCGACGGGATCCGCAATGTCGCTCAACACAAGATCGTCGGGACCGCAGAACTGAGAGCAAAGAACGGCTTTCATGGACACACCTGAAAAAGAGAATGGGAACCCGCGAGCGAATTGTTCATGGCGGATTTGAGGCCGCCGCACAATTCAAATTCGTGGCCGCGAGCTTGCGCCGCAACGGGTGGCACCGCAACCTGCTTTCCAAAATCGCGATTATTGGCTATGGCAGTTGTATGAAACTTTATTCGATTCAACGTGACCGCATCGCTCTGCGACGCTCGCTGGCGATTGCTGTTGCAGGCTTGCTGTTTTGCGCAGCCTCGGCTGACGCGCAGATGACGCCCACCCCGAAGGCTGCTGCGAAAGACACGAAATCTTCCGCAAAGAGCGACGCAAAATCCTCCGCCAAATCGAGTGCGCCGGCAAAACCCGCAGCAGCACCGGCCGCAGCCGGAAGTGCGGAGCCCAATCTGATCGGACAGTTCGGCACATGGGGCGCCTACACGGCCTCACCGAACGGCAAGAAAGTCTGTTTCGCGCTCGCCAAGCCTGCGTCCTCGAAAACCAATCCGCCGAACAAGCCGCGCGATCCGTCCTTCGCTTTCATTTCGACGCGGCCAGCCGAGAAGGTGACGAACGAAGTCTCGATCATGATCGGCTATCAGCTCAAGCCCGGTTCCGAGGGCTCGATTGAAATCGGCGGTTCGCGCTACGCGATGTACGCGCAGGGCGATGGCCTCTGGATCAAGAACGCCGCCGAGGAAGGCCGTCTCATCGACGCCTTGCGCAAGGGTGCAGACGCGACCGTGAAAGGCTCATCCGCCAAGGGCACCGAGACCACCGACACGTTTCCGCTGAAAGGTCTCGCGCAGGCGCTCGATAGACTCGCGCAGGAATGCAAGCGCTGAGGCGCTTAAAGCACGATTCACCTCGCCGCCGTCTTTCCACAGGGCCGTGAAAGGCCTATCTGATCCCCATGACCGAGATCGTGACGAACTCCGGAGCGCCACTCGAAAAAGTCGCGCTGGAGACCTATCAGCCGCCGGCCAAGCCGTCGCTGATCGGGCTGTCGCGCGAGGAAATTGCCGAGCGACTCGGCGAACTCGGCGTCGCCGAAAAGCAGCGCAAGATGCGCGTCGCGCAACTGTGGCACTGGATGTATGTGCGCGGCGCGCAGACCTTCGACGACATGACGAACGTGTCGAAGGATTTGCGTAGCGCTCTCGATGCAAGCTTCACAGTGGCGCGTCCCGAAGTCGTCGCCGAACAGATTTCCAACGACGGCACGCGCAAATGGCTGTTGCGGCTGCCGGGCGACGGCGCCGGACGCGCGCATGAAGTCGAATGCGTCTACATTCCGGAGACGGATCGCGGCACGCTGTGTGTGTCATCTCAAGTTGGCTGCACGCTGAACTGCTCGTTCTGCCACACCGGCACTCAGCGCCTCGTGCGCAATCTCACCGCCGGTGAAATTGCGGGGCAGGTGATGCTCGCGCGGGATCGTCTCAACGACTGGACCGATCGCGAAACGCCGACCGGCTCGCGCCTCGTCACCAACATCGTGATGATGGGCATGGGCGAGCCGCTTTATAATTTCGAAGCGGTGCGCGACGCGCTCTTGATCGTGATGGACAATGAAGGCATCGGCATCTCGCGCCGTCGCATCACGCTCTCCACGTCGGGCGTGGTACCGAACATCGTTCGCACCGGCGACGAGATTTCATGCATGCTGGCGATCTCGCTGCATGCGGTGCGCGACGAGTTGCGCAACGAACTGGTGCCGCTGAACAAGAAATATCCGCTCAAGGAATTGATCGAGGCCTGCCGCAATTACCCCGGCTCGTCGAACTCGCGCCGCATCACGTTCGAATACGTGATGCTGAAGGGCGTCAACGATTCGCTTGACGATGCCAAGCTGCTCGTGAAGATGCTCAAGGGCGTTCACGCCAAGATCAATCTTATCCCGTTCAATCCGTGGCCTGGCACGAAGTACGAATGCTCGGACTGGGAGCAGATCGAGAAATTCTCCGAATATATTTTCAACGCGGGTTATTCGTCGCCGGTGCGGACGCCGCGCGGCCGCGATATTCTGGCCGCCTGCGGGCAGTTGAAATCAGAGACTGAAAAATTATCGATGCGCGAACGCGATGCGCTGCGCGCGATGGCGATGACGGATTGAGATTTGTAGTCACAAGCATGATGCGTCATGCGCGGGCTTGACCCGCGCATCCATCTAAAAGAAAAATCCTTCCGAGATGGATTGCCGGGTCAAGCCCGGCAATGACACCCAGAGCAGGTTACAAAATGGCACTGATCGGACGACTGTTCGCAATCTTTTTCGGATTTCTTCTCGCCTGTGCGGCGGCGGGATTGGTGGTGGTGTTCGCGCTGTTGATTCCAGAGATGAAGGACGCCAGCCTCGACGAAGACGGTATCAACACCATCTTGGGCTTCGGTTTCATTCTCATTAGCGGATTCGCGCTATTGCCTGCGCTGGTACTCGTTCTCGTGACCGAAGCCTTCTACATCCGGCATATTCTTAGCTATGCGATTGCGGGCGCGCTAGCCGGACTGTGCTGCTATCTCGCCTTCATTCCGTTCGACACGGTGGCGATGACGTTCACCGGCATCGTGCGCCGCCATCTTGAAGTGATGGTCGGCGCGGGCGTGGTTGGTGGTGTGGTGTATTGGCTGGTGTCGGGCCGCAATGCGGGCTTCTGGCGCGGCGCTCCCGTCCAGAAGTAATTACTTCTTCGCCCAGCGCAGCGCCTGTTCGAGACGGTCGTTGCCCCAGAACAATTCGCCGTCCCTGGTGGTGAATGTCGGCGCGCCGAAGAACCCGCGCTTCTGCGCCTCCGCCGTATTGTCGCGCAACGCGCCTTTGACTTCGTCGCTTTGCGCTTTGGCGGCCGTCGCCTCGACCGGCACGTTCAGCTTGGTGAGGATTCCGGCGATCACCGCCTGATCGGAAATGTCCTTGTTGTCGGAATATTCCGCGACGAACACCGCGCGGCTGAAATCCTGACCCCAGCTCTCCTTCAATCCAACGATGCCGACGCGCGCGGCCAGCACGCTCGATTGCGGAAACTTGTCCGGCCATGTGAAGCCGACGCCGATGTCCTGCGCGGTGCGCTTCACGTCGCGGATCATGTGCTGGCCCTTCACCGGAAACAGATTGAACGGCGAATCCTTCATGCCTTGGGCTACAAAAATCGGCCCCAACAGAAACGGTTTCCACGTTACATCGACGCCGGCCTCCTTTGCGAGCGGTGAAATCCGCATCGCCGACAGGAACGAATAGACGGACGAGAAATCGAACCAGAAATCGAGATGGGGCTTGGACATGGTGAATTCGCTCCCGGATGCTTTTGAGTTGTTGGGCGAACGCTAGCAGCGCGTGGCAAATGTGGTCAGACGCCGCAACGGAGCGCTTTTCAGCCATGCGCGCGTCGGCTACACAGCGGCCATGAACCGGATCGGACTTTATATCGCGCTCGGCCTCGCGCTGTTTTTTGGATTGCTGTTCGGGATTTATCCCGAACTCGATCTGAAAGTCGCTGCACTGTTTTACGACGCGACGGCGAAAACATTTCCGCTGAAGGCGAGCACATGGGCGTCGATTGCGCGCGACGGCGCGATGTGGGTCGCGTGGGCGTTCGTGCTTCCTGCGCTCGGCGCGCTGATCGTCAAGCTCGTTCGTCCCGTGAAGCCGCTGATGATGTCGGGCCGCGCGATGGCGTTCTTGCTGTTGACGATGCTGCTCTCGGCGATCGTGCTGTCGAATATCGTTTTCAAATCGCATTGGGGGCGCCCGCGTCCAGTGGTCGTGACGCAGTTCAACGGCACGCTTGAGTTCAAGCCATGGTGGGATCCGCGCGGCGCGTGTCCGAGGAATTGCTCGTTCTTCTCCGGCGAAGGTGCGACCGCATTCTGGACCTATGCGCCTGCCGCGCTCGCGCCGCCGCAATGGCGTCCGGCGGCTTATATCGCCGCCACAACTTTCGGTCTTGTCACGGGCGGATTGCGGATGGCGTTCGGCGGCCATTTCCTGACCGATGTGGCGTTCTCCGGCATCGTGGCGTTTCTGGTGGTGTGGCTGTTCTACGCGCTGATCTATCGCTGGCCGTCCACGCGGCTGACGGACGCGGGCGTCGATGACGCGCTCACGCGATTTGCGTGGCCGGGCTATCGCTGGCTGCAGAAGCGGCTGGGGCGCGATGTCGGCGCAAGCCCACGCGTTCGCCGTGACGCGGACGTCTGACGGGCTTTCCTTGATCGCCCGATCTTTCTATAGAGAACCGACCGCCAAACGAAACCGCCCGATTGGACGTTCCATGAGTACGATTCTGAAAAGCCTTCCCAAGGGAGAAAATGTCGGCATCGCTTTTTCGGGCGGGCTCGACACCAGTGCGGCGCTGCTTTGGATGAAGCAGAAAGGCGCCCGCGTTTTTGCGTACACTGCCAATCTGGGCCAGCCTGACGAGGCCGACTACGAGGAAATTCCACGCAAGGCGATGGAATTCGGCGCGGAGAAAGCCCGCCTTGTGGATTGCCGCACGCAACTGGTTCACGAAGGCATCGCCGCGATTCAATCGGGCGCGTTCCACGTCTCAACCGGAGGCATCGCTTACTTCAACACGACGCCGCTTGGCCGCGCTGTAACTGGCACGATGCTCGTCTCCGCCATGAAGGTGGACGGCGTCAACATCTGGGGCGACGGCTCGACATACAAGGGCAACGATATCGAGCGGTTCTACCGCTACGGATTGCTGACCAATCCGGAACTGAAAATTTACAAGCCCTGGCTCGATCAGTTGTTCATTGATGAGTTAGGAGGCCGCGCGGAAATGTCGGCGTTCATGACGGCGCATGGTTTCGCGTACAAGATGAGCGCCGAAAAAGCGTATTCGACCGACAGCAATATCCTCGGCGCGACGCATGAGGCCAAGGATCTTGAACACCTCGACAGCGGCATAAAGATCGTTAATCCGATCATGGGCGTTCCGTTCTGGCGTGAAGACTGCGCCGTCAAGGCCGAGAAGGTCTCGGTGCGATTTGTCGAAGGTCAGCCCGTTGCGTTGAACGGCAAGACATTCGCGGATCATGTCGCGCTGTTCCTTGAGGCGAATGCCATCGGCGGCCGGCATGGCCTTGGCATGAGCGATCAGATCGAGAACCGTATCATCGAAGCTAAGAGTCGTGGCATTTATGAAGCGCCGGGCATGGCGCTGCTGCACATCGCCTATGAACGCCTCGTCACCGGCATCCATAACGAAGACACGATCGAGCAATATCGGATCAGCGGCATGCGGCTTGGCCGGTTGCTCTATCAGGGGCGGTGGTTCGATTCGCAGGCACTCATGTTGCGCGAGACGGCGCAGCGCTGGGTCGCGCGCGCGATCACGGGCGAGGTGACGCTCGAACTGCGCCGCGGTAACGACTATTCAATCCTGAATACCGAGAGCCCGAACCTGACTTATGCGCCTGAGCGATTGAGCATGGAGAAGGTCGAGGACGCGCCGTTCACGCCGGGCGACCGCATCGGTCAGTTGACCATGCGCAACCTCGATATTTCCGATACGCGCGACAAGCTCGATCTCTATACCAAGACGGGCTTGCTGTCGGCCGGGCCGGGTTCACACATCCCTAAGCTAGACAACGACAAAAGCTGACGCGGACGAGCCGGCATAAGCTGAAACTCAAGCTGCCAAAACACAATCGCTTAAACAAAAATGGCCGGGAAAATTTCCCGGCCATTTTCTTGTTCAGTGATGTGTCTCAGCGCCCGCCGGGTCCTACGCCCGGAGGCGGTGGTGGCAACGAGGCCTGTCCGCCATTCAGCAACGGCGTGATGTTGCGGATGGTGACGCGGCGGTTGCGGCGCTCCGGTCCCTGCGTATCGACCTTGAGATACTGCTCGCCGTAACCCTGCGATGTGAGATTCTCCGCAGGCACGCCGAACTGCTGCGTCAGAAGTGCAGCAGCGGATTCGGCACGACGATCCGACAGCGACAGATTGTCGATGTCGTTGCCGACCGCGTCGGTGTGACCTTCGATCAGGAACACCGTGCGCGGATTGCGCTGGATCGCCTGATTCATGCCATCCGCGATAACGCGCAGGCTCTCCGCCTGATCCGGCGGAATCTCCCACGAGCCCGTCTCGAAGTTGATCGTGTCTATGTCTATGCTCGGCATGCGTTCGCGCACGCTCGGGCTGTAGCGGATTTCATCGAGCGAGTAAGGGCGCTCGATCACATCCACCGGCGGCGCGTACAGCGTGTCGTAGATCAGCTGCGGCGGCGCATCTTCGTAATCGACAATGTAGCGGTCGCGCGGAATGCGGATGAACGGCGGCGGCAGACTGACGAAGAATCCGCCGATGCCGACCGGGCCGCGCCGCGTGTTGTCGATGATGATGATCTCGCGACCGTCAGGGCCGCGGCGCAGACGCCGCTGCAGATTACCGTCACGGTCGGTGATCGTGATGATCTGCGAGCCGTCGGGGCGTACGACAATCGTGCGCTGGTTTGCGCCGTCCTGTTGCACGCGCACGTCACGCGCACCATAGCGGAAACGATCCACTTCATTGTGACGCACGAACGCCTGCCCGTTCGGATCCTTGATGATGAGGCGTCCGGGTTCGGAGAAGACAGTGCGGCCGCCGATGTTCTGCTCTTTGCGCTCGCCGCGGAACGCGCTGATGTTGCGCTCACCGGACGGACCGATGCCGGCGGCGTTCGGCGCGATGGGTGCGAGAGGCGCGTTGATGTTCGGCGCGCCCGGTCCACCGGGTCCGCGAGGGCCACCCGGTCCGCCTGGCCGGCCCGGTCCACCGGGTTGTTGCACGGGTGCGACGGATTGCAGCGTCGGCATCGGCGCTGTGACTGCGGGCGCTCTCTGCGTCTGCATGGCGGGCGGCGAGATGTTCGGTCCGCGTGGACCGCCGCCGCGTTCTTCAGTACGTGGTCCGCCGGGCGTCGTCGGCGCGACGTTCGGTGTTGTGACCGGAGGAACAGCAGGCGTCACCGTACCATTTGGATTCACGCGCTGTTCAATCGCGGGCGCATTTGGTGCGCCTGACGGCGGACCTCGGCGTTCACCTTCCAATGGCGGACGCGGTGGCGTGACGTCGCGAACGCCGGGCGCAACAGGCGGTTGGCCTGCGGGACGTGGTGGTATTTCCGGCGCGCTCTTTTGCTGAGGCGCAATTGAAGGCGCGGGCGTTACCGGACGAGTCGGCGGCGTCGGTCGCTGGATTTGCGGCGGCGGTGGCGGCGCAGCCGGACGTTGAATCTGAGGTGGAGGCGTCGGCGCTTGCCGCTGCACGGGCGGAGGCGGAGCAACGCGCGGAGGTGGCGGCGGAGCTGCACGTGGCGGCGGTGGAGGCGCTGCCTTCGGTGGTGGAGGAGGCGCTGCCTCCGGCGGCGCTGCCGGTTCGGCCTGCGCAATCACGAATGACGAAAGTGTCTGGGACGTTTCAGCATGCGCGCTGAGTTGCGAACCCTGAAGCGCTGCGATCGCTGTCGTCGTCAGAAGTATCAACCGAAGGTGTGTCATGGCGACCCGTATGTCTGAAATAAAAACAGCCGGGGAAATTTCGTCCGTCAACTGCGACCGATCAGCTGACAACGGTTAGGCGGCATTGTAGCAAAGTAAAAAACCCGCAGACTATTTTACGTGTTGAGACGAATCATCGCACTGCAAATGAACGTACGTTAAGTTTCGACGAGAGAAAGCTACATCGTGCCGGGTGGAATCGGTTGACCAGGAAAAACATCCGGCTCCGAGCCGGGACGATCGGCGACGCCGGGATCGTTCACCGGATAAGGTGTTTGCGGTCCGGACGGTCCACGCGCAGGAATTTCGTTCGGCGGACCGCCGGGCAATTCCTGCGGCGGTTGCGGTGGCTGTGCGGGATCGTCGAGCGGCGGCGGGATTTCAGGACGCGGAGTGCCGGGTGGACTTTCGACCGGCGGCACGGTTGGGCGGCCGGGCGTCGGCGGCGGGATTTCCGGCGGCTCCCTGACGGGCGGATTGGCCATCACATAGCCACCTTGGCGACCCGGCGGGTCTCGCCGTTGCTTGTTGTCGTCATAGCCGTTTCCCCCGAAAAGTGCGATCTGGGGACTTAACGGGCGGGGCCAAGGGAGGTTCCAAAAGCGGGTTAAATGCCGGTTTTCCTGCGGTTTTTTGCCCGATATTGACAATTGTCACGGAACCGAGCATCGAACCTGCCAGCGCGCAAAGACGCTTATGCCGGGGAGACCACAATGCCGATTGCTTATTGGTGCGTTCTGATTGCTGCGCTGCTGCCGATTGCTTTGGTCAGCTACGCCAAGATCGGCGTCGAGAGCGACAACCGTTATCCGCGCGAGGAATACGACAACCTGCCGCCCGCCAAGCGCCGCGCCTACGCCGCGCACCAGAACGCCTATGAGAATTTCCCGTTCTTTGCGGCGGCGGTGATTATCGCGATGACGCTGGGTGCCGCGCCCGCGACCGTGAACATGCTGGCGATGGCCTACATCGCGGTGCGGGTGATCCACGGACTGCTTTACATCAACAATATTCCGACCGCGCGTTCGCTGGCTTTCGGAATCGGCCTGCTCATCAACATCGCGATCTTCGTGCTGCCGGCATTCAAATAACCGAACTAAAATTTAGCGCAGCACCAGCAGCGTGTTGCTGCGCGTCTTGCCGGCGATGGCATAGCCGCGCGCCACCATATCCTTGATGCAGTCGGTCTGCCATTCATCGCGCTCGAGATGTTCGATGGCGACGGCCTTCGGCCACAGTGATTTCGGCGCGTCGCGAAAGAATGGCACGAGCACGCGATCCTCGTAACCTTCGACGTCGATCTTCAGCGCATCGACGGACGTGATCTGGTTGACCACAAGAATCGAAAGCAGTTTTTTCGCCGGCACCTTGATGCCGCCGCTCGCCGTGATGTGGCTGGCGCCGAGATTGTCGCCGTCGGTCTCGATCATCAACTCGCCGTCGATGTCGCTGGCCGCAGCCGCCACCAGCGAGAGGTTTCCCAAATTCGATGCGCGGGCGTTGAAGGCGAGCCGCGCGCTCGATACCGGATGCGGCTCAATCGCAATGACGCGGCCTTCGTCGCCGACATGTTTTGCCAGCGACACCGCATAGGTGCCCACATTGGCGCCGACATCCACGAAGGTGCCCCCGCGCGGTGCATGCTCGCGCAGAAAATCCAGTTCGGGCAGATTGTAATCGGGATTGAACAGCGCGCCGCGCTCGGTGCCGCTCGCCAGATGATGCAGCCGGAACGATGCGCCTTGATACTGCGCGTCGATCGGACCGGGTCCGAGAAGATTCACAATGCGCGACAGCCACGGGCGAAACGCGCCGCGCTTCAAACCTGAGCCGTGCGCCGCTGCGATCACGGCGCGCTGCGCCGCATTGGGCGCACACGCGCCGAAGGGCTGTTTGTCTTTAGGAGTTTCGCTCATGGGCCAGTCATCGCGCGCTTGGCGCGACGATTCAACTCAAACCTGCCGCTCGACCATCTTGAGCTTGAGGTCCGCGATGGCCTCCGACGGGTTCAGCCCCTTCGGACACGCCTTGGCGCAATTCATGATGGTGTGGCAGCGATAGAGCCGGAACGGGTCTTCGAGATTGTCGAGGCGCTCGCCGGTGGCCTCGTCGCGCGAATCCTTCACCCAGCGATCCGCCTGCAGCAGCGCAGCCGGGCCGAGGAAGCGTTCGGAATTCCACCAATAGCTCGGACATGAGGTCGAGCAGCACGCGCACAGAATGCACTCATAAAGACCGTCGAGCTTGGCGCGATCTTCCGGTGACTGCCGCCATTCCTTCTGCGGCGTCGGGCTCGTCGTGTGCAGCCACGGTTCGATGGAGGCATATTGCGCGTAGAAATTCGTCAGATCCGGCACGAGGTCCTTCACCACCGGCTGATGCGGCAGCGGGTTGATCTTTACAGCACCTGCGTCGACGTCGTGCATGTCCTTGGTGCAGGCGAGCGTGTTCGCGCCGTCGATGTTCATCGCGCAGGAGCCGCAGACGCCTTCGCGGCAGGAGCGGCGAAACGTCAGCGACGGATCGATGTTGTTCTTGATCCAGATCAGGCCGTCCAGAACCATCGGGCCGCAATCGGCGGTGTTGACGTAGTAAGTGTCCACGCTCGGATTTTTCCCGTCGTCCGGATTCCAGCGATAAATATTGTATTCGCGCAGTTTGGAATCGTCGGCGCCTGCAGGTTTCGGCCATTGTTTGCCGCCGCTGATCTTTGAATTTTTCGGAAGCGCGAATTCAACCATGATCTCGAACCCTCTGCGGCGCGCTTAGTAAACGCGCGCCTTCGGCGGAATATATTGAACGTCGTTGGTCATCGTGTAGTCGTGGACCGGGCGGTAATCGATGGCCGTGGCGCCCTTGCCGTCGATCCACGCCAGCGTGTGCTTCATCCAGTTCTTGTCGTCGCGGGCGGCAAAGTCCTCGCGTGCATGCGCGCCGCGGCTCTCGGTGCGGTTGGCAGCCGAGTCCATCGTGACGACGGCCTGTGCGATCAGATTGTCGAATTCCAGCGTCTCAATGAGGTCCGAGTTCCAAATCAGCGAACGGTCGCTGACCGACACGTCACCGATGCCGCCGTACACCTTGTGGATCAGTTCCTGGCCTTCATGCAGCACGTCGCCGGTGCGGAACACCGCGCAATTGTTCTGCATCACGCGCTGCATATTTTCGCGCAGCTTGGCGGTGCGGGTGCCGCCTGAGGCGTTGCGGAAATGATCGAGACGCGACAGCGACATCTCCGCCGAGTTCGCAGGCAAATCCGGCTGCCGCGCATTCTTCTCCAGCTTTTCGGCGCAGCGCAAAGCCGCCGCACGTCCGAACAC
>JAYVYQ010000086.1:0-8299 GCA_043784125.1 Afipia sp.
GACGTAGCCGAGGCGACCGGTGACCGAAGCCAGCCAATCAGAGTTGCGATCGGTGAAACCTGCACCGGCTGCGTTGAAGACCGAACGGTTGTTACGATCGAGACCGCTGATGTTGCCTTCGATACCGACGAGCCAATTCGGAGAGAACTGATAATCAGCACCGACCTGACCGCCGCCGAGGAACGAGCCACGGTTATTGTTGGTGGCGAAGCCGGCAACGCCGATACCATTGTTGTTATCGGTGAACGCGCCACCGATGTGTGCACCGACGTAGAAGCCGGTCCAGTTGTAAACAGGCGCTGCGTAAACAGGGGCCTTCGTGTAGGTGCGGGCCGGAAGGTCAGCTGCGACCGCCGAAACCGAACCGAGCGCAACCAGTGCGACGGTGCCGAGCAAAAACTTCTTCATCTCATCTTCTCCAGTTTTCAGTCCGCTACATTCTTCTGCAGCGGTTTTATCCAAGGCGCGAACGCAGTGGGATTAGCGATTCCGTGGCCGCAATATACTCAGGCCGAGCGAAAAAGCCGTCTCCGAAATGCAACAGTCGGACTCCAAGTCATTCCGTCTAAGATACATAAATCTTTGGAACTTTTTAACTTTTCTAATCACGATTCGATCACAGTTTTGTCACTTTTTGGTTCCCACTTTTGAAAACAAGCCGTCGATCAAAGGGTTCCCTTTTGACTGTAAATCTTATCGAGAACAAATAATGAACAAGTTATGATGGTAGTGAGGTCGGACGATGGTGATCCGTGTGGATAACCGTCCTTGCGGGCGGATCGCATGACCGTGAGCGCGACCGGAAAGGTTAGGGTCGTCGCAGGAACGTCAGCGCTGCGGTTTGAGTCCGCGGTTCTGCGACATATGTAGTGGCGCATCAGATATTGCGCGAAAGTTGGAGAGTGGCGATGGCGGGAAGCGTCAATAAGGTGATCTTGGTCGGCAATCTCGGCGCCGATCCGGAGATCAAGCGGACTCAGGACGGACGTCCGATTGCAAACCTCAGCGTTGCCACGTCGGATTCGTGGCGCGACAAGGCGACCGGCGAGCGCAAGGAAAAAACCGAGTGGCATCGCGTCGTCATTTTCAGCGAGGGGCTTTGCAAGATCGCCGAGCAATATCTGAAGAAGGGCGCCAAGGTTTATCTTGAAGGCCAGCTTCAGACCCGCAAGTGGCAGGACAAGGACGGCAAGGATCGCTACTCGACCGAAGTCGTGCTGCAGAATTTCAACTCGACGCTCACCATGCTCGACGGCCGCAACGCCAGCGGCGGTTCGGCTAGCCCCGACAGCGGCGACGATTTCGGATCGAGCGGACCGTCACGGTCCGCACCGCGCCGTGCCGTCGCAGCCGGCGGCGGCCGCAACGACGATATGAACGACGACATTCCGTTCTGATGCGACAGAGTTAAGAAAAGCCCCGTTTTACGGGGCTTTTTCATACGCAGCGAAGCGACGAGGCCATGACGCATTCGGTTTTCACCTGATCGGCGCCACAAGACTCTTTGATGCAGCAAGACTCTTTGACGCAGCCGGACGCGCCACTAG
The DNA here is from genome assembly GCA_043784125.1 of Afipia sp. GTDB lineage: Bacteria > Pseudomonadota > Alphaproteobacteria > Rhizobiales > Xanthobacteraceae > Afipia. Next base: position 1,548 of record JAYVYQ010000086.1, read on the forward strand.
CATCCGTGACAGGCGGCAGCGATAAACGCGCGCCGCGGACATCAATCGGCATGCGGTTGAAAGGAGTGTCGTCATGAGCTTTGCGCCGTTGCTGAACGCGCCGCTCGTGATCCAGCTGCATGCATTCGCCGCGATGGCGGCACTCTTGCTCGGCATTGTTCAGTTCTCCTCACGTAAGGGCACGCTCCCACATCGCACGGTCGGATGGATCTGGGTTGCGCTGATGCTCAGCATTGCGATCAGCTCGTTCTGGATTCACGGCAAGAGCAACAGGATGATCGGCGTGTGGAGTCCGATCCATCTTCTGTCGATCCTCGTGCTGGTGATGGTGCCGCTCGCGGTCTTTGCCGCGCATCATCATCGCGTGCGCGCGCACAAAATCACGATGATTTCGGTGTTCATCGGCGGCTTGATAGTCGCCGGACTGTTCACGTTCGTGCCGGGCCGCATCATGAACGCGGTCGCGTTCGGTCAATAAAAATGCACCCAAAAGCCATCGCGATGCGCGAAAACACCATTGATTTTCCACGCTTTTCCAAATGGCGGAAATCTGACGGACTTGGAATCGAAGGGCGAAAATGCGGCGGCGCGCGTCACTATCCCCGCACAGGCCACGCACGCCGATAGTCATTGATTAAATCATTGATTTACAACGTAAATTTAGCTCCCGCCAGACGCACAAGCGGGTTGGCGTGACGCGTTGAATTCGCCTATATAACAAACGTATTTCTCGCTCAGGATTCGCACTTTGGCTGACCCGCAAGATCCGGAATCCGGCGCGCCTGGACCGGTCGATATTCGTCCGGTTTCCATCACGGATGAGATGAAACGTTCGTACCTCGATTACGCGATGAGCGTGATCGTTGCGCGTGCGTTGCCGGATGCGCGCGACGGGTTGAAGCCGGTGCATCGCCGGATTCTCTACGCGATGTATGAGAACGGTTTCGAGTGGAACAAGCCGTATCGCAAGTCCGCACGAACGGTCGGCGACGTCATCGGTAAATATCATCCGCATGGCGATCAGTCGGTGTACGACGCGATGGTCCGCATGGCGCAGGATTTTTCCATGCGCGTGCCGTTGATCGACGGGCAGGGCAATTTCGGTTCGGTCGACGGCGATATGGCCGCCGCGATGCGTTACACCGAATCGCGTCTTGAGAAGGTCGCGCACTCGCTGCTCGACGACATCGATAAGGACACTGTCGACTACCAGCCGAACTACGACAGCTCCGAACGCGAACCCAAGGTTCTACCGGCGAAGTTTCCCAATCTGCTGGTCAACGGCGCGGGCGGCATCGCGGTCGGCATGGCCACCAACATCCCGCCGCATAATCTCGGCGAAGTCATCGACGCCTGCATCGCACTGATCGACGATCCTGCGCTCGGCATCGACGATCTCATGAAAATCGTACCGGGCCCGGATTTTCCGACCGGCGGCATCATTCTCGGACGCCAGGGCATTCGCGCGGCCTATCATCTGGGCCGCGGCTCCATCGTGATGCGCGGCAAGGTCCACATCGAGGACATCCGCAAGGATCGTCAGGCGATTGTCGTCTCTGAAATTCCCTATCAGGTGAACAAGGCCAGCATGGTGGAGCGCATCGCCGAACTGGTGCGCGAGAAGAAGATCGAAGGCATCAGCGATCTTCGCGACGAGTCCGATCGCGACGGTTATCGCGTGGTCGTCGAGTTGAAGCGCGATGCTGTCGCCGAAGTGGTGCTGAACCAGCTTTATCGCTTCACGCCGCTGCAGACCAACTTCGGCGCCAACGTGGTGGCGCTCGATGGCGGTCGTCCTCTGGTGATGAATCTGAAGGACCTGCTGACACTGTTCATCTCGTTCCGCGAAACCGTCGTCTCGCGCCGCACGAAGTTCCTGCTCAACAAGGCGCGCGACCGCGCGCACGTTTTGGTCGGCCTCGCAATTGCGGTCGCCAATATCGACGAAGTCATCCGCGTCATTCGCACCTCGCCAGATCCGAACACTGCGCGCGAAACCCTGATGGCGCGCGACTGGCCGGCCAAGGATGTCGCGACCATGATTTCGCTGATCGACGATCCGCGCCATCGCATGACCGACAAGGGGACTGCGCGGCTGTCGATGGAGCAGGCCAAGGCCATTCTCGATCTGCGCCTGCAGCGCCTGACGGCGCTGGGCCGCGAGGAAATCGGCGAGGAACTTGACAAGCTCGCTGTCGAAATCGCGGATTATCTCGACATCCTGCGCTCGCGCGCACGCATCCAGACCATCATCAAGGGTGAGTTGAATGCGGTGAAATCGGAATTCGCCACCCCGCGCCGCACCGTCATCATCGATCAGGAAGGCGAGGTCGAGGACGAAGACCTCATCCAGCGCGAGGACATGGTCGTCACTGTCTCGCACGCAGGCTACGTCAAGCGGGTGCCGTTGTCGGCCTATCGGGCACAGAAGCGCGGCGGCAAGGGCCGCTCCGGCATGGCCACGCGCGAGGAAGATTTTGTCGCTCGTCTGTTTATTGCCTCGACCCATACGCCCGTGCTGTTCTTCTCGTCGCGCGGTCAGGTCTACAAGGAAAAGGTCTGGCGTCTGCCGATGGCAGCGCCGAATTCACGCGGCAAGGCGCTCATCAACATCCTGCCGCTGGAGCAGGGCGAGCGCATCACCACCATCATGCCGTTGCCGGAGGATGAATCGTCCTGGGGCAATCTCGACGTGCTGTTTGCGACCACGGGCGGCAATGTGCGCCGTAACAAATTGTCCGACTTCGTCGATGTGCGCCGCTCCGGCATCATCGCGATGAAGCTCGAAGACGATGAAGCCATCGTCGATGTGCAGATCGCGACCGAAAGCGACGACGTGTTGCTGACGGCTGCGGGCGGACAATGCATCCGCTTCCCCGTCACCGATGTGCGTGTGTTCACGGGCCGCACCTCGATGGGCGTGCGCGGCATTGCGTTCGGCAAGGCCGACAAGCTGATTTCGCTGACGATCTTGCGTCATCTCGACGCGTCGTCCGACGAGCGCGGAGCTTATCTTAAGATGCGCCGCGCGGTTGCGGGCGAGACGGCGATCGAGGAGACTGCTGAGACGGACGCGGAAGAAACCTCGACGTCACTGCAACTCAGCCAGGATCGCTACGCGCAGATGTCTGCGGCGGAGCAATCCGTCCTTACCATCAGCGAGAACGGTTACGGCAAGCGCAGTTCGTCTTATGAATACCGCACCACAGGTCGCGGCGGCAAAGGCATCGTGGCGATGTCGGTAAACAACCGCAACGGCAAGCTGGTCGCGTCATTCCCGGTCGAGGATTCCGATCAGATCATGCTGGTGACGGACGCTGGCCAGCTCATTCGTTGCCCGGTCGAAGATATCCGCGTTGCGGGGCGCTCGACGCAGGGCGTCATCGTGTTCGATACCGCCGAGGATGAGCATGTCGTGTCGGTCGAACACATCACCGATGAGACGGATCACGGCAACGGCAACGGTAACGGCGGCTAGGGTTTAGAGCTTATCCGTCGTGATATGGCGAACTTTGACCATCGAGGTCGATTGCGTGCGCAGGCAGGACGCGTTGAAATTTGGCCAGTTTTGCTCGGCGCAGGCCAATGGGGCAGCGTTAGCGACGTTCAGCCTGTCACCCTTGGCCGACAGTGGCGCGGCATTGGCCTCGGTGCCGGGACCAAAGCTCGGAAATACGGTGACGGCGGCTGCAACGAACGCGGCAATCGCAAGAGCGGCAAGTCCCTTGTTAATCTGTGCGGCGGTTTGCGGTGTCATGGTGCCCTCGTCTGTCCCGGTCGTCATGGCCATTCTGGCGGGATGACGTTCGGCAAGCCTGAAAGTTCGTAGGAGAACGGTCATTTGGGCGTAATAAATTTGCCAAACGGGCCGGAACCAGTTGCCCTTGCCGCATTGGCGCAAGCGGGCTAGGAGGATTGATGCCTCGTGTTGCGCTCTATCCAGGGTCGTTCGACCCCGTCACCAACGGCCACCTCGATGTGGTGCGGCAGGCCTGCGCGCTGGTCGACCGGCTGATCGTGGCCATCGGAATTCATCCCGGAAAAGCCCCGTTGTTTTCGACCGAGGAGCGGCTTCTCATGGTGAGCGAGGTTTTTACGCCCATCGCCGCGCATGCCGGTTGCAAACTCGAATGCGTCACCTTCGACGATCTCACCGTAACGGCTGCGCAGCGCGCAGGCGCCACCATCCTCATTCGCGGGCTTCGTGACGGCACGGACCTCGACTACGAGATGCAGATCGCCGGCATGAACCAGACTTTGGTGCCGGATGTTCACACGGTTTTTATCCCGGCCTCCGCCACGGTTCGCCCGATCACCGCCACACTGGTGCGTCAGATCGCCAGCATGGGCGGCGACGTTTCGCACTTCGTCCCCAAGGCCGTCGCGGCGCGCCTCAAGACAAAATTCGCCGGCTGATTTCAGCTTTCCATCGCTCTTAGGTTTCTTGGGAGTTTTCATGATCCGAATTCTTGCCGTTCTCGCCGCATTCGCCATCGCGTCGCCTGCGCTCGCGCAGAAGCTGCCCGCCAATCTCGACAAGGACAACGCCATCGTCATCGACACGACGAAGGGCCGCATCATCGTCAAGCTGAACACCGATCTCGCGCCCAAGCATGCCGAGCGCATCAAGCAACTCGCGCGCGACGGTTATTACGACAATGTGCCGTTCCATCGCGTGATCGACGGCTTCATGGCGCAGACCGGCGACGGCAAGAATTTCGACGGCACCGGCGGATCGAAATATCCGAACCTTGCCGCAGAGTTCACCGCGACGCCGTTCAAGCGCGGCACCGTCGGCATGGCGCGCTCCAGCGATCCGAATTCGGCCAATTCGCAATTCTTCATCTGCTTCGGCGACGCTTCGTTCCTCAACAACAAATACACCGTGGTCGGCGACGTGGTGTCGGGCATGGGTGTGGTGGACAAGATGAAGCGCGGCGAGCCCGTTCAAAACCCCGACAAGATGACCAAGGTTCAGGTCGCTTCGGATATTAAATAATTTCGCGCCGAGATTGCGCGCTTCCCGAAACACAAAGAGGTCATCATGGCTGACAACGACAACACATTGATTCTCGAAACCACGCAGGGACCCGTCACCATTGAGATGCGTCCCGATCTCGCGTCCGGTCACGTCGCGCGGATCAAGGAATTGGTGCGCGAAGGGTTCTACGACGGCATCGTGTTCCATCGCGTGATCGACGGCTTCATGGCGCAGACCGGTTGCCCGCAGGGCACAGGTACTGGCGGCTCCGGCAAGAAGCTCAAGGCCGAATTCAACAAGGAGCCGCATGTGCGCGGCACCACCTCGATGGCGCGCTCGTCCAATCCGGATTCCGGAGATAGCCAGTTCTTCATCTGCTTCGACGATGCGGCATTTCTCAACAATCAATACACCGTGTGGGGCAAGGTCACGTCTGGCATGGAGAATGTCGACAAGATCAAGCGCGGCGAGCCTGTGTCCAATCCGGACAAGATCGTGAAGGCGCATATGGCGGCTGACGCGGCTTGATCGTATCTATTGTCTGATTGCGATTGTGGATGGCCGGGTTTATCCCGGCCATTGTCATTTTAGGTCCCCATGAAAACCGATCTGTTCGACTTCGATCTGCCGGATACCAATATCGCGCTGCGGCCCGCAAGCCCGCGCGATGCTGCGCGCATGTTGGTCGTGCAGCCCGGTGAAGACTTCCGCGATGCAAGCGTTGGCGATCTGCCGCAGTTTTTGAGATTCGGCGATCAGTTCGTCGTCAACGACACCCGCGTGATCCCTGCGCAATTGTCCGGCCGGCGTATTGGGCGCGAAAGCGAACCGAAGATCGACGTCACGCTCATCAAACGTCTCGATGGTTCGCGCTGGCAGGCGCTGGCACGGCCTGCGAAAAAACTCGCAGTCGGTGACGGCGTTCGCTTCGGCAATGAAGGCCGCGTCTGCCTGCTCGGCAATCTCGACGCGCAGGTGGAGGCGAAGGGCGAGGAGGGCGAGATCACGCTGTCATTCGCGTTTCACGGACCCATACTCGATCAGGCGATTGCGGATGTCGGCGCGCCGCCGCTGCCGCCCTATATCGCCTCCAAGCGCGCACCGGACGATCGCGACATTGCAGACTATCAGACCATGTTCGCCGTCAATGAAGGCGCGGTCGCCGCGCCCACGGCGGGGTTGCATTTTACGCCTGCGCTTGAGTCGGCCCTCAAGGCCAACGGCATCGGCCTGCATCGCGTGACGTTGCATGTGGGCGCTGGCACGTTTCTTCCAGTGAAGGCGAACGACACCTCGGCGCACCGCATGCATTCGGAATGGGGCGAGATTTCTGCGGCGACGGCGGATGCGCTGAACGCGGCGAAACGCAATGGCGGGCGCATCGTGGCCGTCGGCACGACATCGCTGCGGCTGCTGGAGAGCGCGGCAAACGAGGATGGCTCTATTAGAGCGTTCAGCGACGACACCGCCATCTTCATCACGCCGGGTTATCGCTTCAAGGCGGTCGATATATTGCTGACGAATTTCCATCTGCCGCGTTCGACATTGTTTATGCTGGTGTCGGCCTTCAACGGTCTCGACACGATGAAGGCCGCCTATGCCCACGCCATCGCCAGCGGCTATCGGTTTTACTCGTATGGCGATGCGAGCCTGTTGTTTCGCAGCACCAGCTGAACCATAACCATCGCATGACGCTTCCCAATTATTTCAACCTTCACGCTCAGGAGGGCGCGGCGCGGACCGGCGAGTTGACGACGCCTCATGGCGTCGT
>JAYVYQ010000087.1:0-12770 GCA_043784125.1 Afipia sp.
ATCACAGGCGCGCGTTCACGAAATCGATACCGACCGCGCATCAACCTTAAGATCGGTCAGCGGTTAAAAAGCCACGTTCGATGCTCTATTTTCTATTTAGTGAGCGGCAAGGCAAAGGATGAGGCCAATTTCATGCGCGCGTTCCTGATTTCAATCACCGGACTGATGTTGCTCGCGGGCAGCGCCGCACAGGCCGCCGTCGCCATCACCGTCGACAAGAACGAGCAGCGCATGACCGTCGCGGTCGATGGCGTCACGAAATACAATTGGCCGGTGTCCAGCGGCAATCCTTCGCATGAGACGCCGAACGGCAACTTCCGCACCTTCCGCATGGAAGAGGATCATTACTCGAAGGAGTTCGACGATGCGCCGATGCCGCACGCGATTTTCTTCACCAAGCAAGGTCACGCGATTCACGGCACGGATTCCGTCAACCGCCTCGGCACACCCGCCTCACATGGCTGCGTGCGGCTGTCGCGCGCGAACGCGCAAACGCTTTGGGACATCGTGAAAGCCGAAGGGGTCCTGAACACCACGGTCACATTGACGGGGTCGTCGCAGGTCGCACTGGCGCGAAATCCGCGACCGAATGCGGTCGCGACCGCGCGCCAGCAATCGCCGAGCTACGATGCCTACGGACAACCGCTGCAGATCGCGCCGCAACCGCGCGCCACTCAACAATATGTTCCGAACGATCAATACAGCGAAGATGTTTACGGCAATACGCGAGCGCGCGCGCCCTCACCTGATCGCAACTATGCGACCCAGACCGATCAGGGCCAGACATATCAGGGCCAGACTTCTCAAGCCGAAATTCACCCCCGGAGTTACTACTACGGATCGAACAATCCACGCTGGCCGGCGCAACAGCAGCGCCGCATTTACGTCGATACACAAACCGGGCAGCAATATTACGCGCAGGACGATGTCGATCAGGACACACGCTATGCCCGCCCGCAATACGGTTACGGGTCGCGCGGCGGATATTGATCCGCCATTACAAAGTTAGTCTTCGTCGCCGTTCTTCAACCGCCGCCAGACCGCTCCGAGAATATTTGAATAATCGTCGGTCCAGACACGCTGGCCTTCGGTCGCTTCGGTCAGCGTCCATTTCTCGTCGGATGCGAGCTTGCCGATGTCGGCCTCCTCACGTGCCGAAATCACGACTTCGGTGGTGAAAATGTATTCGCTGTCACGGCCAGAATCCTCGTTGTAGACCCAGCTCTTGAGATCGTTTTCCTCGGCGATGCCGACGACAACGCTCACCAGATCGAGATGTCGGTTGGAGACGTGCATCAGCACCGCGCCCTGCGGCGCGAGTTTGGATTTATAAATCTCCATCGCTTCTTCGGTCGCGAGATGAATCGGAATTGCGTCCGACGAATAGGCGTCCACGATAATAAGATCGTAGGTGCCGTCCTTTTCCTTGGCGAAGGTCAGCCGCGCGTCGCCCATTACCGGCTTCATCTCGGGTTCGCATGACTTGATGAAGTTGAAATATTTCGGGTCGCGCGCGGTATCGACCATGCTCTGGTCGATCTCGAAGAAGGTCCAATTCTCGCCGGGCTCTGACTGGCATGTCAGCGTACCGGCGCCAAGGCCGATGACGGCGACACGAATGGGGCCGCCCTTGCGCGCACGGATAGCGGTGATGGCGCGCCCGATGCCGCCGTCCTTGTGATAGTAACTGATCGGCTCCGGTCGGCCTGTGACCGGCGTGCCATCGTCATTCTGGAATTTTTCCGCACCGTGAATCGTCGTGCCGTGCATCAGCACATGATACTGGCCGTGCGGCGTCACAACAATTTTATGGACGCCGAAGAAACTGCGCACCGTATCGACACGTCCCTCGTCCGCCGGATAGGCCCGGATCAGCACGAGCCCGAGTGAGACGATGGCGGCGAATTTCCAGCGATCAATCTTGAACAGGATCGCGAGAACCATCGCCGCGATGGCCACGGAGGTAACGACCCACACCCTGTTGGTTTCCAGATAGTCCGTCACGCTGCCAGTGCGGTACGAAAACACGATCAGCACAATCGCGGCGACGACAGCCAGCAGCCACAGCCAGATGCTTCCGCGCACGTTCGACGTTTCACGAGGGCGGCACAGCGCCGAGAGCGCGAGCAGGATCGGGTATTCGGCGATCCACGAAAAGATATACGGCGCGAGCAAACCGGCGAACAATCCACCGACCATACCGCCGAACGACAAGGCTACGTAGAAGCCGGTGAGATAAGTCGCCGCAGGGCGCGTCCGGGCCAATTCACCGTGGCACGCCATCGCGATCAGGAAAAAGCACAGCAGATGGCCGCCGAGCGTGACCAGAAGATTCTGCTCACCGGAGAATGCGAGAAGCACCACGCCGCCCGCAATTGCCAGCGGCTGCACCTTGAGCATCCAGTCATGCGGCAACAGCGGACGCGACTGGAACACCAGCACCCACGTCAGCAGATAAAGCGAGAGTGGCAGCACCCACAGCAAAGGCGCTGCGGCGACATCTGTCGAAATATGCGCCGTGACCGCGATCAGAAGTCCTGACGGCACGGCGGCGAGAAATATCCAGCGGGCGCGCATCGTCCATGTCGGCGCCGGGGCGTCGCCGTCGCTGGCTTCGATGGCGGCGAGCGACATCGGCGGCGAGCGCACCAACAGCACACCGCAGGCCGCGATCAGCACGATCAGCAAGCCATAACCGCAAGTCCAGATCAGGTTCTGTGTGCGCAGGGTAAACATCGGCTCGAGCAGAACCGGATAGGACAGCAGCGCGAGAAAGCTGCCGATGTTCGACGACGCGTAAAGAAAATAGGGATCCGGCCCGTCAGGATGGCCGGTGCGGACGAACCACGCCTGCAGCATCGGGTTATTGGCGGCCAGCGCGAAAAACGGCAGACCGATGGAAACGGCAAACAAGCCGAGCAGCCAGAACGCGTAACCGCTCGCGGGCGGCTCACCCCACCCGCCCGCGATCGACAGCGGCAATGTCAGCAACGCCACGGCCAGCAACGCCAGATGAATGACCACCGGCACGATCCGGTTTTTGATCGTCATCAGATAATGCGCGTAGGCATAACCACCGAGCAGCAGCGACTGGAAAAAAACCATCGCCACCGACCACACCGCCGGGGAGCCGCCGAGGCGCGGCAGCACCATTTTCGTGAACAGCGGCTGCACCGAGAACAGCAGCAACGCGCTGGTGAAAATGGCGGCGGTATAAACCACGAGGACCAGCGTGTTCCGCGCGCCGGATGACTGGCTCGAGGATTCGGTCGGCATTGACGACATGGAAGCTCCGGACAATTCCCGGCAAATCACCGGAGGGCAGCGAATAGGAGCATAGGTGCCGTCCGCGGGCAATAACATGCGCGTGATAGAAAATCCTCGCGCACTTCACCTGCCGCGATTATGACTGACGCATGTCGGATTACGATGCACTCATCATTGGTGCGGGCCACAATGGCCTGACCTGCGCGGCATATCTCGCGATGAACGGCCTGCGCGTGAAGGTAATCGAGCGACGCAAGGTTGTCGGCGGTGCGGCGGTGACGGAGGAGTTTCATCCTGGTTTCCGCAATTCGGTCGCGGCCTACACCGTCAGTCTGTTAAATTCCAAAGTGATCGACGATCTGCAACTGCATCGACACGGGCTTCGCATTGTGGAACGCCGCGCGCAGAATTTCCTGCCCGCACCGGACGGCAGCTATCTTCTCACCGGCGAAGGCCGAACGCATCAATCACTTGCCAAACTCAGTGAGCGCGACGCGCTTGCGATCGACGGATTCAATCTTGAACTTGAAACGATTGCCGACGTGCTGCGGCAATTTGTGTTGCGCGCGCCACCCGATCTGGTTGAAGGCTTCGGTCCACGCGCGATCCGCGAATCCTTCAACGCGCTCGGCACTGCAAATATCCTGCGCGGATTGCCGCTGGAAAGTCAGCGTCTGCTGCTCGATCTGTTCACGCGCTCGGCCGGCGAGATGCTGGACGAGCGGTTCGAAAGCGATCTCATCAAGGCACTTTATGGTTTCGACGCCATCGTCGGCAATTACGCCAGTCCCTACGCGGCCGGATCGGCCTATGTGATGCTGCATCACGCCTTCGGCGAAGTGAACGGCAAGAAAGGACTCTGGGGTCATGCCATCGGCGGCATGGGCGCGATCACGCAGGCCATGGCGGCATCCGCTCGCGCGCACGGCGCCGAGATCGAAGCAGACGAGGGAGTTCGCGAGGTCATCGTCGAGCGTGATCGTGTTGTTGGTGTCGTGACCGAAAATGGTGACATCATTCGCGCCGGTTACGTCATCTCCAGCGTCAATCCGAAATTGCTCTATACAAAGCTGATCGCGGCGGACGCGCTGCCCAAACCTTTCCTGACGCGAATCTCGAACTGGAAAAACGGCTCCGGCACATTCCGCATGAACGTCGCGTTGTCGGTGCTACCGTCGTTCACCGCGCTGCCCGGCAATGGCGATCACCTCACATCGGGAATTATTCTCGCGCCGTCGCTCGATTACATGGATCGCGCCTGGCTCGACGCCAAGCAATACGGCTGGAGCCGCGAACCCGTGGTAGAAATGTTGATCCCCTCGACGCTCGACGATTCACTCGCACCGCAAGGCAAGCATGTCGCCAGTCTGTTTTGCCAGCACGTCGCGCCGCAATTGCCGGATGGTTCGTCATGGGACGATCATCGCGACGAAGTCGCTGATCTGATGATCGCAACGGTGGATCGTTACGCGCCGGGATTTGCCGCCAGCGTGATGGGACGGCAGATTCTGACGCCGCTCGATCTGGAACGCGATTTCGGATTGCTCGGCGGCGATATTTTTCACGGCGCGCTGTCGCTCAATCAATTGTTCTCGGCGCGGCCGATGCTCGGTTATGCCGGCTATCGGGGACCGTTAAAGGGTCTTTATCACTGCGGCGCGGGCGCACATCCCGGCGGCGGTGTCACCGGCGCGCCGGGACACAACGCGGCGAAAGTCATACTTGGCGATCATCGCGCGCTGTTTGCCTGAAACACCTGCGCGCAATCTGTGGAAAACGCTGTAGATCGTTTGTGGATAATCGATGTACGAGCATTGGATTAACCCGCTACAGCCCTGTGCAAATCAAGGTGACAAACGGGCATATAAGTTGCGCGACCAGCGTGGACAGGCTGTGAACGGCGCGCGATACATTTCATAAATTCAGCGACTTGGGACCGTTCGATGCCTCCGACCGACGCCGCACCGGCCATTCAGGCGACCTTCGCCATCGGCGACGAGCGCGTTGCCAGTCGCGTTGTGGATATCATCACCGAGAGTTATCCCTCGCACGATCTGGCGATTGCCGCCTTCGAGGGACCGGGCGGCCGCTGGGACATCACCATGCATTTCGCCGAACCGCCGGATGAAGGCATCATTCGCGCGCTGGTGGCGCAGACGGCGGGTGAGTCTTCGGCGAAAACAATTATCTTCAGCGCGGTCGAAACCAAGGATTGGGTCAAGGCCAGCCTCGCCGACCTCGTTCCCGTTCGCGCAGGACCGTTCGTGGTCCACGGCCAACATGATCGCGATCGCGTGCCGCTCAACAAAATCGGAATCGAGATCGAAGCCGCGCTGGCGTTCGGCACCGGCCATCACGGCACGACGCGCGGCTGTCTCGCGCTGCTCGATCTGGTGCTTAGGCAACGCACGCCAAAGCACGTGCTCGATCTTGGGTCCGGCACCGGCGTTCTAGCGATTGCCGCTGCGAAGAAACTACGCCGTCATATTCTGGCAACGGATATCGACCCACAAGCCGTGTTGGTCGCGTGCGACAACGCAAAACTCAACGGTGTCGGGAATCTGGTTCAGTCCGTACAGGCGACGGGATTCAATTCGCCGGAGTTCAAAGCCAATGGGCCGTTCGGACTTGTGCTCGCCAACATTCTGGCGAAGCCGCTGCGCAACCTCGCACCCGGAATGGTGGAACATCTCGCGCCGTCGGCGTTCGTGATCCTGTCGGGATTGCTGCCGCCACAAGCCAACAGCGTCGTGGCGGCCTATCGGGGCAGCGGGTTGAAGCTGATCCGGCGCATCCAGATCGACGGCTGGACCAGTCTGCTAATGCAGAAGCGCTGATGCGCCGAATTATGAACCACGCGTTCTGGTCGGGGTGATGTCGGCTTCGGTGAATCCGATATCTTTCCGCGCCTTCTGCATCGCGCGCGCTTCCCGTTGCAGGCGGCTTGCCGTGAGGCGGTCAAGCATCTGGACGATGACACCGCGCGGCTCATTGATTGCCACGGCCTGCGCCACGAGATGAACCGGCGGCGAAATCTTCTCAAACATAAAAGCTGGCATGTCGTATTCCCCTCGTCATTGAGTTGAAAAACACACCCCTTCGCATTTCCGTGAGCTCCTTCATTTCAATTATTGTCGGTCGCAAAGGTTCCTCACCACAGCCTTCCCAGTAGGCGGGATCTACTAAGCATAGATCGTGCCACTCATTTTTGCGGGGCATGGCCGCAGTCGCGGCGATTGCCGCCATGGGGCCGCAACTCTAATGTCGGCCCATGTTCGAGGCCCATTTTCAGACATTTGAGGAGCCGGAAGGCGGCGTGGCGTTGACCGCGCGGCTGGCTTCTGTCCGTGAGGAATTGCTGCGACGGCAGCTCACCGGATTCGTGATTCCCCGCGCCGATAGCCAGCAAAACGAATATGTCGCGCCCTCCGAGGAGCGTCTTGCGTGGCTGACCGGCTTCACCGGTTCAGCCGGCATGGCTGTAGTTCTGACTCGGAAAGCAGCGGTATTCGTGGATGGCCGTTATACGTTGCAGGCCGCCAAGCAGGTCGACACGGCCGCATGGGAAGTTGCGTCCCTGATCGACCCACCCCCGGAGAACTGGATCGCCGCAAATCTGACGGCGGGTGACCGCCTCGGTTTTGATCCCTGGCTGCACACTTCGGCAGCAGCCGAACGATTAGCCAAAACCTGCAAATCAGTCGGCGCTGAACTTGTCGCGGTCGATAGCAATCCGGTCGATTCGATCTGGACCGAGCGCCCTGCCCCGCCGCTGGGGCCTGTAGCGGTTCATGGCATGCAATTCGCCGGAGAGAGCGAGAGCGACAAGCTCGAGCGGATTTGCGCCGAGATCGCAAAACTCAATGTCGATGCGCTGGTGCTGTCCGATTCGCATGCGCTGGCGTGGACGTTCAATATCCGCGGCGCAGACGTTGCCCATACGCCGCTGCCGCTGTCCTACGCGCTGATTCCGAAAGACGGACGACCGACGATTTTTATCGACCACCGCAAGCTGTCGAACAGCGCGCGCGATCATCTGGAAAAAACCGCGACTGTCGAAGACCCCGACGCGATGATGCCCCAGCTTGCAGCGCTTGCGAAAACAGGCGCTGCCATTTCTCTCGACATCGCGACAGCCGCCGACGCACTCTCGCGGCTGGTGACAGCCGAAGGCGGCAAGCCTGTGCGTGGTGCCGATCCGGTCGCGCTGCTGAAGGCCGTGAAAAATTCCACCGAGATTTCAGGCACGCGCAACGCTCACAAGCGTGACGGCGCAGCCCTCACACGATTTCTGGCGTGGATCGACCGCGAAGCGGCAGGCGGTGCGCTGACCGAAATCGACGCCGTCGAAGCGCTGGAAAGTTTTCGCCGCGAGACCGGCGCACTCAAGGATGTTTCGTTTCCGACTATCGCGGGTACCGGTCCGAACGGCGCAATCGTGCATTACCGCGTGACGCGCAAGACCAACCGCCGTATCGCGCCCGGCGATCTTCTGCTGATCGATTCCGGCGCGCAGTACGAAGATGGCACGACCGACGTCACGCGCACCATCGCCATTGGCGAGCCTACGGATGAAATGCGCGACCGATTCACGCGCGTGCTGCGCGGCCATATCGCCATTTCGCGGGCGGTATTTCCGGACGGCACCACCGGCGCGCAGATCGACACGCTTGCGCGGCAGTTTCTCTGGCACGCGGGTATCGATTTCGATCACGGCACCGGCCACGGCGTCGGCAGCTACCTGTCCGTGCACGAAGGTCCGGCGCGCATCTCCAAGCTCGGCACCACGCCGCTGAAGCGCGGAATGATTCTGTCCAACGAGCCGGGCTATTACAAAACCGACGCGTTCGGCATTCGCATCGAGAATCTCGAACTTGTCGTCGAGGCCAAGATAGACGGTGCCGAAAAGCCCGTGAACGGATTCGAGACGCTGACGCTGGCGCCCATCGACCGTCGCCTGATCGACGCGTCGCGCATCAGCAAGCAGGAGTTGCGCTGGATTAACGCCTATCACGCGCGGGTCCGCGCGGAAATTCGCCCGCTGGTCGATGAGGCCACAAAAGTTTGGCTCGATCGCGCAACGGAGCCGATGCATCACCAAGATTAAAAAGAGTCCGGATAACGTGACCGACAACAATATTGCGGCCGCCAAGGTTGCGACCAGCACATCGTGGAAAATCCTGCTGCTGCTCGTGGCGATGAACGGCATCGCGCCGGTCTCGCTTTACATTCTCGTTCCGGCGCTGCCCATTCTCGTCAAGACATTCAACACTGACGTAACGTCGGTTCAGCTGAATGTCTCGCTGTTCATGGTCGGGCTCGCGAGTTCGCAACTTGTGACGGGGCCGCTATCCGACAAATTCGGCCGCCGACCGGTTCTGCTTGCAGGGCTGATGCTGATGACTGCGGCGACGATCATGTGCGTTTTCGCGACAACGTTGCCACAGTTGATTGGCGCGCGATTTCTTCAGGCCGTCGGCGGCGGCACCGGCATGGTGATGGCCCGCGCGATCATCCGCGATCTTTATCCGCGCGAGCGTGTCGGCGGCATGCTGAGCCTTGTGATCGCCGTCATGATGATCGCGCAATTGCTCAGCCCGCTGATCGGCGGCCTCATCGAGACGAGCTTCGGCTGGCGCGCGATATTCTATGTCATGGCCGGTACAGCCATATTCGTGACCATCGCCATCGCAGTTGGCCTCCCTGAAACGCGACGCGTGGTGGCTAAAACCAGCGACAGCGGTTTCTTCAATGACGTTCGCGCGCTGTCGGCAAATCGCGTGTTCATCGGCTATGTGCTGTGCCAGATGCTCGCATCCGCCATCATCTTCACCTTTGCGGGCGCCGGACCTTATATCGTCGTCGATCAGATGCATCGGTCGAGCGCAGAATTCGGCTTGTGGTTTGCGACATCCGGCTTTGCCTACATGATGGGAAATCTGGTCTCGGTGCGATTGTCGCCGCGCTTTGGTCTGGACCGCATGATCTGGCTCGGCCTCGCGTTGCAGATCGCTGGCTCCATCATCAACGCCATCTGGGGCTTTACGGGATTGAACAGCGCGCCATCATGGTTGTTCGGCACGCACATGATCGTCATGTTCGGCAATGCGTTCGCGATGTCGAATGCGTCGGCGGGCGCGATCAGTATCCGGCCGCAGGCCGCAGGCACTGCATCAGGTGCGATGGGGTTTCTGCAGATGGGATTCGGTTCGCTGTGCTCGCAACTCGGCGCATTTCTCGGCGGTCAATTCGCAACGCCATTGCCGCTGAACATCGCGGTGCTGTCGCTCTCGGCGGCGTGCGCGGCGGTGATTGCCTTCCTCGTGCCACGCAGCAATAAATTCGTCAGCGAGGATGCGATGATCGAGGCGGAGGAACAGGAAACGGGAATTCTGTGAGTCTTTTGTTGGCGTGTATTCTTGACGCAAAACCGGTAACCACTTTTGCGGAATACACGCTAGCGCTCGCCAACCAGAGCGAGCCATTCGTCCTCGGTCAGAACTTTCACACCGAGCTTCTCGGCTTCCTTGAGCTTCGACCCTGCCCCCGGCCCCGCCACAACGTAATCGGTTTTCTTCGACACCGAACCTGACGCCTTGGCACCGAGACGCTCGGCAGTGGCCTTGGCCTCCTCGCGGGTGAATTTCTCCAGCGCGCCGGTGAAAACGACGGTTTTTCCGGCGATAGGCAAATCCGATTTCACCTTCTCGGCGGGAAGCACGTCGATCTCTTTGAGAAGTGCATCGACGGCATCGACATTGTGCGGCTCTTTGAAAAACTCGACGATGGCGTTGGCGACAACCGTGCCGATGCCCTCGATGTCGTTCAAGTCGCGATAGGCCTCGGACTCTTCGCCCTTCCCGGCTGCGATCATCGCCTTGCGAAAAGCCTCGACCGTTCCATAATGCCGCGCCAGCAGCTTGGCATTGCCCTCGCCGACATGACGGATGCCGAGCGCATAGATAAACCGTTGCAGCGCGATCTTGCGCCGCGCGTCGATGGCGTCGAACAGATTTTTCACCGACGTGGCGCCGAAGCCTTCGCGATTTGCGAGTTTCTTCAGCGATCGCGCATCGCGCTTTTGCAGCGTGAAAATATCAGCAGGCGCGGTGACGAGACCATCGGTAAAAAATTCCTCGATCTGCTTGTCGCCGAGACCATCGATATCGAACGCGTTGCGCGCAACGAAATGCTTGAGCCGTTCCATCGCCTGCGCCGGACAGGTCAGCGAATTGGTGCAGCGGCGCACCGAATCCAGCTGTCCGGTCTTGGGGTCTTCCTCTCGCACCGCATGGCTGCCGCACGCGGGGCACACTGTCGGAAATTTATATGGCTTCGCGCTCTTTGGCCGCTTGTCGAGCACCACGCTGACGATCTGCGGAATCACATCGCCCGCGCGTTGCACCACGACAATATCGCCGATGCGAATATCGACGCCGTCGCGAATTTTCCGGCCGTCATTGCCGATGGCCTTGATGTAATCCTCGTTATGAAGCGTCGCGTTCGACACCACCACGCCGCCGACCGTAACGGGCGCGAGTTTCGCGACTGGCGTCAGCGCGCCGGTACGGCCCACCTGAATTTCAATGTCGTTGAGGATTGTCGTGGCCTGCTCGGCGGCAAACTTATGCGCGACAGCCCAGCGCGGATTGCGCGACACGAAACCAAGCCGCTCCTGCCAATCGAGACGATCCACCTTGTAGACAACGCCGTCGATGTCATAGCCGAGCGAGGCGCGCTTCTGTTCGATCTTGCGATAGAATTTCAAAAGATCGCCGGCACTTTCGCACAACGTCGTCAACGGATTGGTGGAGAAGCCCGCCTTGCCCAACCATTCGATCATGCCGAATTGCGTCTTCGCCGGCATCGCACTCATCTCACCCCACGCATAGGCGAAAAACCTCAATGGACGCGAAGCTGTAATGGAGGCGTCTTTCTGGCGCAGCGAACCGGCGGCGAAATTACGCGGGTTGGCGGCGAGCTGGATGCCTTCCTTCTCTGCGCGCTTGTTGAAGCCGATGAAGTCGCGTCCCAAAATATAAACTTCGCCGCGCACTTCGCAGACGGCGGGAATGTTGCGGCCTTTGAGCTTGTGCGGAATATCCGAAATCGTCTTCACATTCGCGGTGACATCTTCTCCGGTGAAGCCGTCGCCGCGCGTCGCGCCGCGTACAAGCTCGCCGTCCTCATAGCGCAGCGACAGCGAGAGCCCGTCGATCTTCGGCTCGGCAACAAAATCGAGGTCGCCGTCGACTTTAAGAAAACGCCGGACGCGTTCAACAAATTCACCGACGTCCTCGTCGCTGAAGGCGTTGCCGAGCGACAGCATCGGCACGCTATGCGGCACTTTTGCGAAACGGCCGGATGGCACGGCACCCACGCGCTGCGACGGCGAGTTCTTCGTGACGAGTTTGGGAAATCGCGCTTCGATTGCGTTGTTGCGCTTGCGGAGTTTGTCGTAATCCGCGTCCGAGATTTTTGGGGTGTCGCTCTGATAGTAATGCTTGTCGTGCGTCGCGATCTCAGCTGCGAGCCGCTTCAGCTCGCTTTTGGCTTGCGCTTCGGAGAGCTTATCGACTGAAGTATTGGGGGTGTCACGCGACGCCATGGAAATTACGCCGTTGCGGCTTTGAGCAGCCGCTCCGCCGCCGCCCGCGCCTCGGCGGTGATTTCCGCGCCCGCCAGCATGCGCGCAATTTCCTCGCGGCGATGATCGCTCGCCAATGTCGCGACACTCGTCGCCACGCGCTTGCCCTTGTCGAGCGCGTCCTTGGAAATCAGCAGATGCTGATCCGCGCGCGCCGCCACCTGTGGCGCATGCGTCACCGCCATCACCTGAACTTTCTCCGCCAACCGTGCCAGGCGTGCACCGATCGCATCGGCCACAGCACCACCGACACCGGTATCGATTTCGTCGAACACCAAGGTGGGCGCGGAACCGCGATCGGACAGCACAACTTTCAGCGCCAACAAAAAACGCGACAGCTCGCCGCCGGATGCGACTTTCATCAGCGGACCGGGCTTGGTGCCGGGATTGGTCTGCACCCAGAATTCGACGCGGTCGATGCCTTGCGGCCCCGGCGAGGTCGGATCGCTTTGAACCTGCGTCGAGAAATTTGCACGATCGAGTTTGAGCGGAGGCAACTCGGCATTCACTGCCTTGTTGAGTTTCTCGGCGGCCTTGTTGCGCGCTGCGGACAATTTTTGCGCGGCAGCGTGATATTCCGTGTCGGCGGCAAGCGCTGCCTTTTCCAAAACCTTCAGCCGGTCTGCGCCGGCATCGATCAGCGCGACATCGGCGGCATATTTCGTCGCCAGCGCATTCAACGCATCGACCGGGGTGGAGAATTTTCGCGAAGCGGCGCGCAGCGCAAAGAGTCTTTCCTCGATTCGTTCGAGCTCCAGCGGATCGAAATCGGCCGCGACCAGCGCAGCATTGAGGTGCTGGTCGGCTTCTTCGAGCGCATTGATTGCGGTATCCATCGCCTTCACGGCGGCTTCGA
>JAYVYQ010000088.1:0-28713 GCA_043784125.1 Afipia sp.
CAAGGTCTAGGGGCGAGGCGGTTTGGGCCGGCTTAAGGAGGGGAGACTCGGGAAGGTATTGATTCAAAGATGAGGAACGTTCGTTGAGGAAATTCCGTAAAATTTTAAATGTGGCTAATGCTGCTTCTTCCGATGCTCCGGCGGGAGCAAGAGGTGAGCACCGACCAGCCCAAGTATTGGTGCTGTAGCGCCGGCCAGTCCAAGTATTCATTCTATAAATTAGGCTATAAAATCCAAGTGTGGCAAGTTAAACTGATTCAGCAAAGCGTAATTTTACCCCCTCCAGCCTATCTTATTGCCTCGTTAACGATAGCTTGGGTGAAAATTATAGCCTGTTTTTCATATATTTAGCTCCAAAACCGCTCGGGTATTGACGTCCATCCTTCGATTAATAGCGGGGCGAAATCGGTTTCCACGTTAGCCATTGAACGTAAATCGCTATCGAGACGACCTAGTCTAATGCTACAAGTGCGCGAACCTTGTAATTTATAGAAACTTAACCGTTTTAGATTGGTTCACGCCGTGAATTTTCCCGGTCAGATCAACTCGAATCTTGCTTCGGCTGTATCGCTCGACGGCGAGCAATTTACATTCGGTGCACATTCGCATAGTGGCGGCGGACACCAAGGCGCGAGCGGAATTGTCATTCCCGACAAGCACCTGCTGTTCAAAGGCGACTACGCCCGCGAGGGCAACGATCTCATCCTTTCCGCAACGGATCAGAAGTATGTCGTCCACGACTACTTCAAGGGCGAAAAGCGCCCCGCGCTAATCTCCGAAGACGGCGCGATGCTTGCTGGGCACGTCGTTTCATCTTTGACCGGGTACGTTCAATACGCACAAGCTGCGCCGGCAGATGCCGCTCAGGTCATCGGCCATGTGATGAAGCTGGAGGGAAGTGCCAGCGTTATTCGCAATGGCGTGACTGTCGAACTCAATGTCGGCGACGCCGTGCAGAAGGGCGACGTCGTTCAGACGGGATCCGACTCCTCGATTGCTATGACGCTGATCGACGGCACTGCGTTCGGCATGCAGTCGAACGCACGCATGGTGCTAAGCGAAATGGTTTACGATCCGAATGGGTCGTCGAATTCTTCGTTGATGAGCCTCGTGCAGGGGACAATCACGTTCGTTGCGGGTCAGACCGCGAAGAACGGCAATATGCGTGTTGAGACGCCAGTCGCCACGATGGGCATCCGCGGAACCGCGGTAGCCGTTAAAATCTATTCGGACACCGGCGTCGTGGAGGCCGTCCTCGGCGCGGAGCCGGACGGGCATGTTGGTGGTTTTGCTTACTACGACAACACTACTGGCGAATTGCTCGGAACGGTTACACAAACTGGCCGACTCACGGTTATTTCGCCTGGTGGCGCAGGTCAGTCGGCGACGGCTACAGAACAGCCGCTCTCAGCGCAGGCCGCGCTCTCCGACAAGGCGCTTTTTAATAACGTCTTCCAGCTCGCATTCCCAGGATTCAATCCCGACGCCAATCCGAAATCAACGGATAAACCGCGTACGGATTCTTTCACGCCGCCGCCGACAGTTGTCGGCAAAAGCGGGACAGATCCAGACACCGGCCGCACGACGATTACCTACACGGTCCAGGTTACGGATCCCAACACAGGCAAAACATCTGACATAAAGATTATCTTTGTTAACACGCCGCCACAGTTTTCAGTAACTGACGCAACCGACGTTCAGGCGACAACAGCTCTGGGTCCACACAGCTTCAAGCTCGGCGATCACGTTACGATCAAAGATCCTGATTTTGGCGCCGCGCCATTTTTTGACGTCGCAATACCGTACGTCACGAATAGCGGGAGCCTGATAAAGGAAACGACGACTTCGCCGGCCCCAATTTCGTATTTGGTGGACCCGCACAATAACATTGTGTCGTTTGATACGGTGAAAGGCGTTGTGACCTACCACCCGGAGAACTTCCGCTTCCTGGGTGAGGGCGAAACGGCAGTTTACACTTTCAGGTTTACCAGCGCATCGGGCGTCGGCGGCAGCGGCTCAGACACGGGAATTGAAACGCTCACTCTGACCGTCACCGGCGAGAATGACCCGCCGGTTTTTGTATTGAGAAATACGCCGATTTCGTTCAGCGAAAACGCGGACGTTACGAACGATCTGAATCATCCGCATCTGTATTCAGCAATTAAACTCGATTTCACCGACGAAGACTTCAGCGACACCGCCAACGTCTTCACTGTGTCAAAGACGGTTGCGACCCAACACGCTGCCACCCATACGACAGCCGATCTTTCGAAATTACCCGAGAATGCGACGTTGCTGAGTTACCTGACGTTCGTTACCACACCCGACAGCAATGTCGGCGTTACACGTGTGCCGCTCACGGACCAAGGAACTGTCACCGCGAAGTTTTCTGCACCCGACCACGTGTTCGACTTCCTGGCCGCGGGCGAGCAGGTTCAAATCGTCTACACGATTACACTCGACGACGGACATACAGCTTCGACGCCTACGACCGAGACAATTACGTTCACCATTACCGGCACCAACGACGTGCCGGTGCTGGCAGCGGATGCCTCCGGTCCTAATGCAATCACCGAGCTTGCGACCAAAACTGGCGACAGCACTGATCTCGACAAGCTCTCCGGGAAGCTGAGCTTCACGGACGTGGACCTGACCGACACGCATCAAGCGAGCGCGGCGCTGGATTTTTCTTCGGTGACCTGGACTGGTGCGGCCATTCCGCAAGCAATGCTCACCGCGCTTGGTACCGCGATGACAGCGGCGATCGCGACCGGGGTCGTGAACGGCACGTCGAACGTGACCGATCCGGATAGCACAAACACCGGTTCTGGTTCGCTCGATTGGAAATTCGCGCTTCCAGATAATGTGTTCGATTTCCTTGCGGTCGACGAGACGCTGACAGCTACCTACAATGTGAAGGTGACCGACAGTCAGGGAGCAACTTCAACTCGGCCGGTCACCATCACCATCACCGGCACCAATGATGCGCCGGTGATCAACACGGTCGCCGAGACCGATCTTAACGAGCAGACCGACACCAGCGCGCTGACCACCACGATCCCGGTGACGTTTACCGATGTCGATCTGGACAATGTCGGTCACACCGCGGCGATCACCAACGTTGTTGCTTCGGGCGTGACGAGCGGGCTTGCGCTCAACACTGCAGCGCTGGAATTACTGATCACACCGGCTGCAGTCGTGAAGGCATCGGGCTCATCATCCGGCTCGGTCAATCTCGGCTTCTCGGCAGCTTCCACGGCGTTCGATTATCTGGCTGTCGGTGAGAAGCTGACACTGACCTACACGGTGGCGATCAACGATCATGCCGGCGGCGTCACGCCGCAGACCTTTGTCGTCGTCATCACCGGCACCAATGATGCGCCGACGATTGGCGCCGCGACGCTGACCGGAGCGGTGACCGAGGATGCGACGGCGCCGGCCGAGACCGGACAAGAGATCGCCAGCGGCACGATTGCGTTCGGCGATGTCGATCTGACCGACACCCACACGGTGTCTGCGGTGTTCATGGGCACGGACTATACGAGCAAGCTCGGCTCGCTCGCGGCGGGGAAGACCAGCGACACCAGCGGCGGCACCGGTGGTCTGATCACCTGGACCTTTACGGCCAATGACAGCGCGACCGATCAGCTTGCCGCTAATCAGGTCGTGCACGAGACCTATACCGTTACCCTCAATGACGGCAACGGCGGCGTGGTCACGCGTGACGTGGTGGTCACCATCACCGGCACCAATGATGCGCCTGTTGTTACCGCGGCGCTGACCGCCAGTGCGACTGAGGGCGATGCAGTCTTTACCAAGGATCTGCTGAGCGGCGCGAGCGATCCCGACCATGGCGAGACGGCTTCGCTGACGGTTGCGGGCATCACTTATGCGGTCGGCGAGAGCGCGGCTTCGTCAACGGCTCCTGCCGGGGTCTCGCTTGGGTTGGACGGTCATACCCTGACGATCGATCCGACTGATCCATCCTTTGTGCCGCTGGCTCTTGGTGAAACCAGCACCATCGTTGTGTCCTACAATGTGACCGATGTTCACGGTGCGACCGTTCCGCAGACCGAGACCATTACGATCACCGGCACCAATGATGCGCCTGTGATCTCAACCGACAATTTGCATCTATCGGGCGGAGGCTCGCCGACCACCCCGGTTACGGTTCTGGGTTTATCGGTTTCGGATCCGGATAATGGCGATACCTTCACCATGATTGCTGCCACCGATGGTAGCGGTTCAGGAACCAGTGCCAGCGTCACACCGGCTTCCGGCGACCTCACTGCCATCAACAGCGCGCTCACGACGGGCGTCACCTACACACCCGGATCGGCACCTCCGGGAGTCGACAAGGTCGCCCTTACGGTCACGGATCATGCAGGCGCGACTGATACGGTCAACTTCATATTCAATCAGGCAGGCACCGAAGCGGTGACGCTGACCGGTTCCAATCAGAAGGACATGTTCTTCGGCACAGGCCAACAGGACACCTTCGTATTCGCGCCGAATTCGAACCAGGATACAATTATCGAGTTTACGTCCGGCACAGATAAGATCGATCTACATCTGCTCCCTGCGTTCGATTCTGCGGCACTTACGGCGTTGCTGAACAATGCCGGCCATCCGGGCGGCGGCGATACGCTGCTGCATATCAACGGCACGGTCGATACAATTTTGGTAAAGGTCGCCTCGCTGACGGCCAGCGATTTCATCATCCATGCTTGACGCGGGCAGCGTTAACTCTGTCGTATATCTGCCTGCCGGCAGGAAACCCTAATTGCCGGATATGGGTGACTTAACAGCTCACTCGGCCTAAACTTACCTATGCGCGTCCTAACACAATTTTCAGGAGTTGGCCCCAGCATCGAGCTTGGTGCCGCTCTTCATGCGTGCCGCAGCGCCTTCATTGGCGTCGGCGTGATGAGCTTCGTGATCAATTTTCTTTATCTGACCGGCTCGTTCTTCATGCTGGAGATCTACGATCGCGTGCTGCCGAGCCGAAGCATTCCGACGCTCGTCGGCTTGATCGTGCTGGCCGGCGGGCTTTACGTCGTGCAGGGCGTTCTCGATCTCATTCGCAGCCGCATTCTGATCCGCATCGGCTCGACTCTCGACGAGATGTTGAGCCAACGCGTCTATGACATCGTTGTCCGGCTGCCGTTGCTGGCGGGCAATCGCACGGAGGGGCTTCAGCCGCTGCGCGATCTCGACAATATCCGCGCGTTTCTGTCCGGCATGGGGCCGGGCGCGCTGTTTGATATTCCCTGGCTGCCGATCTATCTTCTGATTTGCTTTGCGTTTCATCCGTTGATTGGCTTCACGGCCCTGATCGGCGCCATCCTTCTCATCAGCCTAACGGTCATCACAGAACGCCTCACGCTGGAGCCGGCCAAGCGCTCAACCGGCCTTGCGATGCGGCGGCAGGACCTCGCGCTCGTAAGTCGGCGTAATTCCGAAGTTCTCATCGCGATGGGAATGGCAAAACGGGTCGGCGCGGCATGGGAGAAATCCAACCGCGACTATCTTGCGAGCAATCAGCGCGCAAGCGATGTTGCTGGCGGCCTCGGCGCGATCGCGAAAGTCATGCGAATGATGCTGCAATCAGCCGTACTCGGCGTCGGCGCTTATCTCGTCATCAACCAGCAGGCAACGGCAGGCATCATTATTGCCGGTTCGATCCTCAGCGCGCGCGCGCTGGCGCCGGTCGATCTTGCGATTGCGCATTGGAAGGGTTTTGTCGCCGCGCGGCAGAGCTGGCACCGGCTAAACCGGTTGCTTGGCTCATTGCCGAAGCAGACAACGCCGACGCTACTGGAAGTGCCCAGTAAGAAATTATCAGTTGAGACGTTGAGCGTGAACCCTCCCGGCGAACAAAAAATCGTCGTGCAGGATGTGTCCTTCGCACTGGAAGCAGGGCAGGCCGTCGGCGTTATCGGGCCGAGCGGATCTGGAAAATCGTCGCTGGTACGAGCCCTCGTTGGCGTCTGGCAGCCGCTTCGCGGCAAGGTCCGTCTGGATGGCGCGGCACTCGATCAATGGGCGCCGGAGATACTGGGGCGGCATATCGGCTATCTGCCGCAGGACGTTGAGCTGTTTTCCGGCACGATCGCCCAAAACATTTCGCGTTTCGAGGAAACTCCGAATTCCGACGCCCTTATCGCCGCTGCGCGGGACGCAGGCGTTCATGAACTCATTATCGGAATGCGCGACGGCTACGACACGCAAATCGGCGATCAGGGCAGCGTTTTGTCGGCGGGTCAGGCGCAACGCATTGCACTGGCGCGAGCGTTGTACGGAAATCCATTTCTTGTCGTGCTTGACGAGCCGAACTCCAATCTAGACAGCGAGGGCGATGTGGCTCTTAACGAAGCTGTACGCTCTGTCCGCGCGCGGGACGGCATCGTTGTCATTGTGGCCCATCGGCCCATCGGCATCGAAGCTGTCGATCTGATATTGATGCTCAAAGATGGACGCGCGCAGGCCTTTGGGCCGAAGGAAGCCATTCTCGGTCAGGTGCTGCAGCGTCCAACAGGTACGCCGCCGCCGATCAAGATTGTTTCCGAGGCGGGAGGAACGAAATGAAGTTCCCCAATCTGAAGGTCCCACCCTTGAAGCTTCCAGCGCTGAAGCTTCCAAGCCTGAAAGTCGTTGAGCGGAAGTTTCGCGACGTTCTGAACAAGGTCGTAACGCCGCTTGAAAAAATCTCGATCTTCAAGAGCCTCGACGTCCCCGGATCGAGAAAATCAATTCGTCTTCATTTGATTGTCGGACTTGCGGTCGTCACATTGTTGACTTGCGGCATCGGCGGATGGGCTTCGACTGCGCAGATTTCGGGAGCATTGATCGCGCCGGGCTCGATTGTGGTCGATTCCAACGTCAAGAAAGTCCAGCATCCAACCGGCGGCGTTGTCGGCGAGGTGAGGGCGCGTGACGGCGATCGCGTCAAAGCCGGCGATGTCGTCGTGCGCCTCGATGACACTGTTACCAAAGCAAGCCTTGCCATCGTGACGAAACAATTGAACGGACTATGGGCGCGCGCCGCACGCCTGATTGCCGAGCAGGAAGGTGCGGATCATATTACATTCCCGCCGCAGATCATGGATGCGATGAACGATCCCGACGTCAAGTCGCTGGTGACGAACGAAATAAAGTTGTTCGAAGTTCGCTCATCCAGCCGTGCTGGGCAAAAGGCGCAGCTCGGAGAACGCATTGCACAGCTCAAGCAGGAGATAGGCGGACTTGAAGCACAGGAGAATGCAAAGTCACGCGAGATCGAACTTATCCAAAAAGAGCTCATCGGCGTTCGCGATCTCTTTGCAAAAAATCTCATTCAGATTTCCAGACTGACGACGCTCGAACGTGACGCCACGCGCCTCGATGGAGATCGCGCGCAATTCATCGCGCAGAAGGCCCAGGCAAAGGGCAAGATTGCCGAAACCGAATTGCAGATCATTCAGATCGACAAAGATCTGTCGAGCGAAGTTTCCAAGGAGATGCGCGAGATCAACGACAAGATCGGCGAATATGTCGAGCGCAAGGTAACGGCGGAAGACCAGCTGCGCCGCATCGACATACGTGCACCGCAGGACGGCATGGTTCTGCAATCGACCGTTCATACGGTTGGCGGCGTGATTACGGCTGGCGACGCGATCATGTTGATCGTACCCGAAGCTGACAACCTTTCCGTCGAAGCCAAGGTCAACCCACAGGACATCGATCAGCTTCGGATCGGCCAGAAAACCCTGCTTCGACTGTCGGCCTTCAACCAGCGCACCACGCCGGAATTGAACGGGACTATCAGCCGTATTTCACCCGATACCACGGTCGATCAGCGCACGGGACAGAGTTACTACACGATCCGGGTCTCGATTCCTCCGGAGGAGGTCGCAAGGCTGGGAGAGGTCAGGCTTATTCCCGGCATGCCGGTCGAGGCTTTTGTGCAGACCGGCGACCGCACTATGCTATCCTATCTCGCAAAGCCGCTGAGCGACCAGCTCATGCGTGCATTCCGGGAAAAGTAACGGGGCAGGCGTGCCCACGGGCATGGTTCGATCGACATGAAGCGGCTGCGACGATATGCGCGGGTGTTCGGCTACGCCCGAATTCTTTGTATTTTTCTCCTGTTCGCATTCGTTGGCCTTCGTGTTTGGGATCCGCCTCCGCTCGAAGAATTGCGGGTTCGTACCTTCGACGGGTATCAACTGCTTGAGCCGAGAAAAATCACCTCGCGTCCTGTCGTCATCATCGACATCGATGAGCAGAGCCTTAGCAAATTCGGGCAATGGCCATGGCCTCGTACTCGCGTTGCCGATCTCATTAAGCGTCTTACCGATCTAGACGCCGCTGTCATCGCCTTCGACATCGTGTTCGCCGAGCCGGACCGGATGTCGCCGAGCCTTGCAGCTGAGACGTTTCAGAACCTCGACGAAGAGACGCGCAACAAGCTGAGGGCGTTGCCGAGCAACGATCAGGTCTTTGCCGATGTCTTGCGAAAATCGCCGGTCGTTCTCGGTGAATCCGGATTGCCGCAGGCGACACCACGTGCCGATCTCAAATTGCCGTTAACCGGTCTGGCGACAATCGGCGGCGATCCGCAGCCGTTCCTTTTCAATTTCCCGGGTCTTCTTCGCAACGTCCCGGTGCTTGAAGAAGCTGCTCCGGGGCGGGGGCTCTTTACGATCAAGACGGAGCGCGACGGCATCGTCCGGCGTGTCCCTATGATCATGATTGCCCAAGGCGACCTCATGCCGTCGCTGACGTTTGAAATGCTGCGCATCGTCACGAAGTCAAATACCATTTTGGTGAAATCCGACGAAGCTGGCATACGCAGCGTTGCGGTACCCGGATTTGAGTTGCCGACTGACAAGAACGGGCAGCTCTGGGTTCATTTCTCGCGGCATGACGCGAAACGGTTCGTCTCGGCGTCCGATGTTCTCGATGGCAATGTCAGCAAGGATGTCATCTCGCGCAAACTGGTTCTGGTCGGGACATCCGCTGTCGGATTGCTCGATTTGAAAACGACGCCGCTTGACCCGGTGATGCCTGGTGTCGAGGTCCATGCGCAGGTTTTGGAAAGCGCGTTGACGGGTTCGATTCTGTCGCAGCCGAACTATGCCATCGGCGCGGAAATACTTGCGGCCATCCTGTTTGCGACTGGAATCATCTGGTTGACGCCGATCTTGCGTCCAATCCTGCTGCTTGCCTTCGGCGCTGTCATCGTCTGCATCTTGATCGGAGCCGCATGGTATTTTTACACCTACCGTAACATATTGATAGATTTCACGTTTCCTCTTTTTTCTAGCACTGGCATTTACCTCGTTCTTGTCTTCAGCAGTTACTTCAGTGAGCAAGTGCAACGGCGTCGCATCCGCTCCGCATTCGGTCAATACTTGTCGCCAGCTCTTGTCGAACAACTTGCTCAATCGCCCGAGAAACTCGTGCTCGGCGGAGAAGAGCGCGAAATGACAATAATGTTCAGCGACGTGCGTGGCTTCACGACGATTTCGGAATCGTTCAAGCACGATCCACAGGGTCTCACCTCGCTGATGAATCGTTTTCTAACGCCGCTGACAAATGCAATTCTCGATCGCAAGGGCACCATCGACAAATACATGGGCGACGCCATCATGGCGTTCTGGAATGCGCCACTCATCGATCAGGCTCACCAGATCAACGCTTGCGAAGCGGCGCTGGACATGATTGACAAGATCGAGGTGCTGAATGTCGAGCGCGAGGAGGAAGCGCGGCTTGCAGGCAAACCGCATATTCCGATGCATGTCGGCATCGGCCTGAACACCGGCACCTGCGTGGTCGGCAATATGGGTTCTAATCTGCGATTCGACTATTCAGTGCTCGGCGACAGCGTCAATCTTGCCTCGCGCCTTGAAGGTCAATCGAAGTCTTACGGCGTGCCGATCATCGCCGGGTCGAAGACCGCGCTCGCCGCGAAAGAAAAATTTGCGATTCTCGAACTCGACTTCATCACCGTAAAAGGGAAGAAGGAGCCGGAGGTGATTTACGCCATCGCCGGACGAGAAGACGTCGCGCGTTCTGGAGAATTTCAGAGACTGCGAAATCTCAGCATTGAAATGCTGTCGTGTTATCGCAGCCGCGATTGGGATGGCGCACTGTCGGCAATTTCGAAAGCACGCATCGCCGATGAAAAGAAGATCTTCGCCGCATTGTACGATCTTTACTCCGAGAGAATTGTGGCGTTCCGCGTAACGCCTCCACCGGAAGACTGGGACGGCGTGTTCGCCCTGACCACCAAATAAAATAAGCGAAATGCGGCCGTTTTCGCACACTTTCAAAATTGGCAAGCTCTTTTTTGTCGAAACACGGATTGTCCGAGTTGGTAACGTCCGGTGGACCGTGCAATTCTTCTTACCTATTGCTGAGCGAATTCGATGCCGAACCCTTCGATGACCGTCCGGATTTGGGGTGCCCGCGGAAGTATTCCTTGCCCGGGACCGGATACCGTTCGCTATGGCGGAAACACGTCCTGTGTTGAGATTGCATGTGGTGATCGTTCTCTTGTTTTCGATGCCGGATCGGGATTGCGCGTCCTTGGCAACTATATGGCTCACAACAACAAGATCGCCGACATCGATCTTTTTCTGAGCCATTGCCATATCGATCACTTGATCGGCCTTCCTTTTTTTACCCCGGCGTTTGAAAAAGGCAGCCGGATGCGGCTGTGGGCGGGCAATGTGAAGCCCGCCGGCGGACTGAAAGAGGCCGTGCGCAAGATGATGAGCTATCCGCTATTTCCAATTGAAATTGAAATGGCGCAAGGCAAAATCGAGTTTACCGATTTCGAACCGGGTGAAACTCTTTCGCCGCATTCAGGAATTGTCGTCCGTACCGCCGCGCTCAACCATCCAGGTGGGGCCACCGGCTATCGTTGCGAATATGCAGGGCAGGCCGTCGCATACATCACCGACACGGAAATCAGCACCGGTGTTTTCGATCCGGCCATGCTTGCATTGGCGGAGGATGTAGCGCTTCTCATCATGGACTCGACCTACACCGACGTTGAGTTGCCGGGTCATGTCGGTTGGGGCCATTCAAGCTGGCAACAAACCGTAAAATTTGCCGATGCGGCGGGCGTCAAGACGCTTTGCCTTTATCATCACGATCCCGAACATGACGACAACACGATGGATCGTATTGCAGAGGCTGCTGCCAAAGCGCGAGCGGGGACGATCGTCGCGCGCGAGGGAATCACGATCGATATTTGATGGCGGCGTTCGATCCCAGAATTCGAACGATCCGCTATCGGACCAAAGCAGCAGCATTTTCCTCAGCGCGGCGACGGGCCTCTTCGTCGATGGCTTTTGCCAATTCCGGGTGACGTGCCATCAACGCACGGAAGTCGATCAGATCGAGCACAAGCAAGGTCGTCGAGCGCGTCGTCACGACATTTGCCGTCCGGACATTGTTGCCCAGTAACGCGAGTTCACCGAAAAACGCGCCCACGCCGAGGGGAATGTGCTTGCTGGGCAATTCCACCTCGACTTCACCTGCCGCGATGAAATACATGCAATCGCCAGCCTGACCGCGGCGGATAACCGTGGTGCGTCCGCGCATATCGATGCGCCGTAACATGTTGGTGACGTCGGCCAACGTGGCGGGTCCGAGTGCCGCGAAAAATGGAACTTTACCGAGCGATTCCCACGTCTGGATAAAATTGTGCCGGCGGTTCTCGGCGGCAAACCCAG
Organism: Afipia sp.; assembly: GCA_043784125.1. Classification (GTDB taxonomy): domain Bacteria; phylum Pseudomonadota; class Alphaproteobacteria; order Rhizobiales; family Xanthobacteraceae; genus Afipia. The sequence continues at coordinate 11,727 of JAYVYQ010000088.1, forward strand.
TTGCGAGGATACCCGTCCATAGACCAAAGACGGCAAGACCGCAGACCATGAGCAGGGCTGCGACCATGCGGCCAGCCAGCGTAATCGGAACCACGTCGCCGTAGCCTGTGGTGGTCAGCGTGACCACAGCCCACCACAGCGAGGCAGGAAGGCTGCTGAATCCGGCTGGTTGTGCGTTGCGCTCAAACAGAAACGCCAACACCGCGGCCATGAACAGCACGATCAGAAACAGCACAAGCACGCTGGAAAGGGGACCGGCCTCCCTGGTCAAAACTCTCCGTAACTGACGCAGGCCGGAAATTTGCGGCACCGGTTTGAGGAGCCAGAAAACGCCTGCAAGCGAAGCCAGCGATAGACTGGCCCCGCAAGCCAGCGCGATGGGAATGCCGCATGCCCCAAGAATGTCGACGAAGCCCTGACCTGACAGCGCATAGGTAAGTAAGCGGCCGTTGCGCGTGGCACGGACGAGCCCTGCCAGCAGCTCCCACACAAATACGGCGACGCTGAACCACAACAACCATCTGACCCATCGATGATGGTAAGAGGCGGCATCGGTGGTCAAAATAAGCATCGCGGTGATGCCGACACCCAAAGCCAAATATGTGACAGCATTCGGCTGATCGCCTGCCGTTCCGGCGACCGTCTCCCTGCCGATGGTCCTGAGCGATCGCTGCAGCATTTGCTGAACTTGCATCTTGGAGGAATGCCGACCTGATTTCTAACGCGATCAGTCTGCCGTTCAAGGTGCCTGCCGCTCACGCAGCCGTCAACGATCCAGGGGACTTCAACCTGCAATCCCCTCCGCAAGACGTTGTTCGGGCCCACCGACATCGGCATAATCCGGCGGAATCGGCACCGTCCAAATCCAGTTGACGCCAGATCAGCATATCGGGACTAGCGTCAGGCGCCGTGCCAAAGGAGATCGTCACAATGCGGTCTCTCAACTAACATTCCAAATGGGCCGCTCTACGGGGTCGGTCAGGAGGCACGATGAATTCCAGCAACGTGGATCTGTCGACGATCCTGAATCGCATCCTCGACACCGCGACCGATAATCTCAGAGTGGCAAAAGTCCTGTTGTTGTTGGGCCTCGATCCCAACAACGTCACTTACGATGCGATCTTCAACCGCCTTTTCGAGATCGCGCTGGCGCAGATAACGCTCGCCAACATGTTCGCCCTTATGGGGTCGATCTTTTTCGTCGTGACCCTGCTGACGCGCACGATGGTGCCGCTGCGAATTGCCAACATGATCAGCAATTTGTTCTTTGTCGCCTTCGGCGCGCTCGCGAGCGACATCAAGACCTTTCTCTTGTATTTGCTCCTGGTCCCGATCAACGCGCTTCGCCTCTATCAGATGCAGAGGCTCGTCAAGAAAGCGCGAAGCGCCACCAAGGGCGACAAATCGATGGAATGGCTCAAGCCGTTCATGACCGAGCGCAAATATCGCAAGGGCGACAAATTGTTCAAAAAGGGTGATGTCGCCAATGAAATGTTCCTCACGATCACTGGAAGTTTTCGTGTTACCGAATTCAATGTCGAACTTGCGCCCGGAAGTCTCATGGGTGAACTTGGCTTTTTAACACCGAACAACAAGCGTACTGCGACCATCGAATGCACGGAGGCCGGTCAGGTCCTGACCATCGAGTATGACAAGCTGCTGGAAATCTATTTCCAGAATCCGGAATTCGGCTATTACTTTCTTATTCTCACCAGTCAGCGGCTTTTGGAAAACAATGCAAAACTCGAAGCAACCGTGGCCCAGCTCAAGACGGCCGCGCAGAATTCGGCCGCGGCGAGCCATAGCTGAGGTGACGCGGCTGCCTCGGTGGGTCATGGTGCCGCGTTCTCGAATGAAATAGACTTTATTTGACGTTGGTGCGGGCAAAGACAATCACAACGCTTGGGCAAAATTTAAGGGGAGGATCGATGAGCCGGGTTCTGAAAGTTGCGGCCGTTTTGGCGGTCGGTATTTTCGCTCATATTGCGGGCGCTAACGCGGCTGACGAATTCAAACTCAGCAATAATCAGCGGATTGCGTGCGGCCGCGGGCTGAACGCTGGCAAGCTGCAAATCATCAACTGCAAATCCTACTCTTTTATTTTCAATACGCGCACGTCCGAGTTTTATCGCTGTCAGGTCAGCGTCGCGGTCACGCGCGACAACAAAGAAGTGCTGAAGATCGATAGCGACGGCAGTTGCGCGTTGAAAGCGCGAGTGTTTCCGGCAGATTCGAATTACGCGTTCGACGCGACCGAGACTGAGCCGCCCAACACCAATTCGTTTTTCGGCTCTGGTGGAACGGCTCTCTGGGTCAGCGACAGCACCGCATTGAAAGCCAAGGGCTGCATCCTGCTCAACGTTGGCGTCGGGCCGGATGTTCTGCGTTGTGTCGATATGGAATTCAAGAAATAGCGCAAGCCGGCATCCCGGCGTTTTATTTCCGCATCAGATAAAGCGTCAGCGCAATGAGCGCCAATAGGATCGCGATCACCGTCGCCCAGCTACTGAGACGGATGTCGCTGACAAGCTCGCGTTTGGCCTCGTTCCGGGCAACCTTCAGATCGCGATCGTGGTTTTCCTGCTGCTGATCGTTCACTGTCGCCGCTCCAGACCCCGGGGGTGCGGGATTTCAATCGCATGTTCAGGGCCATGCACGCCCGACCAGCCAATAGTGTAGCCAATAAGGACAACAATCGGCAAACAAGAAAGCAAACACCCGCTGCCGCGATCAATTTCCACGGCTTAAAGCCTGTTGCGCCGCAAAACTTGTTGGCGTTTTGAACCCGGCGTCCGGATGGCCCGACCAACCGATTGCCATGCGGTGCCGACTAACCCAGACTGATTGTCAGGTGAGCCAGCTTGTGCAGCGGCCGCAAGGGCCGAGCGTTAATTTGAGTTTTTGGGGACACCTCGCCGCAACATTGGCGGGCATATTTGGAGATTGCGATGATTTCATTTCTGCGCCCCGTCGGACGACAAATTGTTTTCGGATTAAGCGCTGCGGTCGCCGTCATTTTGGCGCAGGCTTCAACACAGGCTCTCGCGCAAAATGCGCCTCCGTCGCCGCAGGCAGCAACTGTCTCCGCGTGTGATGCTCATAAATTTATCTCACCCGACGATATGGTCGGATACATGGTCACCGATCTCAACAAGGTGATCCGGACGCGACAAAGCACTCAGCGCTATCTGACGCTCACCCATCTGGCCAATGTCTGCGCCGGTGATGAGGCAATGAAAGTCTATCGTCAGGCGGCAATCAAACTTCTGAATTCGCTCAGCCGCGCACCCGATTCGGTGAAACTCGAAACGATCGATCCTGAAGCGACGATCCTGAAATTTAATCTTGTCGACATTGGATGGAGTGTCGATGACTGGAATTTTCTAATCGCGTCATATCCCTATACGGCGGCGCCGGACTCTGAACTCAGCCGCACGCTGGCCAAGGCAACCTTCACAGCATTGCCCTATGTGCGGGGGGACTGGCTTGCATCGAACGCAACGCAGCCTCAACTCTATTATTCGCTATTGAAGCTACCGAACTCGTTCAAGGAATTCGCACAGCAGCAAGGCGTCGATGTTGCGGGCGATATTCGCAACCTCATCGCCCAGCGCGCAGGGTTTCAGAAATCCAGTGTCACACAAAACAATCGGATGATCGAACGGCATCCGTCTCGTATCGGGTACTTCTGGATGACCTATGATTTTGTCGGGGGCAGGGACCGGCAGAGCATCTTCGATTTTCCCGTGGGGCCGGGCGGCAACGGCGGCTTCAGCCACGACAGCAGTGAAACGTTCTTCAGCCTGCCGAACGGATTTCAGGGATACTTTCTCAGCAAGGCGTCCGGCGAGCGGCTGGATCGCGGTCTTCCCGGCGTTGTCCGCGATCAATCGCGGCGCATTGTGACGGTCACACCCGGCATCGCATGCATGAGTTGCCAGGACGGCGGGCTGGAACGCGCCAAGGACGAAGTTCGTGGTCTCGTTCTGAGCGGCCGGACGTTCCCGCGCGAGGTCCGCGATGCTGTCGAGGGACTTTATCCGCCGCAGGAAAAAATGGACTCGCTTTTAGACGACGACATCAAACGGTTCGCGAACGCCATGAACCGCGCGGGACTGGACCCTGACCTCAGATTCAATGGAGTCGAGATGATTGGCGCGGCGTCCAATCGTTACGACGACGATCTCGATCTTCCCACCGTTGCGGCAGAACTCGGGCTCACCGTCTCAGACTTCAATGAATCCGTCGAGGAAGCGGCCGGAAAATTCCGTCCGCTGTTGCGGCGCCTGAGCCAGGGCAAAATCCCACGCGACCAGTTCGAGCGAGATTTTCGCAATCTTGCCGATGGTTTGACCGACCTTGAATTGCTGACCATCGCCGGCAAGCCAAAGGCATCTCCGGTTCAGGCAATTCCGGTTCAAAAGCCGCAATATCAGCCCGCGCGGCCACAATACCAGCCGCCGCGTCCGACCTATCAACGCGGGTATTGAATGGGGCTTTGGCCGCGTGGTGAGATGTCACTATGGCGGAAGGGGTGGGATTCGAACCCACGGTACCCTTGCAGGCACGCCGGTTTTCAAGACCGGTTCCTTAAACCGCTCGGACACCCTTCCGGTTTCCCCTCATGGGCGATGGCGCGGGCGATTGCAAGAACTGTCAATGCAGTCACGCTATAAGGCCGAAAAAGCAACGCGGGGTTTACCACTTCCGCAGGGAACCCGTTTCCCGCATTTGCACGATGGGTTATGCTCAGTCGCCAATCAGGCTATTCCGTCGACCCGTCGCGCCTTTCGTCCGGAAGGCAATATTGCGCGGCGACGGTGCTATTCGGGGCTCCATGGGGACCACCTATATTGATTTGGGGCAGGGTGCCGCACGAACTGCGGCCGCGGTCGCCGTTTGCCTCCTGGTCGCCAATTGCGCATCCTCGGACAAATTCGCCAAGCGGGTGGACCCGAAATACGGCGTCTCCACTAGCCCGCGTGTCGTCGATTTCAATGAGGCCGTCCCGAAGGGCGGCGGCACCTATCGTGTCGGTAAACCCTATGTGGTCGCCGGCAAGACCTACACACCCGAGGAAGATCCTACCTACCGGGCAGAAGGTCTGGCATCATGGTATGGGGACGACTTCCACGGTCGTCTGACGGCCAATGGTGAGGTTTTCGATATGACCTCGCTGACGGCGGCGCATCCAACAATGCCGCTGCCGAGCTATGCGCGGGTCACCAATCTCGCCAACGGAAAATCGCTGATCGTGCGGGTCAACGACCGCGGGCCGTATCACGGCAACCGGCTGATCGATGTCTCGAACAACGCCGCGACACTACTCGGATTTCGCTCCAACGGCATCGGACGCGTGCGCGTTGAGTATGTCGGCCATGCGCCGCTTGAGGGCTCCGACGATCGCGTCTTGATGGCGACCCTTCGCACGGGTGAGCCCGCGCCGGCGCCCTCAGGCGTCAGGGTTGCATCGGCGCGTCCGTTCATTCCCGACAGCGTTTCGACGCGTGGGACTTATGCAGGCGATGTTCCGATGCCTGCAGAGCGGCCTTACACGTTGGGCAATACACCGGAAGATGCGGCGGCGGCTCCATCGACGGAAGTGTCCGCATCGCGCACCACCCGCATTGCGGGACGCAGGCCGAGCGTTGCGCGTAACGATGTGGCTGAGACCATTGAAACTCCCGCGAGTGTGCGGCCCGTTTCAACTGCCTTCGCGCCCGTTGCGCGGGATGGCAGCGTCAACCTTCTATCCGGTCGCGGCCTCTACTGATTGCCGTCGCGGCTAATTCAAGTCTTCAAATCGTTCAGAAATGAAATTAGCGCAGCGTTCACCTCGTCGGGACGTTCTTGCTGAATCCAGTGGCCCGCGCCTTCGATCAGAAGCTTGGTCTTGAGATTTGGCAGCACGCGGTCCATCTCGCTCACACGCTTGCCGCCGATGAGGCCGGTCACGACAGAGTCGTTTGCGCCCGCAATGAAGATCGATGGCTGATAGATTTTCGCGCCATGCCATGGCGCTGTCAGCGCCCAGTTGCGATCAATATTGCGATACCAGTTCAAGCCACCGCGAAAGCCCGAGCGCTTGTAATTTTCGACGACGTACGCGTGGTCTTCGTCGCTGATCCACGGCGGCAAAGTATGCTGCCTTGTGGTGTCCCCGAGAAATCCAAACCCGTCCTTGATCTGCAGCGACGCGTTCACTCCAAACGAAATCGCCCGCATCGTGTAATCGACATCGCGCTCGAATTCCGCCTCCGCAACGCCCGGCGTCTGAAAATACTGCCAATAGAAATTCGTGATGCCGCTTTTGACGAGTGTCTCAAGGGGAAGTTCGCGGCCGCGCCATGGCGGCGGCACGCTCAATCCTCCGACCGCCGTGAAAATATCCGGCCTGAACATCGCCGAATATCGAATAGGCATCGATATCCAGTGGAGCCGATGTGCGACCAAAGCCCCGCATGTCGGGGGCAACGGCACGGTAGCCTGCCGCCGCCAGGGCCGGCAGTTGACGCCGCCATGAATAGGACAGTTCCGGCCAACCGTGGCACAGCAACACCAGCGGTCCGGAGCCCTGTTCGGTGACGAACATGTCGATGCCGTTTGCAGTCATCATTCGCGATGTGGGCATCGATTTTCTGCCTTTTTTCGAGGGTTTCGTGGATTTGGGAGGCCCGTGGAAGGGGTCCGTTGTTCGCGATTATCTCAACTGATACAAGGCCTCCATCAGGAATCGTAGCATGGCTGCCGTCCCGTCCAAATTTCGGATTTCCACTTGGCTTGCCCGGCGATATTGCGCCGTCGCGATCGCAGGTGCGTTGATCGCGACCGTCGAAATAGGCAGCATTTCCTATGCCGCCAATAACAGCGTGCAGGGGGCCAAGAAGGAAGAAGGTTACGACATCGACGCGCCGACAGCGATCCTGATCGACGCCAAGTCCGACAGCATCCTGTTCGAGAAGAATGCCGACGAATTGCGCGCACCATCGAGCATGCTCAAATTGATGACGGCCGAAGTCATCTTCAACGCGATTACGAACGGCAAGATCAAACTCGATGAGGAATACCGCATTAGCACCAATGCCTGGCGCAAGGGCGGCGCACCGTCGGGCGGATCGACAATGTTTGCCGAACTCAACAGCAAGGTCAAAGTCGACGATTTACTTCGTGGCGCGCTGATCCAAAGCGGCAACGACGCCTGCATTGCGCTCGCCGAGGGAAGCGCTGGCAACGAGCGCGACTTCGTCGAAGTCATGCGCGATCGTGCGCGTGAACTCGGTTTGACGAAATCGACATTCGGAAATCCGACCGGGCTTCCTGACCCGGCTAACAAGATGACGGTTCGCGAACTCGGAAATCTCGCCCGGCATATCATCCAGACCTATCCCGAGTTCTATAAGTTATTCAACGAGCGCGAATTCACCTGGAATAAAATTCGCCAGCAGAACCGCAATCCGCTGCTCACTATGCTCGACGGCGCGGACGGTCTGAAGACCGGCTACACGAAGGATGGCGGATACGGCTTGGTCGGCTCTGCCGTTCAAAATGGACAACGATTGATCGTCGTCGTCAATGGGCTGGAAGATTCTGACGATCGCGCAACGGAAGCAAAGAAGCTTCTGGAATGGGGCTTCCGCAATTTCGAGCCGCGCGCGCTGTTCGCAGCAGACCAGACAGTTGGCTATGCGCGTGTCTTTGGCGGCGAGAGTCGATCCGTCAAACTCACCAGTCCGGAGCCGATCAATGTGATGATTCCGAGATCGGGCACGGACAAATTAATCGCCCGCGTCGTTTATACAGGTCCGGTGCGTGCGCCCATTCAGCCCGGACAACGCATCGGCGTTTTGAAAGTCTGGCGCGGTAACAATATCGCTCTCGAAGCACCGCTCTATGCAGCGGAATCAATTGAACAAGGTTCGACGACGCGGCGCGCAATCGACGGCGCAAGCGAATTGGTGATCGGCCTGTTCCGTGCCGCCGCCGAAAAGTTCTAGCATGAAAAAGCCGACAGAGAACAAGAAGGTGCTGCGAGGCCGCTTCGTCACGTTTGAAGGCGGCGAAGGCTCCGGCAAGTCCACACAGATCAAGATGCTTGCCGAACGTCTGAATGGCGCACGGTTGCCGACAATCGTCACACGTGAACCGGGGGGATCGGCGGGAGCCGAAGTCATTCGGCATCTCGTGCTGTCGGGGATGGGAAGGCTGCTCGGTCCCGAAACAGAGTCGCTGCTGTTCGCGGCCGCGCGCGATGACCACGTCAATCAGGTTATCAAGCCGGCGCTTGAGCGGGGGACGTGGGTCCTGTGCGACCGGTTCACGGATTCGACACGCGTTTATCAGGGCAAACTCGGCAAGGTCGATCCGAAACTGCTCCGCGCAATGGAACGCGTGACGATTGGCGACTTGAAACCCGACCTTACGCTCATTCTCGATGTGCCGGTCGCGGTCGGCTTGCAACGCGCAATCAAGCGACGCGGCGCCGCCGTCGCCGATAGATTCGAGGAGGAGGGGTTGGGTTTTCACGAGCAGTTGCGCGAGGCTTATCGGCAGATTGCAGCCGACGATCCGGGCCGCTGCGCACTCATCGATGCAAATGCCGATGCGGAAACGGTCGGCGCACGAGTTTGGACAGCGCTGCGCGACCATTTGTTCGCGACTGTCGCCGCGACCGAAGGCAGCAAGCCATGATTCCAAAATCCGCCGATTCAGAAAACTCAATTCTTTCGCCGCGCGAGACATCTGCGCTGTTCGGCCATCGGGAGGCCGAGGCAACGCTGTTGAACGCCTATCGCGGTGGACGAATTCCTCACGCATGGCTGATCGGCGGCGGACAAAGTATCGGCAAGGCGACGCTGTCCTATCGCATGGCGAAGTTTGTCCTCGCGCATGGCGATTCGAAATCAAGCGACGTGCAAGCCGCCGAGACGCTTGCGGTCGATGCAAACCATCCCGTCGCGCGCCAGGTCGCAGCCGGAAGCCACGGCGGGCTATTAACGCTTGAACGCACACTCAACGACAAAGGCGTGATGGGCACAGTCATATCCGTCAATCAAGCCCGCGAGACGTTACCCTTTTTCGGATCGACCGCCGCGGTCGAAGGCTGGCGGGTATGCGTCGTCGATACCGTCGAAGAGCTGAATGCAAATGCCGCCAATGCGCTGCTCAAGGTTCTGGAAGAGCCGCCGGCGCGCGCGCTGTTCCTTCTCATCAGCCACATGCCCGCGCGCGTGCTTGCGACGATCCAGTCGCGTTGCCGAAAATTGCCGTTACGGCCTTTGAGCACGGACGATGCCGTGCTCGCGGCGGCGAATGCCGCAGATCTGAATTCAAACGATCCAGCGTTGCGCGCGGCGGCGGAATTGGCAGAGGGAAGTGTGGCACGAGCGCTGACGCTGCTTGGGGGCGATGCGCTCAGTCTGCACCAGCGCACGCTTGATCTCCTGAACACTTTGCCACGCGTCGATCCGCGCGCGCTTCATTCGCTCGGCGACGCGCTGGGACTGAATGACCGCGTCAGCCTGCGTGCCTTCATCGATACCGTCGATCGATGGTTGACCGCGCATTTGCGCGAAGCCGGCGCCGAAGAAGACCTGCCCCGTCTTGCGCGGTTTGCCGAGGTATGGGAAAAGATCAACGGTGCCGCGCGCGAGACGGAATCTTTCAATCTTGAGCGAAAGCCGCTGGTTTTTTCGGTATTTGCTATGCTCGCCGATGCAACCCGCTAGCCTGTGAACCAGCATTTTCCAGACTTCGGCGCTCCTCTCGCATTCCACTCAAAGGCCTTCGCGATTGTGCGATTGTAAAAATATCCGATGTCTCGTTCGACGTTCTACATCACAACCGCGATTTCGTATCCGAATGGCGTTCCTCATATCGGCCATGCCTACGAGGCGATAGCGACGGATGCGCTGGCGCGTTTTCAGCGCCTCGATGGCAAGGATGTATTTTTCCTCACCGGCACCGATGAGCATGGTTTGAAGATGATTCAGACCGCAGAACGAGAAAAAATGACGCCGCTGGATCTCGCGACACGCAACGCCGCGCGTTTCAAGGACATGGATCAGCGTTTGAATATCTCATTCGATCGCTTCATCCGAACGTCGGAAAAGCAGCATCACGAATCGACACAGGAAGTCTGGCGGCGGATGGTTGCGAACGGCGACATCTATATCGACCGCTACGCCGGTTGGTATTCGGTGCGCGATGAGGCCTACTACGCCGAAGACGAGACTGTTGTCGGCGAGGACAAGGTCAGGCGGGGACCGCAGGGCTCACCCGTCGAATGGGTCGAAGAAAAGAGTTACTTCTTCAGACTCTCCGCCTATCAGGACAAGCTTCTCGCGCTCTATGAAAATCAACCGGACTTTATCGGTCCGGACTCGCGCAAGAATGAAGTCATTAGCTTCGTCAAAGGCGGCCTGAAGGACCTTTCGATCTCGCGCACGACATTCGACTGGGGCGTCAAGGTCCCCGGCGACGAAGACCATGTCATGTATGTGTGGGTCGACGCGTTGACCAACTACATCACCGGCGTCGGTTTCCCGGACGAGGGCGACAAGAACTGGCGCTATTGGCCCGCCGACGTTCACATCATCGGCAAGGACATCATCCGCTTTCATGCGGTCTATTGGCCGGCCTTTCTGATGTCGGCCGGCATTCCCCTTCCAAAACGTGTCTTTGCCCACGGCTTTCTCTTTAGCCGCGGCGAGAAAATGTCGAAGTCGGTCGGCAATGTCGTCGATCCGTTTAATCTCGCGGATCAATATGGCGTCGATCAGCTGCGCTATTTCTTCCTGCGCGAGGTGCCATTCGGTCAGGACGGCAACTACAACCACGAAGCCATCGTCGCGCGGACCAACGCCGATCTCGCCAACGATCTCGGCAATCTCGCGCAGCGCTCATTGTCGATGATCGGAAAGCAACTCCACGGCGTATTGCCGGAGCCGGGTGCGTTCACCGACAATGACAAGGCGATCCTGGAGCAAGCCGGCGGCATGCTCGAAGCCGCACGGGGCGCAATGGCAACGCAACAAATCCATCAAGCGCTGAATGCGATCTGGGCCGTTGTCGCCGAAGCCAATCGTTACTTCGCGGGCGAAGCGCCATGGGCGCTCGCCAAGGCCGACCCTGCACGGCAGAAAACAGTTCTCTATGTCACCGCTGAAGTCATTCGGCAGATCGCGATACTTGCGCAGCCGGCGATGCCGGATGCAGTCGGCAAGCTGCTCGATATTCTGGGCGTCGAGAAAGATGCGCGCGACTTTGCGTCGTTCGGCGTCCCGATCAAATCCGGTACGCAGTTGCCGCCACCCGTGCCGATTTTTCCGCGTTACGTCGAACCAACAGACGATGCTGCGGTTAATGCCTGATGCTTGTCGATAGTCATTGCCATCTCGATTTTTCTGACTTCGCCGACGATCTCGACGCCATTGTCGCGCGTGCAGAGGCGGCTGGCATCGGGCGCATCGTTACGATCTCGACGCGGGTGAAACGCATTGACGCGCTGCTGGCGATCACCGCGCGGTTTCCCAATGTGTATTGTTCGGTCGGCACCCACCCGCATCAGGCGGACGAGGAAGACGGTATTCCGGCTGATGAATTGATTGCGCTCACCAAGCATCCGAAGGTCGTCGCCCTCGGCGAAGCCGGATTGGATTATTTCTACCAGCATGGATCACGCGACGCGCAGGAGCGGGGATTTCGTGCCCACATCGCTGCAGCGCGCACCACAGGATTGCCGTTGGTGATTCACACGCGCGAAGCGGATGAGGATTGCGGTCGCATTCTCGATGACGAAATGGCGAAGGGCGCCTTCAAGGCTGTTCTCCATTGCTACACCGGCGGACATGCACTTGCGATGAAGGCCATCGGTCTCGGGCTGTCGATTTCCTTCACCGGCATTCTGACGTTCAAAAACTCGCAATCCATTCGGGATATTGCTGCGGAATTGCCGGTCGATCGCATCATGGTGGAAACCGATGCGCCATATCTAGCGCCGGGAAAATTTCGTGGCAAGCGCAACGAGCCATCATTTGTCGTGGAGACCGCAAAAGTTCTGGCGGAAACACGCGGCGTCTCATTAGAAGAAATTTCACGTCAGACGACTGAAAACTTCTTCAAGCTGTTCGACAAGGTGCCGCGGCCGGATGCGAAGGCCGCATGAGCACCACGTTGACAATTCTGGGTTCAGGGTCTTCGGCGGGGGTGCCGCGTCCGGCGCTGGGATGGGGCGCTTGCGATCCGAACAATCCGAAGAACCGCCGCCGTCGCTGTTCTTTGCTGATTGAGAAAAGCAGCGACGCCGGGCTGACCCGTGTCCTGATCGATACATCGCCGGACCTGCGCGAACAATTAATCGACGCAAGGGTCGATCATCTTGAGGCGGTGTTCCTGACCCACGAACACGCCGATCAGACGCATGGCATCGACGATCTGCGCTCGGTTGTGCTGCACCAGCGCAAACGCATTCCGGTTTATCTGAACCAGTCCACCGCCAAGGATATCGCCTTGCGATTTGCGTATTGCTTTGAACAGGCCCCCGATAGCGATTATCCGGCAATTCTAAGCCGGCAATCGATTGAAGCCGGCGGCACGCAGACCATCGAGGGGAAGGGCGGCGCAATCGCGCTGACCGCGTTTCTCCTTCAACACGGCAACATCCCCGCGCTGGGCTACCGCGTCGGCAACGCCGCTTACACGCCCGATCTCAACGACATTCCTAAAGAGAGCTTCAGTGCACTGGAGAATCTCGATTTGTGGATTGTCGATGCGTTGCGCTATGCGCCGCATCCGAGCCACTTCAGCCTCGATGACGCGCTGTCGTGGATCGAACGTTTCAAGCCGCGCCGCGCAGTGCTGACCAACCTGCATTCCGACCTCGATTACGAGGTGCTGCGCGCGAAGCTACCTGACGGCGTCGTGCCGGGTTACGACGGCATGCGGCTGACAATCGATTCCTGATTACGCCGAGATCGCTTTTGCCGAACTGACCTGATCGCGCAGCATGAATTTCTGAATCTTGCCGGTCGCGGTCTTGGGGATCACGCCGAAGACAATCGCCTTCGGCGATTTGAACCCCGGCAGCAGAGTTTTGCAGTAGGCAAGAATCTCAGCTTCCGTCGCTTTCGCATCCTGTTTCAGTTCAACGAAGGCGCAGGGCACCTCACCCCATTTCGAGTCAGGTTTTGCGACAACAGCGGCAAACAACACCGCAGGGTGTTTGTAGAGCACATCCTCGACTTCAACCGACGAGATGTTCTCGCCGCCGGAGATGATGATGTCCTTTGAGCGGTCCTTGATGATGACATAGCCATCGCGGTCGAGCACGCCGAGATCGCCAGTGTGAAACCAGCCGCCTTCGAATGCCTCCTTGGTGGCCTTCTCATTCTTGAGGTAACCCTTCATCACGATATTGCCGCGGATCATCACCTCGCCAATGGTGTCGCCATCGCACGGCACCGGCTTCATGGTGATCGGATCGAGCACCGTCACATCTTCCTCAAGCGGATAGGGCACGCCCTGACGGCGCTTGAGTTGCGCGCGCTCGTCGGCAGGAAGATCGTCCCAACCCGGCTGTTCGGCACAGACGGAGGCGGGGCCGTAAACCTCGGTGAGCCCATAGACGTGCGTGATCTTGATTCCGATGCGCTCGGCACCTTCCAGCACAGCGACAGGCGGCGCGGCGCCTGCGATCAATCCAACGACCGGACTTGCAGCAGGCTTCGTTGGCGCGTCGGGCGCATTAATCATCGTGTTGTAGACGATCGGCGCACCGCACATATGGGTGACGCCGAAATTCGTTATCAATTGAAATATCTTGGTCGGATCGACTTTGCGAAGGCACACGTTAACGCCGGCCGACAGCGCAATCGTCCACGGAAAGCACCAGCCGTTGCAGTGAAACATCGGCAGGGTCCAAAGATAGATCGGATGCTGACCGAGATTTCCCGCGAGAATATTGCTGACGGCATTCAAATACGCACCGCGATGATGCGTGACAACGCCTTTCGGATTGCCCGTCGTGCCGGAGGTGTAACTGAGCGCAATGGCGTCCCATTCGTCTTGCACCGGCTTCCAGTCGAAATCCGGATCCCCGGATGCCACCGCATCTTCGTATTCAACTTCGCCAATCCGTTTGCCGCCAAGATACGCCGCGTCATCGACGTCGATGACGCGCGGTTTCGGACCCTTCATCTGCTTCAGCGCGTCTGCGATGACCGTTGTGAATTCCGGATCCACTAGAATGATCTTCGCGCCGCCATGATCGAGCTGGAATGCGATCGAGTTTGCATCGAGCCGAATGTTGAGCGCATTCAGCACAGCGCCGGACATCGGCACCGCAAAATGCAACTCGTTCATGGCCGGTATGTTCGGCAGCATCGCCGCGACCGTATCGCCGGGTCCGATGCTACGTTTAACCAGATACGACGCAAAACGCTTGCAGCGCTCGTAGGTCTGCGACCAGGTGAATGTGCGGCCTTCGTAGACCGTACTGGTGAGTTCGGGGTAGACGCTTGCGCTGCGCACCAGAAAGCTGATGGGTGACAGCGGGACGTAGTTCGCTGGCGTCTTGTCCAAGCCAACGTTGTATTGGCTTTTGCCGATGCTCATGGCGCGCTCCCGGTATTCAGGCAGTCTTCAAATGCTGCCCTAGCTGACTGGTGGGTTTGGACTGTTCTACAACCGATGCAGGTGGCGTCAATCATCCCGGGTGCGGCCTCATAATGCGGTCAATTCACGGGTCCGACCGATGCATCAGAATAAAAGCCAATCCAAATATAGGCGACGTTTCACTTCCGATACCCAGCACCAAGGGGTATGATTAAGTGAAGCCCCCAGATCATAACCAATTTCGGCTGTTTACTCGTGGGCTTTGGAGCCTGTGGGACATGCTGGACTGCTGGGGATATTTGTATCTGACAACTGGCACGGCCCTAGCCTATGCCGAGACCTGCCTGGAGCAGCAGCGCACGCGGGATGGCGGTGGTGTGGCTGGTCATGGAACGGCCAAGCTTGATCCAAACGGCAACACTGCCGATTTAGTCATTCATCAATGCGCCAGCGTATTGCGCGTTCTTGAACCGTATTCTGATGAACTGGCTCCGATCCCAGCCAACATCGAAAGGCTTATGATTAAGCTGCAACAATCACGAACGCATCACGCCTTAGAGTTGTTCGTCAACGACGTTTTGGACGATGTTCGCAGGATCAAAAACGATTTTGCCCTTCTGCTTTCGCAGCGCAAATTTTACTATTTGGCTCCTACGGCCGCTCGATTCTACGGACAACCGCAATTGTTCGGCGAGCGAGTGGCAAAGAAGTTTCCGGCGGCCAGCGATGACATCGAATGGGCTGGAAACTGTCTGGCGTTAGGCCAACCAACTGCTTGCGTTCTGCATTTGAATCGGGCGATGGAAATTGCGATTCATCGACTGGCAAAAAAGCTAAATCTACAGCCGCATGCCAAGGACAACATGGGCTCGTTGTTGGCAAACATGTCTGAGCCTATCAAACTTCTGCCCGACAAGACGGAGGCACAAAAACGAAAAAAGGAAAAATGGGCTGAGTGCCGCGCCAATCTATATCACGTCAAAATGGCGTGGCGCGATCCATCATTGCATGGAAAGCAGAGTTATGACGATAAGCAGGCCCTCGACATAATCGAGCGAGTTAAGGGCTTCATGCAGCAGCTAGCTACGCTGCTTTGAAGGTTTGGATGTCGCTTTCTTGAAAGCGCGATCTGCGCCTTTCTCAGTCTCATCCGCTTCAATCTCTTTCGCCTTGTCGATAAACCGCTTTGATTGCTCAGGGTCGTCTGCTGGTGGTTTAGATTTGGGTGGCATCATAGCTCCTAAGTGCGTTGCGCCGTTGTCTCAGTTTGAGGAACGGTCTGCTGTCAGAAGTTTTGCCTTTTCCTCGATATGCTCGGCAACCTTTAATGCGATACCCTTTGGCATCGAAAAGCGAAGTGGACCTTGTAGGGTTTTCAACTCCACAAGGAGAAGATCAGGCCGATCTGGCGGTATGTGCAAAACTATCCCAGCCACAGCACGAAATTGTGGTTCATCTTCGGCCATGTGACATCCTTTGCGATGTTACTTTCGATTCTTCCGAGATCGGCCCAAACGTAACGGCAATTCAAGCTGGAACGGAGCCTTAGGCTTCCGCTTCGCTATTAGTTGTTTGATACGTCAGACGCTTGCCAGTGAAGCCCTTGAGCGCAGCGTCGGCGCGTTGCTCGTCATTGATGCCAAGCTTCGCGCGGGTGTTCTGGCGGAAATCAAATTCAGCCAGATAGCGATCAAGGTGCTTCTTATCGACGTGCTGATAAACGCCAACAAGGCCACGCTTCAACACCGAGAAGAAACCTTCAAGCGTGTTGGTGTGCACATCGCCTCGCGTCCACTCGAATTTGGAATGGTCCACCATTTCGTGAGACGCGACCGGCGCGTAGCGATAACGCGTGGTGCTGTCAGTCACGAGACGGCTATCAGGATGCACGTTCTCGCGAACGATGCTCATAGCCTTGCGATGGTCAAGCATCGTGCTGCGAATGTCGCCGCCACGTTCAACAAGGCTCACCACGAGCGGATTGTGAGTGCTACGCTTGAAGTTTGCAGGACGTTTCGTCTTGCGCGACTTGGACAGTTCGGTTTCGTCTGCCTCAACGATTTTGCCAGCACCGCCCAATGGACCAATGTCACCGCCGGGAGCCATTGCAAAGCGGATGCGGTGTCCAAGGTGCCAAGCGGTTTTCATGCCGCAGCCGAGCGTCCGCTGAAGCTGACGAGTGCTGATGCCTTTCTTGGACGAGCAAAGCAGGTGGATAGCCTGAAGCCATAGACGGAGCGGCAGGTGGCTATCCTCAAAGATGGTGCCAATGCGCACCGTGAACGGCTTGCGGCAGGCGTAGCACTTGCGAAGACCTACGCGGGTGGTCTTGCCAGCCAAACGTCCGATCTTGTCGCCGGTCGCATTGCAATGAGGA
>JAYVYQ010000089.1:0-12667 GCA_043784125.1 Afipia sp.
AACGCGAATACTGAAATCAGCAGCGCGCCGGTCACAAACGCGCTTTGGCCCGAGATCAGACACATCAGCGCTGCGGGCGAGATCAGGACCGGGATGAGAACGCGCCAGTCGCCGACATTGCGCCGCGCCACTGCGACGAAAAGCGCAAGACCCAAAACGGTCCAGATCGCCAATGCGGTGAGATAGCCAAGCGTCCCGAACGGTGCGGCGAGCAGCATGATGCTCGGCGGATACGACCAGTTCTGTCCGTTCAGCACATAGCCGGTGAGATCGCGGATTGCCGCGTGATAGGTGGCGATGTCGTAGAACGCGCTCGCGTTGTCGCTCCATGCGGCACGGCCATACATCCAGAAATTCAGGAAGTCGCGGCCGACCGCCAGTGAGGTGCCGTCGCGCGGAATTGTCGCGGTCCACGACATGGTCGCCAGATAGGCAATCGCGGTCAGCGCAAACAGCACCGCGCCGAAAATAACGAGGTCGCGATAGACCGGACGCTCAGTCGCGCCGAGCGAGGGCGGCAAACATGCGGCGAGCCAGCGCGTCAACGCGTTGGCGGGGGCCGGTGGCCTCATCAGAATGTGATCCGTCATGTCCTCTGAAATGACGCAAAATCTTTAAGGAGCGGTAATTTCGCGCATCAGTTTGTGGGCCTGCAACAAATCGGCACTTGATCTGTTGGCCCGGCGCGGAAACAGTCCCGCCGCAATTGTCCTTCGGACCATCGAACGGCCCCAATCCCCCAGCAGTCAGGTTCCATGAAACATTTTTTGCGTCTTGCCGCCATTGCATCCGCGTTGAGCCTCAGTGTTGCAGCCCACGCCGCCGATGTGGTTTTCCCGCCCAGTTCGCGCGTCGGCATCGTGCCGCTCGATGGGCTTGTGGTCTCGAAGGAATTTCTCGGCTTCGAGTCCGACGACAAGACCCTGAAAGTCGGCATCGCGGAAATTCCGCCGGCTGCGTTTGAGGCGGTGGAGACGGCCTTCAAGGAAGGCAAACCGGTCGGAGACGGCCACAAGGTCGACCAGCTCAAGACGGAAGCCGGCGACGCCTATGTGACGATTGAATCGCGCAAGGAAGGCGACGCGAACTACAAGACCTATTCGGTGATTGCGAAGGGCGACACGTTCTCGGCCTATGTGATCGCCCAGATGCGGGAAGGTGCGGCGAAAGCGCCGACCGATGAGACGATGCGCAAGATGCTCGCTACCGTGACGTTGCGTAAGGACGTGCCGGTCGAAGAACAACTCAGCCTGCTGCCGTTCAAGGTCGGCGAGTTGAGCGGCTTCAAGACTGTCCGTCTACTTGCGATGCGCGCGTCGGTCTTGCTGACGGACGGCACCGAAGACACCCAGCTCGATGGCGCGCCCTACATGGTGATCGGGACAATTCCCGCGAGTGCTGGCGTCCAGGAGGACCGCGCACGATTTGCCGAACAGGCCGCGCGATCCATTGCCGGGTTGCGCAACGCGCGTCTGATATCGAACGAAGCCCTGCGCATCGACAGCACGCCGGGTTTTGAAACGCGTATCGAGGCGGTCACAGGAAAGAACGACACGCCGGTGTCCGTCGTGCAGTGGTTGCGGTTCGGCAGCGGCGCCACGCTGCGCATCATCGCAAGCTCGACGACTGCAGATTGGCCGCAGGCGTTTCCGCGCTTCCGTGCCGTGCGCGACGGAATCGGGCCTAAATAAAACCTAGACGGTTGAATCGTGCGCCGCAGGAGGCGCCGATTTTGCACCGCCCTTGGTGACGGCCACCAGCGCGGGCCGCAGGATGCGCTCGCCGATCGTGTAACCGGCCTGCACCACCTGAACCACCGTGCCTGATGGCACTGAGGAATCCGGCACCTCATACATCGCCTGATGGAAGTTCGGATCGAACTTCTCGCCGAGCGGTTCGATCTTCTGCACGCCGTTTTTCTCCAGCGTCTTGTGCAGCGAACGCTCGGTGAGTTCGACGCCTTCGATCAGCGCCGTGAGGCCCGGATCGGCGGCCGCGCGTGCTTCCACCGGCACGGCGTCCAGTGCGCGTTGAAGATTGTCGGCGATGTCGAGCACGTCACGCGCAAAACCCGAAATGCCATAGCTGCGCGCGTCGGCGACTTCGCGCTGCGTGCGCTTGCGGAGATTTTCCATCTCGGCCAGCGTGCGCAGCATCTTGTCCTTGGCATCCGCGACTTCCTTCGTCAGTGCCTCGACCGAGCCTTCTTCCGGATCGTCAGGCATTACATACGGCTTGGAGACCACAGGTTCCCTGTCGTTGGTAGGCACGGCGTTGTCCTGCTCGGATGTCAGCGGGTCCTTGTGCCCATTGGAATCGGCCATAACGCACCCTTTTCGCAATCGTCGTTCAAAATGGAATTGTTATGCGGGATATCGTGGTTTAGCGCCCTAAAATCAAGCGTGTTTGCGGTTCTTACTTGCCGATCAGCTGGCTGACGATGCGCGCGGCATAATCCACCATCGGGATCACGCGGGCGTAATTCAGCCTTGTGGGGCCGATGACGCCGAGCACGCCGACGATCTGGCCGGAATTGTCGCGATACGGCGCAATGATGGTGGAGGAACCCGACAGGGAGAACAGCTTGTTCTCCGAGCCGATGAAAATGCGCACGCCGTCGGCGCGCTCGGCTCTCCCTAACAAATCGATCACGCCCTTCTTGGCTTCGAGATCGTCGAACAGCAGACGCACCCGCTCCAGATCTTCCAGCGCGTGCAAATCCTCGAGCAGATTCGCATGACCGCGCACGATCAATTGCCGCTCATCGCCGCCGCCGCCGGACCAGCTTGCGATTCCGGCCGTGATGACTTTTTGCGTTAACGTATCGAGCTCGCTGCGCGACTGCGCCATCGCGGTCTCCAATTCGGCGCGCGCCTCGTCCAGCGTGCGTCCGCGAATCCGCGCATTGAGAAAATTCGACGCCTCCGTCAACGCGGATGACGGCACGCCGGGCGGCAGGACGAGGACGCGGTTTTCCACTTGACCGTCTTCGGCGACCAGAACCACCAGCGCCTTCTCAGGCTCAAGCCGCACGAATTCGATGTGCTTGAGGCGGACATTGGTTTTCGCCGTGAGCACCACGGCAGCCGCGCGCGTCAAACCCGACAATCTCGTCAGGGCGTCGCTCAACGCCGCCTCGACCGACTGCGATCCGCCGACGGATTTCAATTGCGTCTCGATCGAGCGGCGTTCGGGCTCGGTGAGATCGCCGACCTGCATCAACGCATCGACGAAAAACCGCAGACCGAGTTCAGTCGGCAGCCGACCGGCGGATGTATGCGGGGCGTAGATCAGCCCTAACTGCTCAAGGTCCGACATCACGTTGCGCACCGAGGCCGGCGAAAGCGGCATCGAAATAAGGCGCGAGATGTTGCGCGAGCCGACGGGTTCGCCCGTGGCCAGATAATTCTCGACGATTTGACGGAAAATATCGCGCGAGCGCTCATTGAGCTGCGCGAGGCCCGCATTCGGCGTGATGAGGCTACCTATCGGGTCGTGATGGGCCAATTCAGGCTCCGGGAATGAACACTCACAATACTATAGTGCGGCCTTGCCGCTGCGGCCAGCGGCCCCTAAAAGCAGCCAGCTTTCGTCAATTCTGGAGATTATCATGCGGCCAAGCCGTCGTGCGCCCGATGAACTGCGTGCCGTCACATTGGAACGCGGCGTCGTCAAATACGCCGAAGGCTCCTGCATGGTGAAATTCGGCGACACCCATGTGCTGGTGACGGCGACTTTGGAAGAGCGGCTTCCGCCCTGGCTCAAGGGTCAGGGCCGCGGCTGGGTCACCGCGGAGTATGGAATGCTGCCGCGCGCGACTCACGAGCGCATGCGCCGCGAATCCGCCGCCGGAAAACAAAGCGGACGCACGGTGGAAATTCAGCGCCTGATCGGACGCTCGCTGCGCACCACGGTCGATCTCGTCGCTCTTGGCGAGCGTCAGATCACGGTGGACTGCGACGTCATTCAGGCCGACGGCGGCACGCGCACCGCGTCAATCACGGGCGCATGGGTGGCGCTGGCGGATTGTCTTCAATGGATGAAGGCGCGCAACATGCTCAAGAACGACAATGTGCTGCGCGACAACGTCGCGGCAATTTCGTGCGGCATCTATAACGGCACGCCGGTTCTGGATTTGGATTACGCAGAAGATTCGGAAGCCGAGACCGACGCGAACTTCGTGATGACGGGCGACGGACGCATCGTCGAGGTGCAAGGCACCGCCGAGAAGACGCCGTTCACGCAGGATGAATTTCTGAAGCTGATGGCGTTGGCGCAAAAGGGCATCGGCCGTCTTGTGGAACTGCAAAAACTGGCGGTTGCGTAAATTGGCGCTTCCGCGCCGCGCGTAATTTCTTCGCGTATTCTGTTCGCAAAACCGGTACCCACTTTTGCGGAATACGCTTTTGGATCACCATTGCTTATGACCGATCATCGCCGAATCACCGGCCGCCTTGTGATCGCGACCCACAATCCCGGCAAGCTCGCCGAGATGCGCGAATTGTTGTCGCCTTACGGCATCGATGTTGTGTTAGCCGCCGAACTGAAACTCGCCGAGCCGGAAGAAACCGGCAAAACCTTTCAGGCCAATGCGCGGATCAAGGCGGTGGCCGCCGCCAGCGCGACACAGCTTCTAGCGTTCGCGGACGATTCAGGATTGTGCGTCGACGCGCTCGACGGCGCCCCCGGAATTTTTTCGGCGCGCTGGGCGGGTGCAACGAAAGATTTCAACACCGCGATGGCGCGCATCGAACGCCTGTTGCAGGAACGCGATGCGGGGGAGCCCGAGCAACGCAAAGCGCATTTCGTCTCGGCGCTGTGCGTCGCGTGGCCCGACGGACATGTTGAGGAAGTCGAAGCACGCGTCGATGGCACACTGGTGTGGCCGCCGCGCGGCGACGCCGGATTTGGATATGACCCAGCGTTTCTCCCGGACGGTCACACGCGCACCTTCGGCGAAATGAGCAGCATCGAAAAACACGGTCTACCGCCGCTTGGGTTGGGATTGTCACATCGGGCGAAGGCGTTCGTGCAACTTGCAAAGATGTGTTTGAAATGAGCAGCGCATCGCAAGCCTTCGGCGTTTATGTGCACTGGCCGTTTTGCCTGTCGAAATGTCCGTACTGCGATTTCAACAGCCACGTCCGCCATCAGGCCATTGACGAGGACAGATTCGCGCGCGCGTTCGAGACTGAAATTGCAACGACTGCTGCGCGATCTCCAGGACGCGAAGTGACATCGATCTTTCTCGGCGGCGGTACGCCGTCCCTGATGAAACCCGAAACTGTCGGCGCGATTCTTGATTCCATCGGCAAGCACTGGACCATCGCGAAAGATGTCGAGGTCACGCTGGAAGCCAACCCCACCAGCGTCGAGGCCACGCGCTTCAAAGGCTATCGCGCGGCGGGCGTAAACAGAGTTTCCCTTGGCGTGCAGGCGCTCGATGATGTTTCACTGAAGGCGCTCGGGCGTTTGCACACCGCGCGCGAAGCGCTCGACGCCGTCGCCATCGCGCGAACTGCATTCGATCGTTACTCGTTCGATCTGATCTATGCGCGGCCCGACCAGACGCCGCAGATGTGGGCCGATGAACTCAAGCTCGCGATTTCCGAAGCCGCCGAACATCTGTCGCTCTATCAGCTCACGATTGAACCCGAGACGCCGTTCTTCGGTTTGCACGCAGCAGGCAAGCTGAAGATTCCCGATGAAGCCGTTGCGCGCGCGCTTTACGATGTGACGCAAGATGTCTGCGCGCGCGAAGGTCTGCCGTCTTACGAGATTTCAAATCACGCGCGGCCCGGTGCCGAGTGCAAGCACAATCTGGTTTACTGGCGCGGCCAGGAATATGCCGGCGTCGGTCCCGGCGCGCATGGCCGTCTCGATATTGACGGCGTGCGTCACGCTATCGCCACCGAGAAGCGTCCGGAGACCTGGCTGATGCGGGTCGAAGCGCAGGGCCACGGCGTCATCGCCGACGAATTGCTCAACAGCGAAGAACGCGCCGATGAATATCTGCTGATGGGATTGCGCCTCAATGAGGGTATCGACCCGCAGCGTTATCAGGCGCTCTCCGGTCGCACGCTCGATCCACGGCGCATCGCAATTCTAACCGAGGAAGGCGCGATCGTCGTCGATGCGGACGGACGCCTGCGCGTCACGGCGTCAGGATTTCCGGTGCTGGATGCGGTTGTGGCGGATTTGGCGGCTTAAAAGCCTTAATCCTTTTCCGCTCATTCCCGCGCAAGCGGGAATCCCGTGCTTTGAATAGCAAGGCTGGGTCCCCGCCTACGCGGGGACGAACGGAAAGGTGCTACGCGCCGAAACTTTTCGGCGATCCCACCACCGGCTGGCCGCCGCCGGCCACAACCTTCATCACCGCAAGACCGCGCTCGTTGGTGCCGTCGGGGCGAAAGCGAAACAGCCCGTCGATACCCGCGAAGCCCGACGTATTGGTGAGAACTTCCTGCGAAAATCGTTGCGCGCCCTGCGTTCGCGCCAATGCGGCGACAAGTGCCACGGCGTCATACGCAAGTGTCGCGGTGCGCACCGGCTCGGCGCCGAACTTCGCCTTGTAGCGGTTTGCGAATCCACGAAAGCCCGATGGATCGGGCGCTGCGTAAAATCCGCCTTGGAGATTTGGATCGGCGGAGACGCGCGGATTGTCCCACAGGCCGGTGCCGAGCAATTGCAGGCGTTTGAGATTTGCGCCGCTGGCCGTCAATGTCTGCGCGACGTTGACCAGCATGTCGCCATCGTCAGCCAATAGTAATGCATCCGCCGTCGGCAACGCCTGCGCGACATTGCGTGCGGCGCTTTGCATTTGCGCCGGGTCGTTGCTGTATTTCTCGAACGCGACGACGCGGCCGCCCTTGCGCGCAACCGCCTGCTTGAATGCAACCTCGACCACATTGCCGTAAGCATTCTCCGGCAGCAGGGCTGCGAACGATCTCTTTCCGGTCCCGGCCGAATAATCGACGATGCGATTGACATCGGACTCCGGCAAAAAACTCAAAAGGTAGACACCGCGACCGGCCACGCTGGAGTCGGTCGAGAACGCAATCACCGGAACGCCGCGCCCGCGCGCTATTCCGGCCGTCGCCGGCACCGACAATCCGAACAAAGGTCCGAGAATAATTTCTGCGCCCTCATCGATGGCCTGCTGGGTGCCTTGCTGCGCGCCTTGCGCCGAACCTGCATCGTCCTTCACCAGCAACTGGATGTTTGGATTTTGAAATTCAGCGAGCGCAAGCTCAGCCGAATTGCGCATCGACTGCGCGGCAACGCCCGCATTGCCCGACGCCGAAAGCGGTAACAACAGCGCGACCTTAACCTGACCTGAGCCCACGGCGGACGGCTGTTGCGGCGGACCCGAAGGCGCGGGCGCCTGCTCGAGACCGGATGACGGCGCGCCCGAAAATTGCGGCAGGCTGGCGCAACTCGCCATCATCGGCGCACCCAGAATCAATCCGAGAGCGCTCCGGCGGGTTGCCCCGCTTCGCTCCGGCTTCGGATTGAAGGCGTCATCCATCTCGGGTTTCCAATGGTCCGATCCGGATCGGCCCGCACATTGTCCTGCAGGACGATCTGGATGGCGATTTGGGCATATTGTCGGCGAATAGTTAACCAAAACAAAAGCTTTATGGCGGCGCAAGGCGCGAAAGATCAGCGAAAGATACGTCGCGGGCCGGGTTGCAGTTGCGAACAAGACGACATGAACAATTGGCGTTAGGATGTTTCCATGCGCGCCAAAACAGTTCGATCCACCGCGACCGACGCCACCGCCGAAGGTTCCAGCCGCACCTTCGCGATTGCCGGACAAGTGATGAGCGTGCCGAAGGCCGCGCCCGGACTTCATCTCGTGGCAACCCCAATCGGCAATCTGGGCGACATCACGCTGCGCGCATTGGAGACGCTTGCGGGCGTCGATATCGTGGCGTGTGAAGATACCCGCATTACCCATCGGCTGATGGAGCGGTATGTGATCGCGGCGGCGCTCACGCCCTATCACGAACACAACGCCGCAACCGCGCGGCCGAAGATTCTCGAAAAATTATCGCAAGGAATGTCGGTCGCCTTGGTGTCGGACGCCGGCACGCCGCTGATTTCAGATCCCGGCTTCAAGCTGGTGCGTGAAGTCTGCGCTGCCGGATACGATGTGATCGCGCTGCCCGGCCCGTCATCGGTGCTGGCAGCACTGTCGGTTGCGGCATTGCCGACCGATAGGTTTTTCTTCGAGGGATTCTTGCCGTCCAAACAAGGCGCGCGGCGCGCGCGGCTCTCGGAGTTGGCCCGCATCGACGCCACACTGGTGATGTTCGAATCCGGCGCGCGGGTTCAGGACAGCCTGCAGGATATTGCGCTCTACATGGGCGAGCGTGATGCTGCGATCTGCCGCGAAATGACCAAGCTGCATGAGGACGTGCGGCGCGCAACGGTTTCGGAATTGGCGGCGAGTGCCAATGAACTGGAAACGCGCGGCGAGTTCGTGCTGGTGATCGGGCCGCCGCCGGAAAATTCCGGCGTGATGAGCGACGGCGCGCTCGACGATCTGCTGCGCGCATCTTTGAAGCACGACAGCGTCAAGGATGCGGTCGCAAGCGCGATGGAAATTTCCAACCGACCGCGCCGTGAAATTTATGCGCGCGCGCTCGAGCTTTCCAAAGACGCAAAAGAAAATGGCGATGACTGACGACGCGCAGCCGATCAAGACGACTGCGGGTAAACGCGCGCCCTCGCCCGAACGCCTCGCGGCATTTCAAACCGGAATCTCGGCCGAGAGCCGCGCCTGCGTCTATCTCATCGCGAAAGGTTATCGGATTCTGGCACGACGCTTCAAAACGCCTCACGGAGAAATCGATATTGTGGCGCGGCGGCGGGGACTTCTTGCATTCGTCGAGGTGAAGGCCCGCGCCACGCTGGACAATGCCGCCTATTCGGTCACGCCGCAGCAGCAGCGCCGCATCGTCAACGCCGCGCAGGTCTGGCTTGCGGCACATGACGAGCATGCAAATTTCGACATGCGATTCGATGTTGTGCTCATTGCACCCAAGAGCCTGCCGCGCCATCTGATGGCGGCATTCGACGCCAGCGCATAGACGCCATCGCGCTCTGGTCAAAGCCGGATAAATCGCCCAGATTGCCGCCGCATATTTCAAGAAACGGACATCTAGAATGACACTCAAAGTCGCCGTCCAGATGGACCCCATCGCGCGGATCAACGTTCGCGGCGACTCGACATTTGCGCTGCTGTTAGAGGCGCAGAAGCGCGGACATGCGATGTCCTATTACACGCCCGAAAGCCTGTCGCTGAACGGCAAGCATCTGGTCGCGTCGGTGAACTCGCTCACGGTGCGCGATCAGGAAGGCGATCACTTCACGTTGGGCGAAGCCAAGCGCGTCCAGCTCGATTCCTTCGACGTGATCTTGCTGCGGCAGGACCCGCCATTCGATCTTGCCTACATCACGACGACGCATTTCCTCGAGCGAATTCACGACAAGGTTCTGGTCGTCAACAATCCGGCCAGCGTGCGCAACGCGCCGGAAAAAATCTTCGTGATGGAATTCGCGGATCTGATGCCGCCGACGCTGATCTCGCGCGACAAGGACGAGATCAATGCGTTTCGCAAGGCGCATGGCGACGTGGTGATGAAGCCGCTTTACGGCCATGGTGGTGCGGCGGTGTTTCGCGTCACCGCGCAGGACATGAATTTCGGTTCGCTCTATGACATGTTCGCGGTGACGTTCCGCGAGCCATGGGTGATCCAGAAATTTCTTCCCAACGTCAAACACGGCGACAAGCGCATCATTCTGGTGGACGGCGAATTCGCGGGCGCGGTCAATCGCGTCCCGGCCGAGGACGATCTGCGCTCCAACATGGTGCGCGGGGGTGCTGCGAAAGCCACCGATCTGTCGGCCCGCGAGATTGAAATCTGCAAGCGGCTCGGACCGGCCTTGCGGCAGATGGGTCTGCTGTTCGTCGGCATCGACGTGATCGACGGCAATCTCACCGAAATCAACGTCACCTCCCCCACCGGCATCCGCGCTATCGCCAAACTCGGCGGCCCGGACGTGGCGGCGATCATCTGGGACTGCATCGAGACCAAACGCCGCTGATTTCGCGGTGCGATAACCGGCTTTGTTTAATCAATTGCTGACCACATTCCGCCAATCTGTTTGACGGTCGGGTTCCACGCAACGACAAGTTGCGCGGTACTTAGGCACCAGACAGGCTGGCTATGGCTCTTGAGGTATTCAACGGCACGTCGATTCCGCGCGAGCTTGCGACAGCCGCGATGGAATTCCTGTGGGCCAAATGGAAAACCCTCCATTCCACCAATGATCTGACTCTTCAGCGCCTGACTGAGGAATGCAGCTACGATCTTCGCGCCAACTCGACCTACATGATGAGCGTCGGCGACGACTTCGTTTACATGTATATCGGCCAGGCCATGCAGGCCGCCGCCGGCCGCAATCTTGCCGGCACGCTGATTTCGCAAAGCGACAATCCGCTCGCGCCCGCTTTCGCAGACGTCTATCGCCAGACCGCGAAAAAACTGACGCCGACATTTTTGCGCTTTACCGGCACCCGCTCGCAGGGCGGCCAGCTTTGGCAACGCCTCGTGTTGCCGATCAAAATCGCCGATGGCGCGGTGATTCTGGTAGTCTATTCGGAACTCATCAGCCACCAGACCGAAGTCTACGACCAGCTGTTTCGTACCGCGCCCGACGCCATGATGATCGCCTGCCCTATCGTCAACGATGTCGGCCACGCCACCGACGGCTGGGTGGTGATGATGAACGACCGCGCGCGTGAGGTTCTGAATTTCACCGGCAGCATCGGCAATCTGCGCCTCAACAAACTGCCGCAGTTTGCCGGGGTCGATCTGTGGGCGCGGCTTTACGCGCCGAAATCCGCCGCCGTGACCGCCATCGACATCAAGGACTTCCATCTAGAAATCATGCGTTTCCCTCATGTGTTCGGGCTCAAGATCCGGCCCAAGACTGTCGAGATGCCGGACGTGACGCTGGTGCCGGACGTCGAAGTGCGGCTGGTGGCGTCGAATTCCTGAGTCGCTTGCGCGCGGCCAGCCCACATTGTTCTCCCGTTATGTTCCCTAAATGTTCTTGGCGTCCCAAATAGTTCCTGCTCGGCTTTTGGCGGGACGAGGACAGCAAACGGGGACGGAATGGTTCAGCGCGTATCCACGGTCGCGTTTGAGGGCATCGACGCCCGCGCGGTGGACGTGCAGGTTCAGGTCGCGCCGGGTCTCCCCGCTTTCACCATCGTCGACTGCCCGACAAGGCCGTATCCGAAGCACGCGAACGGGTGCGCTCAGCGCTGATCGCTTCAGGTCTGGCGCTTCCAGCGCGCCGCATCACCGTCAATCTCGCACCCGCCGATCTGCCGAAGGAAGGCAGTCATTACGATCTGCCGATTGCGCTCGGACTGATGGCTGCCATCGGGGCGATTCCGCCGGACGCGCTGTCCGATTTCACCGTGCTGGGCGAATTGGGTCTTGATGGATCGATTGCGCCAGTCGCGGGAGTTTTACCCGCCGCCATCGGTGCCAATTCGCGTGACGAAGGTTTGATCTGTCCGGCGGCCTGCGGCGCGGAAGCCGCGTGGGCCAGTCCGGATCTGCAAATTGTCGCGGCCTCGTCGCTGATTCAAATCGCCAACCACTTCAAAGGCACGCAGGTTTTGTCGCGGCCGCAGCCGAAAATCACCGAACATAAATCCACGATGCTCGATCTGCGCGACATCAAGGGTCAGGAAAGCGCCAAGCGCGCGTTGGAGATCGCCGCCGCGGGCGGACATCATCTGCTGATGATCGGCTCGCCCGGTGCCGGCAAATCTATGCTGGCATCGCGCCTACCGTCGATCCTGCCGCCGCTGTCGCCTTCCGAGTTGCTGGAAATTTCCATGATTGCTTCGGTCGCGGGCGAGATTCAAGGCGGCGCGCTGACATCGCAGCGCCCATTTCGAGCGCCGCATCATTCGGCCAGCATGGCGGCGCTCACCGGCGGCGGCATGCGCGCGCGACCCGGCGAGATTTCGCTGGCGCATAACGGCGTTTTGTTTCTCGACGAGTTGCCGGAGTTCGACGCGCGCGTTTTGGATTCGCTGCGGCAGCCTTTGGAGAACGGCGAGGTCGCGGTATCGCGCGCCAATCATCGCGTCACTTATCCCGCGCGCTTCATGCTGGTCGCCGCGATGAACCCGTGCCGCTGCGGCCACGCTTACGAGCCGGGTTATTCCTGCAAGCGCGGTCGCATTGATCGCTGCATCGGCGACTATCAGGGGCGCATCTCAGGCCCGCTGATGGATCGCATCGATCTGCGCATCGAAGTGCCTGCGGTGAGTGCGTCCGATCTGATCCTGCCGCCGCCGTCCGAAGGCTCTGCCGAAGTTGCGGCGCGCGTGGCAATTGCGCGACACATTCAACTCGCGCGGTATCAGGCGATGGGCCTGCATAAAGTCCGCACCAATGCGGAAGCCCCCGCCGCCGCGCTCGAAGACATCGCCCGGCCCGATGCGTCCGGAATGAAACTTCTGCGCGACGCCTCCGACACGATGAGATTATCGGCGCGCGGCTATCATCGTGTGCTTCGGGTGGCGCGCACCCTCGCCGATCTCGACGGCTCCGACACGGTCGGGCGGCTTCAC